>JAIQFW010000217.1 GCA_020073105.1 Terriglobia bacterium
GTTGCTGTACTCCTTGGAGGGCAGCCAGGAGTTGGCTCCAATCTGGCTATAGGTCTGACCCGCGTACTGCTGCTGGCTGGTGGTCGTGAACTGGATTTGAGGAAGACCTCCGTTCAGCCCTATTTGTTTGGCTCCGAGCGCCGCAGGGCCGGCGATGTATGTCAGTGGAATCGAGATAACGTTCCAGGTGTATTTTCGCGTAGCCAGGCGAGTTGCGTGTCGCGCCGCGACGTGTGCGATCTCGTGCGCCATCAGACCGGCTAGCTCCGCTTCGCTATCGACTTCCATGATTAATCCCTTGTCGACGTAAAGGAAGCCGCCAGGCAGGGCAAAGGTTCTGACATTTGGGGAATCGATGACCTTGACGGTGAAGGCCACCTGAGCGTCTGAGTTGCGCACCACTTTTTGGGCTAAACGGTTTATGTAGCCGCGGATATTCGGATCAGTGACGAATTTAGTCTGGCTATCAAACGCGGCGGCCATCGCCTGTCCAAGAGATCGCTCCCTCTCGAGAGAGTAAAGATTCACGCCTTTGCCCGTGTTCCGCTGCCCAATGCAGTCAACATCATTCCTGCCGGATTTCTCTGTTTTTTCTTCGGAGCCTCGAGCAGTGTGCGAAGTCGAGGATGCAGAATTTGCAGTCTGCTCCGCTCCAACGGATGCGCAAGATGCAGGAAGGTCGGATGCGTTCATCCGCAGGATGCCGAGAACAACGCAAATACAAATCGTGAGGCGCGTGTGTTGGTATCCGGTTGGGACGGTCCGCGAACCGTACGCCCACCCTGGCAGAATGCCCGGTCTTGAGGCCTCAACTCCCATATCTGAAAGTTTTTTCACAATTGGGTAAAGTTCTTGACTTGCAAGCTCGCGTGGTATGGCTTAAGTCACCAGCCCAATGGCTGCGGGAACCCATTACGGCTTTAGGTTGTTGGAAACACACACAATCGACGGTGGGAAAAGCCATGTATTTACCCCAAAATGAGGCTCGATTCTTCCCTGGAGAAGCCGATGCCCCGCCGTTCTGCGAAAGCTATGAAGCACGGATGAGGCCAAAGGAATGGCGTGCCGAGCTGCGCCAAGCCTCCGAGCCTGGCCAGTCCCGCCCTAAGTTCGTGTGCAGGCTAGTATAGATACCACGCGAAGCCGGCCAATGTGGGCCTGACGGTATTAAGGAGTGCAGGGCGAGGGTTGATCAACTGGCGTAACATCCCGATTTCACTCATTGACCCTCAAGATCGGCGAACAAACGGCCCAGGCTTGCGAGAACGCATGATTACGCCAGCTGACCTTCCAACGCCAGCTAGCCTGTTATCTGGTTGTGATGTTAGGGTAATCTCTCCGCCCGTTGTTCTGTTACCGAGGTGAGCGGTTCGACAAAGGGGGAGACCCAAGTGGGGAAATTCAAGAAGGATGCGAGACGCAGTACCCGCCTATCACTGCAGATTCCGGTTGAAATCGCAAGCCTTGATCCGACATGTAACTTTCGTGAAGAATGCCAGACGGCGGTCGTCAACGCACAGGGTTGCGGCGTTATCGTTCACAGACCATTAGACAGTGAAACGCCGATAGTCGTGAAATTGATTTCAAGTGGGGCGAGCAAGAAGGCCCGCGTGGTGGGTGCCATCCCCATGGTTAAGACAGGGTCGTGGTTGCTGGGGGTAGCGTTCGACAGCCCGGAAAACTTCTGGCAAGTGGACAGGCCACCGGCAGACTGGTGCGTTTGAACTACCCGGGATGTTGTCAACCGCCTCACCATTCCACTCATTTGGCTACTAACAGGTGAGGCTCGCGAGCCCACTAGGGTGGCATTGCCGTGATCGCAGGCACGTTCGACAGGTGCATCCGCGCCTCGACTCTCCAGGACGCACTGTGTGCCCACAGTCTCGGCACACAAATCGCCCGTCCTTGTGGGCCATCATCGGCCGGAAGTCCAATCCAGCCAGGCAATATGGGCAGCGGATGACGAAAATCGTGTCCGACAAGCCTGCATTAGAACCTGGGATTAGCAAGCCAAGGTCCATACCGGTCTCAGACGCAATCCCTGGTCTAATCGTCTGTTTATCCAAGTGCAACATGCCGGGATGTCGGCACATCTGCCGAGAGATCGGCATCCCTCGCGGCGTTGTTGACAGGGCTCGTCCTTTTCTACCCTTCCACTACAAGCGGTGGTTTGTTGAACCACCTCTAAAGTGGCAAGGGCTCCACTCTGTCCGGATTTCGTAACAAGAAACACTCTTACGTCATCGCGCACGGCGGATCTAGTAGAGGTTATCGTCAAACCACGACGAAGGCTATTGGACAACACAAAGGAAACTCCGTACCGAGGTGGTGGGCATCGCAGAGAGGAGCGGCTTGCAGCCGCCGGTTCTCTGTCCTTGCAGCTAATGAATCCGTCATGGATGGTGGAAGGGGAACTTCTTGACGCTAGCCGCAGTGGGTTCAGGCTTAGGCACAAGTGTTCAGAGTTGGTTCCGGGGCAGAAGGTGCAGGTTCTATATTCATGGGGCAAGGTTTGGGCACGAGATCGGATTGCACCGCTTGCGCGTGCGCAGACTGAAGTTCGTGCGGGAGCAGTTCTTCCTGGCAGCGGTGGCCCAGAACATCAAGCGACTGGTGCGATTCCTCAGCCGACAGGTAACACCTACTATGGAAGCCGCCTCTTAGCTGAAGTGGAGGGGAAAAACTCAATTGCAGCGATAATCGGGGCGAAGAGTTCCTTCCGATCACGGACTTTTTCAACACCCACGGGATTTAACGCCAACTATCCGGGGCCACGCACACCCTCCCAGCAGCGTGAATGCGTAAACGATTGATAGGAGGCCGCTCCAAACCTGGATTGTGAATGTCCTCGCACCTAGTCTTCGGGATAATGCTTGCCCCACTGTGCTGCCAACTGTTTGCCTCGCACCTCTAAGGCGGCCAGCTCACCTGCGCTGAGTGGTTGGTATTCCCGCCCAACGCGAACCGCCGAAAGGACCTCGGCTCTGTTCTTGCATCCAATCACGACGGAGCACATGCCAGGCAATCCAAGTACGTAACGGATCGCGCGCGTATGGTCTACGGCGGAAATAGCAGCTTTTTGTTCTCGGGTCTCGTAGTTGAGGGCGACTGCACCCCCTAACACCTTCATGCCGACAACGCCAACCTCGTGTTTCGCGGCGACTGGCAAGATGTCCCGTTCGAAGCTGTAAGTGTGACGATCGACAAAATTGAACGGCGCCATAACGATGTCGAATTCGCCAGTTTCGAGCGCTTTCACAAAATGACTCGCGCCCATGTGGCCACTCAGACCGAGAAAGCGCGTTTTGCCGCGGCGCCGTAGTTCCTTGAGCGCGGCCAGCACACCATCGGGCTTAAACAGTTGGTCTAGGTCATACATGCCGATATTATTGATGAAGATCGCATCGACACGCGGAACCGCTAACTGGCCCAGACTCGCAGTTAAGGCCCGTAGCGCACTGTCCCGGTGTGTTTCCAACGTCTTGGTCACAATAAAGATGCGTTCACGGTAGCGGCGGAGTATGGGTGCAAAGTAGCTCTCAGCTTGGCCGTAGTTCGGTTGGACGTCAAAGTAATTGACCCCTTCAGCGATTGCTGTGGAAGTAGTGGCCTCAAACTCCTCGGACGAATAACCACCTAAACCTAAGGGGGCCAAGCCCATCCCGATGACGGATGTCTCAAAGCCGGTGCGGCCCAATGTTCGGAGCGGCATGGCCAGTTTTGTCGCTCCATCGGTATGCGGCGGGAGTGTGCTTGCTGCGCAGAGACTGGCAGCCGCACGGATCGTTTTTTGGAGGAATTCACGCCGAGTGGGAGTCATTGTCAAGCCTCCCGCGAGCAAATATCGTCCGGCTTTATGAGCATTAGCTGAAGAGAAGGTAAATCGGTCGTACCGTCAAGGCAATGACCACAATCACTACCCACAGTGACGAGGAGCAGGGTCGGCCCAGGGGGATAGTTGTTGTAAACAGGAGTGGGTGTTGAAAAACTCTTTTCAGAGTGTTTCCACGTCCGAAGTTCGTTCGTAAGTTATTGAATGTTCGTTCGCCGTAGACGCTGAAATTCACTGAAATTACTGCCTTGGTTCCTTTTTCAACACCCACAGGCGATTTCACTCATTGACCAGTTGTGAGTGTAAAGGCGATCACTTCGCGAAGAAACCGTGGATGACACCACGAGTGTCGGTGTAGCGGCCCACGATCTCACCAAGGTCGTTGACGCCGAGGCAACGCGTGTCAGTCGCGTTCGGGAAATCCACGTTTTGGAGTGTCCCGGATGCGGGACCGAAGTGGCCATGAAAAGGACCGGCTGCGCTTGCGCCGTGGAATCCGACTATCTCGAAGCCCGTGAGAGTGATTTTCTCGTTCGCAGTGATCGCAGACCCGGGAAAGTCGAGCTTGGTGGTCTGACCATTTCGATCCCTAAGCAACCCATGCTCGACCCCCGATGAGTCACGATAGACTCCGACCTCAAATCCCAATCCGGTGACGCCGAATAGTTCGGTGAGCGTCGAATCAGCGAAATCGATGGTGGTAAAGCTCTTGGTTGAAAGAGAATATTGGAAACCGTGCACAACCCCTTGGCTGTCCCGAAAGGCACCCACAATATTAACGAAGTCGTAAATGGAGAACGCATTAGTCTGGATCGCGCCGGGGACATCAATTCTAGAGAATCGCCCTTGGCTGAGCACGAAGCCATGCTGCATCCCGTTCGAATCCGTGTACCATCCAACAATGTTGTTGAATTGCGGGCTGATGCCGTAGGCCAGTGTCCCCGTTGAACCCGGAACATCGACGGTGCTGATCCTGCCGTTGACATCAACAAATCCATGATGAACGCCGGCCGAATCGACGTAGAACCCGACGATGTCGCGAGCATCATCGATGTCAGTGGCGACGGTACCGAGAGCTTGAGGCACGTCAACCGTGATGAAGGTGTGGAACGTCTGAGCTTGAGTTTGTGGCCCTGCCAGACTTACTGGAACCACCAACGCAAAGCAAACCAGTAAAAGCATGCGGATCGTCCAGTTTGGCATGGCTTCCCTTCAATTCGGCCCCACCATCCCAATCGTGTAGTCCAACCTGCTGTCCGAGATGTCATCCCGAGGTAAATGCTTTGTTAGATGTTTTGTCAGAAAGGGGGATTCCAGGAAACTGGCGGAGCTGGCGACGTGTCACCGGACACGTAACAAGCTTCCACGATCCGATAATGTCCGAGTTGCCCGTGTTCCCGGCGAACAAACGGCGCAAGCTTGTGTAAACGCACGATTATGCATTTGACGCATCAAGGGGGCGGAAGTGACAATTAAGCCCAGCCGTGACAGGGCAAAGAAAAAGGCCGGACAGAAGGCCCGGCCCGAGAAGGAAATTACCGAGGCTCAATTTCGTCGGCGATTGCTTGCGCTTTGTCATACGATGCGTCGAGAGAATAAAGCACTTCTCGAACTGCTTGAGCGGCGGCGGCGAGAGCTTCTGGTGAGGCTCCCGACTGGCACGCATCAATGAACAGCAGATGGACGCTTGCAAGTTTTCGAGTTCGATCATGCTGCTCTAGAAACAGGGCAGCGAATCGGCGTACTATTTCCTGGGTGTCGCTTTTCACGGAGCGGCTCCTTTCCAAGGGCGCGGAGGAGATGGGAGTTGAACCCACAAAACTCGGGTCAGGAGTTTGGCGGCTTTTAAGGCCGCTGAGCCTAGCGGTTTGCTCGTCTCCTCCGCCACTGTGCGCGGCATACTAGCAAGGCTGTCAACTGTGGAAACAGGAATGATCCACAGGGAAAAGTGGAAAACCGCGTGAACGCTTGAGCCTGAGCAGTTTGCAGGCACTCTTTTTTTGGAAAGCGAAACCACTTTTTACCACTTTCAACGACTTACGAAAATCACGCTATGGCGAAGAAATCGCTTAAAGTAGACCGCGCAAAGTTCGAGGAGATCGTGCAGAACCTTCTTGCGTCGAAGCCCATGAAGCGGGAGAACGTGAAGATCAGCAAGCGGAAGCCTGAGAAGTTAATCCCACCGCAGAAATGACCGCGCTAAAGCCGAGTCGAAACACCTAATCCTTATATAGCAATTCATTTAGCGCATTTACCATTGTAGGAGCTATCTCGAATGTTCTTTCTCCGCTTCCGGTATGCTCCTGTTGCGAGACAAGCCCCTCGACGGCACACGCTCGGTACACGTTATGGAGTTGCTCACCCGTCATGGCCTCTGGAATAGCTTGGGGGTTATAGAATCCGAAGGTCAATTTTCCCTGCGTTTGCAAGTGCCGAAGAGCTTTGACCGCATCTGTGCCGAGTTTATCTAGCGCCGCTTTCGCCTTTTCGTAATGATGTTGTTCCGCCGCTGTGCGTTTCGGCCTGTCGTTAAGAGAGCGAATCGCATCGTCTTTCTGTGAAATGATTGCGATAAGTGATCGCTCCCTTGACCTGCCCCCCGAAAAGTAGTCCAGCGGAAATGTGACTTCTCCATTTAGGATGGCCCGCTCAGGGCCAGAGAGGAGGAGTCGTGCGCAAGAGTCGCTTTAACGAAGAACAGATCATTGCCATCCTGAAGGAGGCGG
>JAIQFW010000022.1:0-996 GCA_020073105.1 Terriglobia bacterium
ACTACCTCTACTTTGTCAGTGATGGCAACAGCCGTCACCGCTTCGCGCGCAGCCTGGAAGAGCATAACCGCAATGTGGCGGCCTACCGAAAAATAGTGAGAGGACAATCGGCTTCGGGCTTCGGGCGTCAGGCTTCAAGCCAGTGAGATTCAGGCAGCATCGCGGAACGCCTTCATCAGACCGTTTAGTAGTCGACCTACTTCAGAGGTTTGCCGTAGCAAAGATTCACTGTGCGCGGTGTCCACATATCCGAGGTCCCGAGCAATCATGAGCTGTGTTTCCACCTCGAATAGAGACCCTTTTGCGGTGCTCAGGAAGTGCAAGAGCTCTTTGTCTGAGGAGCGGCCTTTGCCTTCAGCGATGTTAGAAGCGATTGAAACCGCCGCTCGCCTAAGTTGCACGGTAAGACCATATGTTTCCTCCCGCGGGAAGGTTTGTGTGCGACGATAGATGTCGAGAACCAGTCTCATCGCCATCTGCCACACTCTTAGATCCCGATAGGTACTGCTCATGACAGCCTCCTGAAATAACCTAGGTTGTTCCGTAGAGCAGAGATGTGATCTTCATCACCCGGACTCAACGACTCTTACGTATCCGTTCCATTATGGTTCTTGTGTGAGCTTGAAAATTGGCCCGGAGGCTTGAAGCCTGAAGCCCGAAGCCTAAAGCCTGAAGCCTGAAGCCTGGAGCCCTGAAGCCTGAAGCCCTGAAGCCCTGAAGCCTGAAGCCCTGAAGCCTGAAGCCCTGAAGCCTGAAGCCTGAAGCCTTGGGTATACTCGTGTCTTCAGCGAATCCCCATTTAGAATTGGGAATCAAGACACACTAATGCCGTCTCTTTTTCGATATCGGGCTGTCCTGGTCTTGCTGGCGGTTCTACCGCTCAGTGGCTGCCTGTTTCGTTCCCGCAAGGTGGAACAGCCCACTGTTGGGCCGCTCAAGACGGCCACCCAACAGGAGCTGATCGACTCCGTCAATGCCCAAGCCGCGCAGATTCAG
>JAIQFW010000022.1:1015-33243 GCA_020073105.1 Terriglobia bacterium
AGAGCATGCAGGCCACGGTCGATATCGATACCAACGTGGGGGGAGTGAAGAAGGGCAAAGTCATTGAATACCAACAAATCCGGGGATACGTACTTCTCCGCAAGCCGTCCATGCTGCGCATGATCGGGTTGACCCCCCTCGTCCGCAACACCGCATTCGATATGGTGAGCGACGGCCGCGACTTCAAGCTCTGGATTCCGCCCAAGAACCGGTTCATGATCGGTCGCAACGACATTGCGACCCACAATGTCTCCCGACCTCTGGAGAATTTGCGCCCGCAACATATCTACGATGCCCTGCTCATTCGGGCTATTGATCCGCAAAATGAAATTGCCGTGCTGGAGAATGACACCCAGACCGTCGTCGATGCCAAAGGGCATAAGATGCAGCAAGCCGACTACGTCATCGACGTGATCGCCAAGGGAGACCACGGTTGGTTCCTTGCCCGCAAGATCGTCTACAGTCGCACTGACCTGCTGCCCCATCGGCAACTCCTGTACGACGAGCACGGGGAGTGGGCCACCAACGCAATCTACGAAGACTACCGCAATCAGGATGGGATAAACTTCCCTTGGCAAATTGAAATCGCGCGGCCACAAGAGGAGTACGACATTACTCTGACCACGGTGAAGCTGCAGCTCAACCAGCCGCTTCCGGACGACAAGTTCGTGCTGGAACAGCCACCCGGCGTCGAGGTGGTACACCTGGACAAGCCAGAGAGCGGTTCAGCAGCAGGTCCGCAGAACAGCAGCCGGTAAAATCGCTCGTTGGGCACTTTGGGTTCGGGTTTAGCTGAGAGCTAGGAGCTAAGAGCCAGGAGCCGCTTTTCATGATGAACAAAATGATTGTCGCCAACCTGGCGCACCGGCCGATGCGGTCGCTGATCAGCATTGTGGCGATCGCGCTGGAAGTCACGCTGATCCTGCTGATCGTTGGCCTGTGCCTCGGCTTGCTGAGCGATTCCCGCCAGAGGCAAGCGGGCATCGGCGCGGATGTGATCGTCATGCCGCCGGGCTCCTCGTTCATCGTTGGCCTGACCGGCTCACCGATGTCGATCAAGATCGGCGGCATCCTGGCCAAACTGCCCCACGTGGTGACCGTCGCACCGGTGGTTCAAAGCGTCTCCACCCATGGCGCGATTGAGATGATCGCCGGCATCGATCCCAAGACTTATCAGGAACTCTCCGGCCCCTTCGAGTACCTGCAGGGTGGCCCGATGCAGGTCCCCGATGATTGCCTGGTTGATGATATCTACGCCCGGCCGCACCACGTGAAGGCCGGTGACAGCATCGAGATTTTGAACAACAAGTTCCGGGTTGCCGGGATCGTCGCACCCGGCAAGGGCGCGCGCAAGTTTCTGCACATCGGCGTGATGCAGGACCTGATTGGCGCTCAAGGCAAGGCCACGCTCTTTTATCTGAAGCTGGACAATCCGGCCAATGCCGACCTCGTGGTGGATGAGATCAAGAAAGCGGGCATGGATAAGTATGTCGTGAGTTCGATGGGCTACTACCTCTCCATGATGACCACCAGCAACTACCCGGGTGTCTCCAAGTTCATCGATTTTGTGATTGCGATCTCAGTGATTATCGGTTTCATCGTGATTTTCCAGGCTATGTACACCGCGGTCATGGAGCGGACCCGGGAGATCGGAATCCTGAAGTCCATGGGCGCGTCGAAGTTTTACATTGTGAACGTGGTTCTGCGGGAGACGGTGTTGCTGGCCCTGGGCGGGATCGTAGTGGGTATTTTGTTCAGCCTGGCGGCACGGGCTGGTATCAACGAAAAATCCACCTTGCGGGTGGTTGTCACTGGAGGCTGGATCGCGAAGGCAACCGCAATCGCCATTGTCGGTGCTCTTCTGGGCGCACTGTATCCAGCATTCAAGGCGGCTCAGAAAGACCCGATTGAGGCCCTGGCGTATGAATAATGGAACCCATATTTGGCGCTCGCAATGGGCCGGTTTGGAAGAGGTTACTTCAGCGAAACGGACCAGCCACCAGATGCTGGAGCGCTTTCATTGACATTCCGCCGCGCCCTAAGTTATCTTTAAGTCTTTAGCAGTCCTGCGGTTGCCCGCCTGATAGCCCTGCGCGTTCAGCGCTTGCGAGGTTACTCAGCGGTCTTCTTTTGCGTTTTTTTATTTTCTGGGAGATTTTGCATGTCTACCTATTTCCCCAAAGCGGGGGAAATTGTGCGCAAGTGGTACGTCGTCGACGCTTCCGGGCGGACGCTCGGCCGTCTCGCGTCACAAGTCGCCCGCATTTTGATGGGCAAAGAAAACCCGAAGTACACGCCTTTTCTTGATACCGGCGATCACGTGATTGTGATCAATGCCGACAAGGTGAAGACCACCGGCATGAAGTCGGAGCAGAAGGTGTATCAGCACTACACTGGCTACCCCGGCGGTCTGAGGACGGAAGAGTTCCGCAAGCGCTTTGACCGGAAGCCGGAGTTGATCGTCGAGCAGGCGGTCCTGCGGATGCTCCCCAAGTCGAAACTGGGGAAGCAAATGATCAGCAAGCTGAAAGTTTACCGTGGGGAGAAACATCCCCACGAAGCCCAGAAGCCGGAAGCGCTGGCCCTGGCAACGCGGGCGTAAATTTTGTGGGTTCCGCAATTCTTGGAAAGGTGAAAGCACCGGGTTGGCTGAAAGCTGACGGCTGAGTGCTGAGAGCTAAATGGCAGAATTGGTTCAATACTACGGGACGGGGCGCCGCAAGTCGGCGATCGCGCGGGTTTATCTGCGTCCGGGCAGCGGCGATTTCAAGGTCAATGGACGCCCTTTTGAGCAGTATTTCGTGACCGAGTCGCAGCGGGTCAGTGCGAAGCAACCACTGGTCTCGAGTGAGACGGCTGCTGCGTTCAATGTCATCGCCCGAGTTACGGGCGGCGGTGTCAACGGTCAGGCCGATGCGGTCAAGTTGGGAATTGCGCGGGCTCTCATGTTGTTCAACATTGAGCTGCGCAAGAAGCTCAAGACCGAAGGTCTGGTGAGCCGCGACTCCCGCTCGAAGGAACGCAAGAAGTACGGACAGAAGGGCGCCAGAAAGCGCTTCCAGTACAGCAAGCGCTAGGTTCTTTGGGTTTAGCTGACGGCTAGGAGCTAATAGCTAGAAGCTGGTTTTATGTGTTCAATTCTTCCCGTGCCTGGAGGTGCGGGGACGGGAATGGCAATCGGGGGCAGCCGCAAGGTGAGCCGCCGATGCAGACCAAATAAGGAGGTTGATTGGCTAACATCACCATGAAGGAGTTGCTCGAAGCGGGCGTCCACTTCGGGCACCAGACCAAGCGCTGGAATCCCAAGATGAAGGAATACATCTTCGGCGAGCGCAACGGGATTTACATCATCGACCTGCAGAAGACGCTCAAGATGTTCAAAGAGGCCTCGAAATTCGTGCAGGACCTGGCCGCCGAAGGGAAGATCATTCTCTTCGTGGGTACCAAGCGCCAGGCGCAGGACGCAATTGCAGAAGAAGCAACGCGCTGTGGCGGTTTCTACGTCAATCAACGCTGGCTGGGCGGGCTGCTCACCAACTGGGTGACGGTGCAGAAGTCGGTGAAGCGGCTGAAAGAACTCGACGAGATGGCCACCGATGGCCGCTACGAACTGTTGCCCAAGAAGGAAGTCATCAAGCTCGAGCGGGAGCGCAAGCACCTGCAGGCGAACCTGGCCGGCATCAAGAACATGACCCGGCTGCCCGACGCAGTCTTTGTGATCGACTCGAACAAAGAACAGATCGCGGTGCGCGAGGCGCGCAAGCTGGGCATTCCGGTGGTCGCCGTTGTGGACACCAATTGCGACCCCAGCGAAGTGGATTATGTAGTTCCCGGCAACGACGATGCGCTGCGGGCGATTCGCCTGTTCGCCGCCAAGATAGCCGATTCGGTTGCGGAAGGCGCTCAGCTCATGACTGACAAGCAAGTGGCTGACCTGGCCAGCGCAGCCGACGCCGCCCAGCAGGCGGCAATGGGTGCAGAGGCATCTGCCGAAGGCGTCGCGGAAATCTCAGCGGAAGCTGACGCCGGTTCCGAAGACATCAGCATGGAGGATGTGCTGGGCACAGGCACTCGCAAACAGCCCGCCGCCAAGGAACCTGCGGCGGACGCCTCGGAAGAAATCGAGCAACAGGCATACTAGGAACCGCGGGAAGGGCGCGTCTTGAAGAGCCTGCCCTGAGCGAGGTTGAAGGGTGCCGGAGTGGGCCAGACAAGATCCGGGCTTTAGCCCCTGAGGGAATCAGACCCGCGCGGGTCGTCCGGCGCGGGTCAAAGTTTGTTAGGGTAAAGGAAGATTCTTAGCAATGAGCACATCGACTGTGAATATTTCTGCGACGCAAGTGAAGGAGCTCCGGGAGAAAACCGGGGCTCCAATGATGGACTGCAAACAGGCTTTGACCGAGGCCAAGGGCGACATGGACCAGGCGGTCGTATGGTTGCGCAAGAAGGGTGTGTCGGTGGCAGCGAAGAAAGCGACGCGCGTCACCAGCGAAGGCTCCGTGGCCCACTACATCCATGCCGGCGGCAAGATCGGCGTGATTGTGGAAGTCAACTGCGAAACTGACTACGTCGCCCGCACCGAGGACTTCAAAGAACTGGTGCACGACATCGCCATGCACATCGCCGCCAGCGATCCCAAGTTCGTACGCAAGGAAGACGTCACGCCCGAAGCCTTCGAGCGTGAAAAGGACATTTATCGCGCCCAGGCTGCCGCTACCGGCAAGCCGCCTCAGGTGGTCGAGAAGATCGTCGAAGGCAAGATGAGCAAGTTCTACGAGGAAGTTTGCCTTTACGAGCAGCCCTTCATCAAGGACCAGACGATCAGCATCGCGCAGCTTATCGCCACCAAGATCGGCAAGCTGGGCGAGAACATTTCCGTCCGCCGCTTCGCCCGATTCAAAGTGGGCGACGTGGGCGAGACTATCGCCATCAGCAAGCCTGAGCAACAGGCTGAGTAACCTAAGGGCGCCAGGGGCGCCTTTTTTTAATGTCTGCGAACTGAGAACTGAATCCATGACTACTCTCATCTTCAAGCGCATTCTCCTGAAGCTCTCCGGCGAAGCTCTTGCCGCCAATCAGGGATTCGGTGTGGACACAGTGCGCATCCACGAGATTGCAGCCGAACTCGCGGATGTGCATTCGCTGGGCATCCAGATTGCGATCGTCGTGGGCGGAGGCAACTTCTTCCGCGGGGTAACCGAGCAGGCGCGGGAGATGGATCGGGTTTCCGCTGATCACATGGGCATGCTGGCCACGGTGATCAATGCTCTCGCCTTGCAGGATGCACTGGAAAAGCAGGGTGTCTACACCCGCGTACAGTCTGCTATCGAGATGAACCAGGTGGCAGAACCTTTCATTCGGCGCCGCGCCATTCGCCACCTGGAAAAAGGCCGAGTGGTGATCTTTGCCGGGGGCACGGGCAATCCGTATTTCTCGACTGACACCGCCGCATCCCTGCGGGCCATGGAGATCAAAGCGGACGTGATCCTGAAGGCCACCAAGGTGGATGGCATCTACAACGCCGATCCCATGCTGGTCAAAGACGCCAAGAAGTATACCCAGATCACCTACATGGATGTGCTGAAGAAGGGTTTGAAGGTGATGGACTCAACCGCCATCTCGCTCTGCAAGGACAACAATCTGCCGATCATCATCTTCAATCTCAATCAGCACGGCAACATCAAGAAAGTCGTGACCGGCGAGAAGGTGGGATCGCTGGTGAGCGCGTAACTGCATTTCACCGCAGATGAACGCAGATCAACGCAGATCAACGCAGATCAACGCAGATCCAATTTCAGACTCGCCGGCTACTTTCTGCGTTCTCAGCGAAGATCTGCGGCCAGAATGGGTTTATAATTCACGGTTTTGATAACTAATTTCCTGGGGAGCTGATCATGGCTCAAGCTAGTATGGCCGCGATTCCCGGCCTCAAAGATACTTACGTCCAACTCAAAACTCGCATGGACAAGGCGGTCGAGGACTTCCGCAAGGCTATGGCCGCTACCCGAACCGGGCGCGCCAATGTCCACATGCTGGATGCAGTCAGCATCGACTACTACGGCTCACAGATGCCCCTCAATCAGATCGCCCAGGTGCACGCGCCCGAGGCCCAGCTCATCACCGTGCAGCCCTTCGATCCCGGTTCTCTGGCTGCTATCGAGAAGTCGATTCGCACCGCCGATCTTGGTCTGAACCCCATGAACGACGGCAAGATCATCCGCGTGCCTGTTCCGCCCTTGACCGAAGAACGCCGCAAGGACATGGTGAAACACCTGCACAAGGTCCTCGAGGACCACCGCACCGCCGTCCGCAACATCCGCCGTGACGGCAACGACGCCATCAAGAAGGCACTGAAGGACAAGAAGATCACCGAGGACGAAGAAAAGCGGGCCATGGACGAGATCCAGAAACTCACCGATGACGAAATCAAGAAGATGGAAGACATGAGCAAGGGCAAAGAGAAGGAAGTGATGGAGATCAAGTGACGGCGTTTTGCGGGCCCTTCGGCCACTTCGCTCTGCTCAGTTGCTCAGGGCAGGCTCAGAGCCCGCAGCCGTCATCCCGAGCAAAGCGAGGGGTCTGGAGTTTCTTCGGTTTCTGAGCTGGCATCCGGTAACGCCGGGTGCCTTTACTTTGTATGACCGAAAAGTTTGATGTCGTCATCCTCGGTGGCGGCGCCGCCGGCCTGATGTGCGCCATTGAGGCTGGCAAGCGCGGACGCCGCGTGGCAGTTCTGGAGCACTCCGACCGCTGCGGCAAGAAAATCCTCATCTCGGGCGGCGGCCGTTGCAACTTCACCAACATTCACTGCCGGCCCGAAAACTTTCTCTCTGGCAATCCGCATTTCGCCAAGTCGTCACTGGCTCGTTACACGCCTGGCAATTTCCTGGCGCTCGTGCAAAAGCACAACATTCCTTACCACGAGAAAACCCTAGGTCAGCTGTTCTGCGACCGCTCGGCCCAGGACATTCTGCAAATGCTCGAAGACGAATGCCGCGCCGCCGGGGTCAGCATCTTGTGTGGAGTGTCAGTGCACGAGGTCACGAGGACCACAGAGTTTGTTCTGCGCACGACGCGCGGCGAGTTTCGAGCTCCTGCCTTGGTCGTTGCCACCGGTGGCCTGTCCATCCCTAAGATGGGTGCCACCAGCTTCGGTTACGACCTGGCCCGTCAGTTTGGATTGAAGATTCGAGAGCCCTGGCCGGCACTCGTTCCGCTGCTGCTGACCGCGGAAGATCGCAGCCGCTACTGCGACCTCGCCGGCGTGTCTGCCGAGGTAATTGCCTCCTGCAACGGTGCCCAGTTTAGGGAGAAGATGCTCATCACCCACCGCGGACTCAGCGGCCCAGCCATCCTCCAGATATCCTCTTACTGGAAGCCGCCTGCGCCGGTCGTCATCGATCTGGCCCCGGGGAGAGATGTGATTGCTCCATTTAATGATCCCGCGACTCCTCGCAACCTCAAGGCGCTGAAGTCTACGTTCCGCGAGTTCTTGCCCAGCCGCTTGGCGGATCGCTGGCTGGAGCTTAACGCTCCTTCTTCGTTCATCACTCATGCCCTCGCCGACCTGGAACGCCGCGCCCATCACTGGGAATTCCGTCCAGCCGGTACCGAGGGCTACGCCAAAGCCGAGGTGACTGCCGGCGGAGTGGACACCGACGAACTTTCAGCCAAGACGATGGAAAGCCGCAAAGTGCCCGGCCTGTTCTTCATCGGCGAAGTGGTTGACGTCACCGGCCACCTTGGCGGATTCAACTTCCAGTGGGCTTGGGCCTCGGGAGCCTGTGCAGGGCGCACGGTTTGACCCCAAGCGACTCGCCTGCACTCCCCGACCAGTTGACCTTATAATCAAAGATCTGTGAAGAAGGTTATCCACGCCGCCTGTCCGCACGACTGTCCCGATGCTTGCGGAGTCCTGATCACGATAGACGACGGTCGTGCGACCAGGATCCAGGGCGATCCGGCCCATCCCGTGACTCGCGGCTTCCTGTGCGCGAAGGTGGCCAAATATCTGGATCGGGTGTACTCGCCCGACCGCGTGCTGTATCCAATGCGGAGAATCGCTCCTAAGGGGCCGGACACGGCTCGTGTGGGGACGGTCGCCCCCGGCCGTCCGGGCGGAGCGGAGCTCCGCAGCGCATTTAAGCGCATTTCCTGGGACGAAGCGCTCAACGAAATCGCTTCCCGCTTCAAGCAGATCGCCGCTGAGTTTGGTAGCGAAGCCATTCTGCCTTACTCCTACGGCGGCACTTTGGGAGTCTTGAACGGCGCCTCCATGGACCGCCGCTTCTTTCACCGCCTGGGTGCGTCGCAGCTGGACCGGACTATTTGTTCAATGGCCGGGGAAGCAGGGCTAAAGTCCGTACTTGGAGTAAAGCTCGGTACTGAACCCGAGCAGTTCGTACATTCCCGCTACATCATTGCGTGGGCCTCGAACATCCACGGTAACAATGTGCACTTGTGGCCCTTTATCGTCGAAGCTCGCCGCCAGGGCGCAAAGCTGGTAGTCATCGATCCCTACCGCACCCGCACTGCCGCCTGTGCTGACTGGTACATGCCGATCAACCCCGGCACCGATGCCGCCCTCGCGCTCAGCATGATGCATGTCATCATCGGTGAGAACCTGCATGACGCTGATTATGTCGAGCACCACACCATCGGCTTCAGGGAACTCCGCGAGAAGGTGCAACAGTACCCGCCGGAGCGCGTCGCCCAGTGGACCGGCATTTCGGCCTCTGATATCAGAAAGCTGGCGCGGGAGTACGCCACGGTTCGGCCTGCCGTCATACGGGTGAACGACGGCATCCAGCGTTCCGAAGGTGGCGGCATGGCGATGCGTGCGGTCACCATGCTGCCCTGCATTACCGGCTCCTGGAAGGAAGTGGGGGGCGGTCTGCAGTACGCTACCAGCGGGGCATTTGCGCTTGCACTCGACAAGGCGACCCTGGCTCGCTCCGATCTGATGATCAAAGCTCTGGGCCGGCCTGCCCGCATCATCAATATGGTGGAACTCGGCAAGGTTCTCAATCAACCTCCCGATCCGCCGGTTAAGGCGCTGTTGGTCTACAATTCGAATCCGGCAGCGGTTTGCCCCGACCACAATGCGGTGATTCGCGGCTTGAAGCGTCCCGACCTGTTCACCGTGGTCCACGAACAGTTCTTCACCGATACCACGGACTATGCCGATATCGTCCTGCCGGCGACAACATTTTTCGAGCACAAGGACCTGCAGGGCGCGTACGGCCACTACTTTCTCCAGATGTCGAATCAGGCCATCGAGCCACTGGGCGAGTGCCGCTCGAACGTTGACCTGTTTCGCGCCCTAGCTGACCGCATGGGATTCCACGATGAGTGTTTCCGCGAATCCGTGGACGAGATGATCGACGCGGCACTCAAGTCGAACCATCCCTGGCTGCAGGGGATCGACCGGCAGCGGCTGGAAGCTGAAGGACACGTCCGGCTCAATCTTGCAGCAGCCGCGGAGCTTCGCGCCGCCGGACAGCCGAGGGCGGCTGTCCCCACGTGTTATGAGACGGCGCCCTTCCTGCCGTTTGCTGAAGGAGACTTTGGCACAGCCAGTGGCAAAGCGGAGTTCTATAGCGAGGCGTTGAAGTCTCAAGGGCTTGATCCCGCGGTTCAATTCACTCCGCCCGGCGAATCGCGACACAGCGAGCAGGCCCAGGCCTTTCCGCTCGAATTGTTGGCTCGCAAGGCGGACAACTTCCTCAACTCCACATTCTCGAATCTCCCGGCCATACAGAACATGGAAGAATCAGGCTTGCTGGAGCTGAACGCGGTGGATGCCGGCGCCCGCGGAATCAGCGACGGGGACACGGTGAAGGTGTTTAACCGCCGCGGCGAAGTCCTGTTGAGGGCCCGAGTTGATGGTGCCGTGCCACCAGGCGTGGTCAGCGCCCATCTTCACTGGGCCAAGCTTTCCTCGGGTGGGCGCAACATTAATGTCCTTACCTCGCAAAAACTTACGGACATGGGCAACTCCGCCACGTTTTATTCCGTCTTGGTTGAGGTGGAACTCTTCCAGCCCGCCTCGACAGGGAAGTGAGGCTTAGTTCTTGGACGGTGTCCACCGCACTACCGTATAATTGCCGTTTTCCATACTCCCAGTCGCTGAGGTAGAGGAGATTCTGCGCTCTCATCAGGATAGCCCTGCGATCCCCAAGGGCAGGCATTGCCGCGCACCCGGCAACCGTGCGCCTTGCAACCACCCATCTCCTTCATTCAAAGAGTGTTGCGAGAACTCTCAGCGGGGATTTCTCGGTTTTGTGCTGGTTGTCTTCCTGTTATGCTCCTTCGCCCCCGGACAGCAGGCGGTAATTGCCGGGATTGAAGTCAATGGGAACCGTCGCATACCCGCCGAGACGATTCGAGCCCGCGTCTTCACCCGCCCGGGTGATGTGTATGACGAAGCTGCCCTTGAGCGCGACTTCAATTCCCTCTGGAACACCGGGTACTTTGAAGATATTCGCTTCGAACGCGAAGAAACCCCCAGGGGCTGGGTCATTCACATCTACGTGAAGGAGCGGTCGACGATTCGGGAGATCAATTACGAAGGCCTGAACTCAGTCTCCAAGAGCGATGTGCTGGACCGCTTCAAGGCGGCCAAAGTAGCTCTCTCCGTCGAGAGCCAGTACGATCCCACCAAGGTGAAGCGGGCCGAGGTCGTGCTCAAAGAATTGCTCGCCGAGCACGGCCGGCAGTTCTCCACCATTCGCACCGAAGTTAGGCCTATCCCACCAGCGGCTGTCAGCATCACGTTCGTGGTGAAGGAGGGGCCAAAGGTCAAAGTCGGAAACATCCGCTTCACCGGAAACCAGCACGTCAAGACCCGCACCTTGCGCGGCGCCATGAAGAACCTCAAGCCGATAGGGGTGCCGCACTCCATTTTCCTGGAGAACCTTTTTGCCCGTACCTACGACGCCAGCAAATTGGATGAAGATACCGAACGAGTGCGGGCGGAGTTCCAGAACCGGGGTTATTTCAAGGTGCTGGTCAACGAACCCAAGACCAACATCCGCGATAGCGGCCACAAGGGTTTTCACGTCCCCCTCCTTCAGCACGGTTCCGGCAAGGCGGTGGACATCACCATGCCCATCGAGGAAGGTGACCGCTACCGCCTGGGCGAGATTAATTTCAAGGGCAACAAGGCCGTTCCCAACCCCAAGTACCTGCGTGCCCTGTTCCCGATCAAGGACGGCGATGTATTTGACCGCAGCAAGATTGCAAAAGGTCTGGAAGCCTTGGGGAAGGCCTACGGCCAACTGGGGTACATCAACTTCACCTCCGTGCCCAGCACTAGTTTCAACGAGGACAAGAAACTGATTCTGATCGATATCGACGTGGACGAGGGCAAGAAGTTCTTCGTCCGGCGTATCGAATTCCAAGGCAATACCACCACGCGCGACAAGGTCATCCGGCGCGAAATTGTGCTCGAGGAAGGGCAGGTATATGACTCGCGACTTTGGGAACTCAGCCTTCAACGTCTGAACCAGCTGGGTTTCTTCGATCAGCTGAAACCCGACGATCCCAGCGTTACCGAGCGTCATTTGGATGAAAAGGCGGGCACGGTGGATCTGCTTCTCAAAGTAAGAGAGAAGGGGAAGAATAGTATTGGCTTAAGTGGCGGTGTCAGTGGCCTGGCAGGCTCCTTCATCGGACTTACCTACAGTACCAACAACTTCATGGGCAAGGGCGAGACCCTGACGGTGCAGGCCAATATCGGCAATCTCGAGCGTGACCTCATGTTCGGCTTTACCGAGCCCTATTTATTCGACCGGCCGCTGCAGTTTGGCTTCACCGTTTATGGACGGAGGTTCATTTACGACCAGGCGCGCCAGGCTGCTATCTTCAGCGGCCAGCAAATCAGCTTGCCCTCCGCCCTGCAGCAGAACCTGCAGAACTATACCCAGTCGAGCAAGGGTTTTAGTCTCAGCTTGTCGTATCCGCTGCACCGCTCCTTCAAGCGGGTGGGTATCAGCTACCAGTTCGACGATTCGTCCATTGTGGCCACCACCACGGCGTCGCAAACCTTATTCAATTTCCTGTCGTTCAGTGGAATCAGCGGTCCCAATGCGCTTAATGGGATCGTAACCAGCAAGATCGTTCCCAGCTTCTCGTCGAATACTTTGGACGCAGCTCTTTTCCCTCACAGTGGCACCAGCTTTTATGCAGCCAGCGAAATTTCGGGGCTGGGAGGGACGGTCCGGATGATTCGCCCCGTCGTGCAGTACAAACACTTTATTCCCTTGCAAAAGCACCGCAACACTTTTGGCATGAACATCACCGGTTCCTTCCTGACCGGGTACGGCGGACTGGTGCCACCCCCTTTCCAGCGCTTCTACAACGGGGGTGAAAACGATTTACGTGGCTTCGATATCCGCTCGATATCTCCGGTTGCTTTCTTACCGACGACCACCTCGATTCAATTGCGCAACCCCGACGGCTCCGTCGTCCCCAAGAACCCCGCCAATCCGTTGCAAGGGGCTTACACCATACCCGTTCCGCTGGATCAAATCGTGTTTCCAGGTGGCGACCTGAGCCTGGTTACCAATTTCGAGTATCGCTACACGATAGCCGGGCCAGTTGCCCTGGTGCCCTTCGTCGACTTCGGCGTGGAGCCCATTCTGAGAGGCTCACAGTTGAAGATCGCGAGCGGACAACTCAACACCATCAACAACACGGTTTTCGGTTGTCCCACGGTGGACATCGCTCTGAACTGCACCGGAGGAAGCAAGGTAGCCTTTTCCCCGTTCCTGTCGCCGTTGAGCGGCACGAATTGGACGCCCCGGATGTCGACCGGTCTTCAGTTGACCGTCTTTCTGCCAGTCATCAACGCGCCCTTCCGGGTGTATTGGGCATACAATCCGCTGCGGCTGGACACGACGGCGGATTCGCCCGTTCCCATCACTCGCGGCATGTTCCCGGCGGGCGCTGCCGGAGACTACACGTTCCAGTTAGCGAGAAACGCGTTCTCTCCTCAATACCGGTTGCGGGAGCCGCGTAAGACGTTCCGGTTCACTGTCGCGACGACGTTCTAGAGGGGCGGCTTCCGGCCTCAGGCATCAGGCTTCAGGAACCAACGGGATTTCGTCGACGGGTTCGTGAGTAAGTGCTCATGGGTTGGAACTTGAGACCTAGATCCTGAAGCCTAAAGCCTGAAGCCGCGGTTCTAGTACTGCTACCGTTTGACGCTAGGGCCGGATACTTCCTATAATGAGCAACATCCACACCCTGACAACCGAGCCGTGCGGGGTGGTCTCGGCGCCAATGATCTGGGCGCGAGACGCTGGGACGTTGGTCTGCCTTGGTTGGGCACTTGGCGTAGCTGATTGCAGCGCGCCCCGGCATTGTCTGTGACAAGATCTGAACAAAATTCCTGGAAATTTCCAAGGAGTACAAAGTAATCCCATGACAACCAAGTTCGTTCGACTTCTTCTGGCCACCGTATTCACATGTTCGCTGGTTGCCCTGGCTCAAGCCGGCAACGCAGACTCTGCCTTGCCCGCAGCTCCCAGCGCCACGCCTACTCCCGCAACGGCGGCTTCACCCGAGCCCGCCCCTACCGGTACGTCAAGGATAGGCACCATCAACATCGAGCAGGCTATCTACGCCAGCAATGAAGGCCAGCGCGACTTCGAGCTCCTGAGCAAGAAGCTGGAGCCGAAACAGACCGAGCTGAAGAAACTGAACGATGAGGTAGATAGCTTGAAGAAACAGCTCACCACCTCCGGGGACAAGCTCGCCGACGACGCCCGCGCCAGTCTGGTGAAGCAGATCGAGCAAAAACAGAAGTCGCTGGAACGCTCCGTACAGGATGCCCGGGACGATGCCCAAACCCAGCAAAACGAGATTGCCCAGCGCATCTTGCAGAAGATGGCTCCGGTCATTGTCAACTACGCCAGCACCACCGGCTTCGGTGTGATTGTGGATACCTCCAATCCCTGGCCGCAGGGACCAGTGCTGTGGGCCGCTCCTTCCGTGGATATTACCAGGGCGATCGTGGAGGCCTACAACTTGAAGTCCGGTGTGCCCGCGCCGGCGAAACCGGCATCATCGCAGGCCAAGCCCGCCGGCACGGGTGCCGCCGCTAAACCCGCCGCTCCCGCAGCGACCAGACCGCAAACGACAACCCCTCCGCCGCCGACAAAGTAAGTTCGGCGACACCTTCGATTGCAGAAAGGTTCCCGTCAGGCCGCGTGACTCGCGGCCTCTTTCTTTTGCCACATTCGCAAAAATTCCTGCCGGTTGATGGCTGCAGCGGTGTCCATAGAGACAAACGCTGATCCGAGGAGCACACCATGTTTGCCGATTCACTGTTTGAGTCTCAATGGTCCACTCAATCTCACCGGGGCTGGACTACTCTGCTGTCCTTTGTGCTGCAGGCTCTCGCCGTGAGTGGCCTCCTCCTGCTGCCCCTTCTCTACACGCAAGCGTTGCCGAAGTTGCTGTTGATGGGGCAACTGGTCGCTCCCACGCCGCCGCCTGGCCCACCACCCACGGTCTCTCAGCCAGCACGGAATCGCGTACCCAGCAACATGTTGGGGGACGCTCTGCTGACGCCGGCCCGCATTCCCAGCGTTGTGGCGGACCTTAACGAAACCGAAGTTCCTCCGGCACCAGACCTGAGCAACGGCCCTTGGGTCCCGGGTGGCACCGGCGGTCCCGGAGGGAGAAGCGCTCTGACGAACCTCCTTGGCAGCGGATTGACCCCTCTCCCGCCTCAGCCCGCGCCGGTGGTTGTTCTTACGCGCGTCTCGCACATGATGGAAGGCAACCTGGTTCACCGCGTGCAACCCGACTACCCGGTTCTGGCCCGCCAGGCTCGCGTTCAAGGCGCGGTGATCTTGCGAGCTGTGATCAGCCGCGACGGACGAATCGAAAACCTTCAGGTGCTCAGCGGCCATCCCATGCTGGTGCCCGCAGCCATGGACGCAGTTCGCCAATGGCGTTATCGGCCTTATGTTCTGAACGATCAGCCGGTCGAGGTGGAGACCCAGGTGACGGTGAACTTTATATTGTCCGGGGGATAGAGACCCCCAAGGGGTTTCGTGGAAGGGCATGGCTAAGCCGTGCCGATAAGGCCGCAACCTTGCAAACACGAGCGGATGTAAGGCCACGACGGCGGGGTTCTCGGACGATAGTCGGAAAGCCTTCCAAGTTGGAGTCTCCGGGGGAGGTGCCCTCGGCAGCCGGGGAATCCACCGTCCCCCATTGGTGTGCAGATAGAAGAACCGCGGGTCCCTTCCGGCACCACACGCTCGCAGGCACCCGACGTAATCCCCCAGTAACCTGAGCTCCACGCCCGCCCCAGCTATAATCATCCGCAATGGCTACCATCGAACTGGCGAAGCGGGTGGCGACCCGCCCCACCTGGGCGGAGGTCTCGCTGAGTGCATTACGCCAGAACTTCCGCATTGTTCAGAAACATGTCGGCGACGGCGTTACCATCTGCGCCGTGGTGAAAGCCGACGGTTACGGACACGGAGCCGTCGAATGTGCACGCGCTCTGGAGGACGAAGGCGCCCGTTGGTTCGGCGTGACCTCACTTGATGAGGCAATCCCTCTCCGCGAAGCCGGCATTCATAGTCGCATTCTTCTGATGACCGGCTTTTGGCGTGGCGAAGAGGAAGAGATCGTCCACCTGAAACTGACTCCCACGGTTTGGGAAACCGGCCAGATCGAGCTATTGGAAAAAGCCGCCGCACACATGGATGCCAGACTTCCCATCCATTTAAAGGTGGATACGGGCATGGGCCGGCTGGGCGTTGCGCCCGAGGATCTGCCGCAGCTCTGCGTCGCCCTGAAGGCGTCCAAGCATCTGGTGGTCGAAGGCCTTTCCACCCACCTGGCTTCTTCCGAAGTGCTGGATGCGCCCTCGGTGCCGGAGCAGTTGCAATCTCTCGATCGCGTAGATCAGTTATTGGAGAACGAAGGATTTCACCCTCCGCTGGTTCACGCTGCCAATACCAGCGCCGTGATCTCGCGCGGCGAGTCCTGGAACACCATGGTGCGGCCTGGGATCGCACTCTACGGTTACTACCTGCCGTTTGAGCGGGCGGGGAGGGAGGTCAGCGGCAAGGGATTGCGCCTGCCGGTGAAACCCGTGTTGACCTGGAAGACCCGCATTCTCTCCTTGCGCGATGTGCGCGCCAATCAGGCCCTTGGCTACGGCGGAATCTATGTCACCAAGGCGCCGGCGCGGGTCGCCGTGCTGCCCGTCGGCTATGCGGATGGCTTCAATCGCGCGTTGTCCTCCCGCGGCCGGGTCATCGTGGGCGAGCACTACGCCCCGATCGTGGGACGCATCTCCATGGATCTGACTTTGGTCGACGTCACCGGCCTCCCCGACATCGCGGTAGGTGATGAGGCAATACTACTGGGTGCGCGGGACGGTCTCAGCGTGGATGCGCGTGAGCATGCAGCTCTGGCAAACACTGTGCTTTATGAAATTCTGTGCGGGATTTCCAAACGGGTGCCGAGAAGGCACATCAGTTAGACGGTGCCCCCGCCTCTAGCCTGTTCTGCTCTTACAGACCTCTACATACTTGCGGAGAACGGCGTTGATCGTAGTCTGATAACCCTTCCCATGCTTTCGAAAGAAGGCCAGTGTGTCCGGATCGAGGCGCAACGTGATCTGTTTCTTCTTGCCAGGCCAGCGAATCGCCTTTGAGAAGAATTCTGCTCCGAGCTCGGGGATATCAGAAAGATCAATTCCTGAATCCCGCAGCGCATCAACCCGCTTCCAGTTCGTTTTGGACCGCTTTTTCGTATTCTTTACGCTCACGACGGGTCGCCTTCCTCAGCGAGATAATTCGAATGGTTTCTGTGTCACGTTCCGTAAAGACCACGACCGCGATACGTCCGCGAATCGCGCCGATTCCAATCGAGCGGTTTTCTCCGTAATCCTTCCGCGTGTCGGAGCGGAAAAGAAAGATGCCATCGAACATCCGTTCCGCGTCGACGAAGTCGAAACCATGTTTCTTGATGTTCTGCTGATTCTTGTTCTCATCCCATTCGAACCGATAGGTCGTGTGTTGTACATTGTTTCTCTGGGGCATAGCAAAGCACACCTTCTAAGTGGGCTTGCAAGCCCTCCTTTTTCCCTGGGTTCGGATGGCTTGGGCTTTGCCGTGTTTGCTCCGCTCGCTCTTCCCGGTTTTCTCCCTTGTGAGACGCGGTGTCCGGTCCGCGCGAAGAGCGTGAAGTCATGGCCTTGCGGCCGCCCGTTATCCTACTACCAAGAACAGCTTGGAGTGTGCCGTGTTCGTGGCTTTGCAGCATGAACTAGAGTCAGTCTAGCTCGCCTGGCCGGAATCGGTCCGACGCGGTTTCGCTGCTCTCCCCAGTTTCGCCCACAAGGCCGCGTTGTCTGGCACGCGCGGAGAGCTCGAAGCGATTTCATTGTAACGCCAAATGTAGTTACACGCAAGCGGGTTCCTGTGTACCATTCGTAGATCTTAGGTACTCTATAGGGTACGGACCCGACGGTCCCGTCCAAAGCCGAATGCCTCGTGCGTGGGGAGTGTTGCGATTAAGTCTCGACCATCACTTGAGTTTTCCGAGTTCCCCGAACAACTCATGGATCCTTCCGCTGATTCTCTCGTACTCTTCCCACTCCGCCGGTGTCAGGCCCACGAAGCTCTCTGCCTTTAACAACTTAATGTGTTGCTCCAGCAGGCGGTCCAATTCGGCGGCGATTTGCTCAGTCCTATTCCCCTTCGAGGGAGCGGCAGCACTCTCAGACCTCATAGTGGAGAACCCGGAGGCAGCATACCTTTAGCGGCAACCGCCGTATGTCATGCCATTGTCAAAAGCTTGTCTGTCTGAAGCTGCAACCGGGCCGGAAGTGTCCCGTTCGGGACCGAGTGCCGTGCGCTTAATGCGTGGCAACGCGGTTCGACGTCCAGGATTACCCACCCTACCCCTTCTGCGGTATCTTTAATGGGGATGCTTTCACGCTACGCAAAGCTAATGTATGACTGGGAGACCCACCTTACCTCGGTGGATAACAACCGCGTCGTGCGTCCGCTGGAATGGGGTGTGGAATGGGCGCGCGACTGGCCCTGCCGCAACGGTTTTGCCCCCGGGCACATGCCCGAAGATTGCGAACGGTATCTGCAGGATTACAACCGCCGTATTGTGGCCGCCAGTGATGACTTCTACGGCTACACCAAGCCTTCGGATTTCCGGCTGGAACGTCGCGAGGTGCAGGTTTTCAGCACCCGGGAAGTTCCTGATCCCAAGCTGGAGGAGAAGGTTCGGGGCACGCATGCCGAGTTTTTGCGTTTCACTTCCCCGGTGCGCACACCATTCCCGGAAAATAATCTGGCCAACGCACGCTGGTTCCCCGCACGCGGGAAGCGTGCCGTCGTGGTGTTGCCTCACTGGAACTCCGATGCCATCGCGTATACCAGCCTGTGCCGCGCCTTGAATGTTTTGGGCATTGCAGTTTTACGGTTGAGCATGCCTTATCACGATATCCGCATGCCGGCGGAAATTGGGCGCGCCGATTACGCGGTCTCCGCCAACATCGGGCGCACGCTCGATGCCTGCCGTCAGGGCGTCATCGACGTACGCTGCTGCCTCGACTGGCTCGAATCCCGCGGATACAGCCGCTTGGGTATTGTGGGGACCAGTCTCGGCTCGTGTTACTCGTTCCTGGCCGCGGCCCATGACCCGCGCATTCGCGTGGCCGCGTTCAATCATGCTTCGACCTACGTTGCGGACGTCGTTTGGCACGGACAGTCCACCCGCCACATTCGCGAAGGCTTGGAAGCGCAGCTTGATATCGACCGCCTGCGCGGGCTGTGGAGCGCGGCCAGCCCCATGTCGTACTTCGAGCAGTTCGCCCGCTGGCCGAAGAAATCCCTGATTATCTACGCCAAGTACGATATGACTTTCCTGCCGGAATTCTCTCTCGAGGTCATAAAGCAGTTTGATCGCTATGGCTTGGACCACAAAGTCGTGGCCTTGCCCTGCGGGCACTACACCACCGGGGAAACGCCCTTTAAATACATGGATGGCTGGCACATCGCGTCGTTCCTGCGCACCGCGTTTGAGAGCTAGAAAAATAGCAGTTAGCGCTTAGCCGTTGGCACTTGGTGCCCCGTTCCTTCGCTTGGAGTAACCCAACCTTACAACCGGGGCTCCCGCGGTCATTTGGCTAGGTGCCAAGTGCTAATTGCTAATGGCTTGTTTACAATGGCTTCTGGCAATCCCGTCGGAGAAATAAATATGAGCACTGCCAAGAATATGTCACGCCCACTCTACGAAGTTGATCCCGAAGTGGCTTCCGCCATCGACAACGAAGTGCGCCGCCAGCACGATGGCCTAGAACTGATCGCCTCGGAAAACTTCGTCAGCGAAGCTGTGCTTGAGGCCATGGGCTCAGTGTTCACCAATAAGTACGCAGAGGGCTACCCCGCCAAGCGTTACTACGGCGGTTGCGAGTTTACCGACATCGTGGAGAACCTGGCGCGTGATCGCGCCAAACAGCTGTTCGGCGCCGAGCACGCCAACGTGCAACCCCATGCCGGTTCGCAGGCCAATATGGCGGCCTATGCAGCCGTGATCCAGCCCGGCGACACGGTCTTCGGCTTGAACCTGGCGCATGGCGGGCACCTTACTCACGGCCATCATCTGAATTTTTCCGGGAAGACCTACAAAATTGTCCCATACGGCGTGACCAAAGAAACCGAAACGATCGATTATGACGATCTCGAGAAGCTCGCCGAAAAGGAGCGTCCGAAGCTGATCATCGGCGGCGGCAGCGCCTATCCGCGCATCATCGATTTTGCCCGGATGCGCCAGATCGCAGACAAAGTCGGCGCCATTTACCTGGTGGACATGGCACACTTCGCCGGATTGGTGGCAGGCGGAGTGCATCCCTCACCCGTTCCGCACGCGCAAATCGTAACCACCACTACCCACAAGACCCTGCGTGGCCCGCGCGCCGGCATGATTCTCTCCAAGCAGGAGTTCGCTGCGGCCATCGACAAGGTTGTCTTCCCCGGGATGCAAGGTGGGCCGCTGGTGCACATCGTCGCCGCCAAGGCCGTCTGCTTCCACGAAGCTATGCAGCCTTCGTTCCGCGATTACGCCCGCCAGGTTGTGGCCAACGCGAAGGTGCTGGCCGACACGCTGGCAGCCGAGGGCTTCCGCATCATTTCGGGCGGGACCGACACCCATCTCATGCTGGTGGACGTATTTGCCAAAGGCATGCTGGGGAGCGAGGCAGAGAAGGCACTGGGAGAGGCTAGCATCACGGTCAACAAGAATGCTATTCCATTTGATACCAACCCGCCGATGAAGCCCAGCGGCATCCGCATTGGCACGCCTGCCCTGACCACCCGCGGGATGAAAGAAGGCGAGATGCGCCAGATCGGACGCTGGATTTCGGAGGGCCTACACCACCGTACCGATGCCGCCGTTCTCGGCAAGATCCGCCAGCAGGTGCTGGAGTTGGCGGAGATGTTCCCTCTGTATCCGGAGCGTCGGGCCAAGGCACAGGCCGAACTCCGAACCTGAGCAGCTTTCTTCGCGGCCTCTGCGGAGGTGCTCTGCGATCTCTGCATTTCTAGGTTTCGGGTGGAATTTCTCTGTGCCCCCCGTGTGCTCTGTGGTTAGAATCATCCCGTGAAGATCGCCATTGATATCCGGCGGATCACAGAGTTCGGCGTCGGCACCTACACCCGGAATGTGGTGCGCGCGCTGGGGCGACTGGACCACTCGAACCAGTATTTCCTGATTGGCTCACCTCAAAAAGTCGAGGAGATTGGCCCTCTGCCTCCGACTTTTAGGACCGTTCCACTCCTTGACGACGATACCAGTGCCAAGGGATATGTCGAGTTCCGGGGGATTATCAAGCGTTTGCAGTGCGACCTGGTGCACATTCCTCACCTTTTCTGGATGCCACGAACTTTGCCTTGTCCTTACGTCATGACCGTGCACGACGTGTTGGAGCACATGTACCGCGCGCACGACCGCTCGAGTCTGCGCCGCTCGCTGCATTTTCATCTCACGCGACGTGTGCTGCGAGGCGCAGGACGGATTCTGGCAGTTTCCAAGTTCACCCGCAGTGAAATTGAGAAGCTCTTTGGCATTCCAGGTTCGCGCATTGAGGTCGTATACAACGCAATTGACGAGCGCTTCCTGCGGGGCCACGCCTCCGAGGCGGACCGGCAGGTTTTGGCGGAACGCTACCTGGTAACTTATCCGTTCTTGCTGTATGCCGGACGGATCAGTCCCCACAAGAATCTGCTGCGTATCATCGAGGCCTTCTCGGCACTGAAGGGTGAGTTAGAGAAGGAAGGAAAATTCTCCGACCTGAAATTGATCATCATCGGGGACGAACTTTCTAAGCATCCCGACCTGCGCCGCACTGTGATCCGCAGCGGTGTGCAGAACGACGTGCGCTTCATGGGGTTCGTTCCCATTGAAATGCTGCGGGTCTTCTACGACGCCGCCAAGATCTTCGTCTTTCCCTCTCTCTACGAGGGATTTGGTCTTCCCCCGCTGGAGGCCATGGCACACGGAACGCCGGTGGTGACCTCCAACACGTCATCATTGCCCGAGGTGGTCGGCAACGCGGCCGTGTTGGTGAATCCGGAAAACGTCTTCGAAATCATGCGCGCCCTGCACCGCGTGCTGCTCGACCAACCGGTCCGGGAAAAGCTCAAGCAGCGCAGCTACGAGCAGGCGCAGAAGTTTTCCTGGGATGCCTCGGCCCGGCAGATTCTCAAAATCTACGAGGAAGTGGTAGGAAAGCGCCGGCGCATCGCGCCCGGGGACGAGAGGCCCGTGGCGGAAAACGTGGCAAGCTCCTAGACCCACTCCGCGCGTGCTGCGCGAGGCCTTCTGCCTTGGCAGACAGCTCAGGCCTTCTTGAGCAAGGGAGTTCCTGGTGAAACCAGGCCCAGCCGATTCAACTTCTGCTCGATACGGCTCCGGTCACTCTCTGCCGTGGCCGCGGCCAGTCGTTTACGAAGCTTGAGAACTTTTTCTTTACGAGTACGGCGGCGGCGGATTTCTGGCCGCCGGCTAGGTCCTGACATGTGGACTCCTGGATGTGGCTTTCATCGACCGGCGGAAAGTGCCTGCTTCCGCCACGTAACATTGTACTTATCCTTGCCCGATGCAGCAAAGCCGGGGGTCGATTGCGGATGGTTCGACGTCTGTCTGGGCTCGAGAGAACGACTGGGGGCTAGGGCTGAGTGTTTTTTTGGAACTTATTTGCAACTGCTTCAGGCAGGATCTCTTCGAGTCTGCGCGCCAGCCAATTTTGCAGCTCTGACTTCTGCTGTTGGGAAAGGTTCAGGAACTGCAGGCCCAGGCGGCCGCTTCCGTCACTCCAACAGATCTTTGATTCCGTGGTGAAGCGGGTTGGCTGGTCGGGAAGAGTGAAAGCCACCGCCACCTCTGAACCCGGCTTCAGCGCAATGGGAGCAGTGAGCGCCATCCCATTTTCACTGATGTTGAGCGTCTTGCACTGAAGTTCTCCGCCCTCCCGGCTGCGCAACAGTGCCGGAAGTACGACCGGGCAACGGAAATAGCGGCGCCGCTCCCGCATGATCGTTCCATAGGCGGCCTTCAGGCTGCGGCTGACAGACTCGCCGGAAAGCGGTCTTTCCAGCACAAAATTCGACCCAGCGTTAAACGCCCGAGTGGTGTCCGACCCACCGCCAGTGACCGCGAAGGTCGCGGCGTTCTTGGTCGAAGGAGAAGATCGCACCTGCTCCAGGATCGCCCGGGCTGCGTCTCCTATCTGCAGGTCGACAATGACGGCTTCGAAGTGGCGACGATTCAGCGTCTGTAACGCGGAGGAAGGCTCGCCACATACCTCGGCCGTCATGGCGAACTGTTGCAAGCCCTCCGTCAACTGCTGGACAGTTGCGGCGTCATTGGAGACAACAAGCGCGGTTGCAACCGGGGCCGACTTCGTAGATGCACCTGTGTTTGTCATACCACGCACCTTCCATACGCTAGCAATTTCTTACAGCCCCTGGGGAGAAAACGGCTCCTATAGAAAATTGAGGAACGCAATTCATGTAGGCGGATTGTGGTGATTCTTGCGCCAGTAATCGGATATGTCAAGTTCCTTCCGGACAATATGATGCGAGCTGCGTTCTGGTAGGTGTGCGCGCCATCCAGGCCTCACTATTTCGAGCATCGTGGGCTGAACATACCGGGTCGCAATGCGCGCCAGTGCGCGAAAGCCCCAGTCCAGCTGGCCATCTCAGCATCAGGTCCTCGGGACATCCGCCCAGCTGGAACTCCACCACGGAGATCCCCCACTCGCTTAGATAGGTACTGTGGCAAGGCCGAATACTCATTCGACCGTGTACCTTGGTCATCAACTTGTCACAAACATTTAACTTGGGATTCATCCTCCCGGAACCAGGCTGCGGTATTTCTCGAACATGCCCATGGCGGAGTCAAGGCACGAGAACCTGGGTCAGAACCTAAGGCGGTCCACGGCCTTTTTGTCCGGCAATGGCTTCGCCTCCAGATTCCTTCCATTCCATGAGATTGAGGACCTGTACGGCAGAGTGCGCACGACTGGGGGTGGTTCATGGTTTCAACGGCTGCTCGATGAGATGCCGGTGAGCTTCAGAGTCGATGGAAAGGATTGGGAGAGGATACCGAAGACCGGACCCGTGCTGGCCGTGTCCAACCATCCTTTTGGCATGCTGGACGGCGCCGTTTTGGGGGCGTTGCTGACCCAGGTGCGCTGCGACGCAAAAATCATGACCAACTTCCTCCTGTCCGGTGTTCCCGAATTGCAGGAACACTGTATTTTCGTAGACCCACTGAACGGAAGAGACTCGGTTCAGGCCAATCGAAGGGCGCTGAGGCAGGCCCTGCTGTGGCTGCGAACCGGGCATATGCTTGCAGTCTTTCCCGCTGGCGAAGTGTCCCACTTACAACTCACCCAAGGCAGCGTCACTGATCCGAAGTGGAACCCGATGATTGCGCGGCTCGCCCGGGTAACCGGCGCAGCTGCCCTTCCCGTGTTTTTTCCGGGAAGAAACAGCGTGACGTTTCAGACGCTGGGCCTGATGCATCCCCGGCTTCGTACAGCCTGGTTGATGAGCGAATTTCTCGGTCAAGCGGGTAAGACCGTCGAGGTACGAATCGGAACCGCGGTCTCCGGCGATGTCCTCGCACGCCTCCATGGGGACCAGGAGACGATCGATTACCTCAGACGGCGCACCTACCTGTTGTCGCGAAGATCGTGCGCCGCTCCAGGCCCATTCCTGAACCCGAACTTTGTTTTCCCGCGGAAGGAACACGCCCCGATTGCGGCCGAAACCGAGCGGGATGCACTACTTGCTGAAATCCAGCAGCTCGACCCGGGACAACTCCTGGAAGATACGCGCGAGTTCTCGGTCTACGTGGCACGAGCTCAACAGATTCCAAGCTTGCTCCGAGAACTTGGCCGGCTAAGGGAAATCACCTTCCGTGATGTGGGGGAAGGCACAGGCGAGAGCCGGGACCTGGATCCCTTCGACGCCTACTACCTGCACGTATTTCTATGGGACAAGGCAAAGCAACAGTTAGTCGGTGCCTACCGCATGGGGATTGGCCCAGAGATCCTGGCCAGGCGGGGGCCCCGGGGCCTGTATACGAGCACCCTTTTTCACTACCACCCGCGCTTCTTCGAGAAACTCGGTCCGGCAGTAGAACTGGGGCGATCGTTTGTTCTCCCCGATTATCAACGGCAATTTGCACCGTTGCTGCTTCTCTGGAGAGGAATTGCGCGCTATCTTTCGGACCATCCTGAAACCCCGGTGCTGTTTGGCGCCGTGAGTATCAGCAACCGATACAGCCCGGCCTCGCGCGAGCTGATCGTACGGTATTTTGAATCACGGCAGCCGGACGAAATGGCGGGCCTCGTCCGCCCTCGCCGTCCATTTCGCTCCTCGTGGCTCCGGCCCTGGGATTGCACTGCCATCTGCCATTCGCTGCGTGATTTGGAAGACCTGGGAGCTTCCGTCTCCGATTTGGAAACCGACGCCAAAGGGATTCCGATTCTTTTGCGCCAGTACGCCAAGCTCGGCGGCCGCTTGCTGGCGTTCAATGTGGACCGAAATTTTTCCGATGTTCTCGATGGCCTGGTACTGGTCGATCTCCGTCAGACCGACACCGCGGTCCTGGAGCGCTACATGGGAAAACAGGGGCTCGCACGTTTCCGTCGCCACCATCTGCTGTCCGATCCTCTGGCGCTCGACATGCAGGAGCTAAGCAGCAACTAACCTCAGCGAATGCCTGCCGTTGGGCCGCGGGATATGTGCTGGGGGTCCGCGAATGCACCTCCGGGGACGCCCACCGGAAGCACAGTCACCCCACCACGCATACTCCACGGCTCTAGGCAAGTTTGACTTTCCGGTTGGCCAGAACACGTGATCTCGCTCACAGCATTCGGGTGACAGCTTGGCAGAACATTAAGAGCGTAAGAGGGAAAGAGATCGAGAGCCGGCAGTGGGCCCGTCCAACCGGGGCCGCTTAGCGAGGAGTGCCTGAGTGGCTTTTGTAAAAGCAACCAAGCTGCGCTGCTTTTCGCAGGTCATCTTCTTCCTGCTGTTTCTGTTTCTTCTGCTGCGGACTGAGTTCCGCGGATCGTTTCACACCAGTGCCGGCGACATTCGACTGCCTTACCCAGTCAACTTGTTCTTCCGCTTTGATCCGTTGGTGGCGCTGTCGAATGCCCTCTCCGGTCATGCTTTATATCGCGGTCTGCTGTGGAGCTTGGTAATTCTGGTCCCAACCATGTTTCTCGGCCGGTTTTTCTGCGGATGGATTTGCCCCCTCGGCTCCATCCATCACTTCTTCGGCAGCCTGAAGTCGGAGCGGAAGCGTGGAACACAACTTATCGAGTCGAACCGATACAAGCGCTGGCAGACGACCAAGTACTACCTGTTGATCGTGGTGCTGGTTGCTGCTCTGATGGGCACGGGGATTGTTGGGTGGTTGGATCCGCTTTCCCTGCTGGTGCGCTCTCTCGGTCTGGCAATCCTTCCTGGAGCGGACTATGCCGTGAGTGCCGTGCTGCGCACCATGGAACACAGCAGATTTGTGCCGGTGCAAACCGCAGGCAGCGTACTGCACTTCATTTTCGGGTGGGTGCTACTCAGCTTCAAACAGCCATACTTTCGGCAAGGCATTTGGCTTGGTCTGATCTTCGTCCTTCTTGTGGCACTAAACTTCCGTGTGACCCGGTTCTGGTGCCGGGCGCTCTGCCCGCTCGGTGCGTTGCTTGGCATTGTTTCCCGCTGGTCGATTCTTGGCTTGGTCAAGACGCCGGAGCACTGCAACGACTGCAACCGCTGCCTTCTACGCTGCCAGGGAGGTGATGATCCCATCGGTGGCGTTCCCTGGCGCCAACCCGAATGTCATCTCTGTCTGAACTGTGTTGATGAGTGTCCCGAGCATGGTCTGCAGTTCAAGTTCTTTCCCCCGCAAACTTCTATGGGCATGAGCCTGCAGAGACGCAAGGTACTCACGGGATTGGCGGCTGGGGCGGCCATTGTTCCACTCGCCCGCAGCACGCCTGGATTCGCTGTCGAGCGTCATGAACGGCTGCTTCGTCCGCCGGGAGCGCTGGACGAAGACCCTTTCCTCTCACGCTGCATACGCTGCGGTGAGTGCATGAAGGTTTGTCCCAACAACGCACTGCATCCCGCGTTGACTGAAGCTGGTCTGGAGGGTCTGTGGACCCCGGTCATGGTTCCGCGGATTGGCTACTGCGAAACCAGTTGTGTAATTTGCTCGCAGGTTTGTCCCACGGGCGCAATCTGGGAAATCACGTCGAAAGAGAAGGGCTGGGCGGAAGGCGATATCACGAAGGCGAAGCCGATCCGGTTGGGCACCGCTTTCTACGATCGCGGGCGGTGCCTGCCGTGGGCCATGGCAACGCCTTGCATCGTCTGCGAGGAGTGGTGTCCGACGTCGCCCAAGGCCATTTATCTGCAGCCCACCGACGTGGTGGATGCAGCCGGCAAAGTGAAGCAAGTGAAACAGCCGTACCTTGACCCGCAGCGCTGCGTGGGCTGTGGCGCTTGTGAATATGCCTGCCCGGTTCAGGATCGTCCGGCAATTTACGTAACCAGCGTTGGCGAGACCCGTTCTCCAACCAACCAGATCCTCCTGAATCGAAGCAAAGGGAGTGCTACGTGATCAGAACGCACACCATCTTGCGGGGCATCATGCGGATCGCTGTGTGTGTAGCCCTCCTCGGAGATGTGGGCTGCAAGCGAGAATCGCAGACGAAAATCACGACGTTCCCCGCCTCCAATGAGGCCTTGGGGTGGATGAAAACTTCCGACATTCGTAGCTTTGAAGCTGCCGACCTCTGGAAGTACGTTGACGGAGAAGCGGAAAGGTACCTGAAAGCGGGGATACAAAGCACGTCCACGGCCGACTACAGGTTTCAAAACAAGCTCGAAGCGGTGGTTGACATCTACACCATGCAGAACACAGAAGGCGCCACGAAGATCCTTGAGTCGGAGCCGGCCGGTGGTGCGAAGTCCGTTCAATTGGGCGACAGCGCACGCTTGTACAGCCAGAGCTTGGTTTTCCGTAAAGGACCTTATCTGGTGCGGATCGTTGCCTATGAAGAATCCTCGGAGGTGCAGCAAGCACTTCTTGAGCTGGGTCGCGGCATAGAACAACGACTTGGGAAGTGACGGTAGGAGTGGTGTGCATCACTGAAAACTTACCGGGGTTGCGGTATGCGTAACTTGAGGCAGTCAACCTCTAAGTAGGACAGGTCATGTGCCACAAGAGTGACACGAACCGGCGGGACTTCCTGAAGACGTGCATCACCGGCGCTGCCGTCCTCGGGGTGAGGGGGAAGATGGGGTTGCTCGAAGCCGCAGAACAAGGGGTGCCCGGCAAATCCAAGGTCGTGATCGCCCGCGATGCCATGCTGCGAGGCACTGGAACCGCTGTGGACTCCCACCGGATGCTGAATCTGCTGGATCGCACGATGCAAACCCTCTTCGACCGCGACCATCCATCCGACCCGTGGAAGAGGCTGGTCCGCCCGGGAGAGACAGTAGGCCTGAAAGTAAACGCGCTTGGAGGCCGTGGGCTTTCGAGCAATGTGCAGCTGGTCGACGCGATCTGTGAGCGATTGCAGCAGGTTGGAATCAGGGCCAGCGACATCATTATCTGGGACCGCGACAGCGACGAACTGGAACGGGTCGGATTTCGTGTTTCCACAACGGGCAACCGTGTGCAATGTCTCGGGACTGACCGGGTTGATTACGAGGAAGAGTTGGTCACCTTCGGTGCTGTGGGCAGCCGCTTGTCGAGGATTCTGACGCGACGTTGCGATGTCCTGATCAATGTGCCGGTCCTGAAAGACCACGACGGCGCCGGTGTGACCGCTGCCTTGAAGAACATGTACGGCGTGATCCACAACCCCAACAAATACCACCCGAACGGCTGCAACCCCTACATCGCTGACGTCAACATGCTGCCCCAGATCAGAACCAAGATGCGCTTGACCATTTGTGACGCCACGACGGCCTGCTTCGAAGGTGGGCCGGGATACAAGCCACAGTACAGCTGGAAGAACAATGCCCTGATCGTTTCCCAGGATCCGGTCGCACTCGACTACACTGGCTGGCAGATCATCGAGCGCAAGCGAGCCGAGAAGGGATTAAAGACACTGGAAGTCGATGGCAGAATGCCCCACTACATCGCGACTGCGGCCGATGCTAAGCACCGGCTGGGCACGAATGATCCCAAGCGGATCACGGTGGTTGAAGTGTAGGGCGGGCGTCATTGAGGTTCGTATGTCACGGAAGTTTGGCACCGGAATTGAGCATCCACTCACCGCCGGGCTCGGTCGCCGCTCGTTCTTGAAGTGCGGGCTGGCATCAGGAGCCGTCTTGGGCTTATGTGAATTTGCTAAACCCCTCGTCGCGGTCCCCTCATGGGCCGTTCCGCAGAAGCAGGACGACTCCCGCTTCGTAGTCGAAGCGAAGTTTTATCAGAAACTGCCGAACAAGAAGGTCAAGTGCAAGCTGTGTCCGCGGGAGTGCACGGTGGGAGATCGGGAACGCGGCTACTGTGGCGTGCGCGAGAACCGTGGGGGAACCTACTTCACGCTGGTGCACTCGCGGGTGTGCGCGGCGCACATCGACCCGATCGAGAAGAAGCCCCTGTTCCACTACTTGCCGGGAACGTTGGCGTTTTCGCTCGCCACAGCCGGGTGCAACGTCAACTGCAAGTTCTGTCAGAACTGGGACATTTCGCAGGTGCGTCCGGAGCAGGTGCCCGCCGAATACGCTCCCCCGAAGCTGGTGGCCGAGTTGGCCCAGCAAAATCACTGCCCGACGATTGCCTTCACCTACAGCGAGCCGGTGGTCTTCAGCGAGTACTTGATGGATGCAGCCGATGCCGGACACGCAGCTGGCATCCGCAGTGTGGTCGTGTCCAACGGCTACATCCAGGAGGAAGCGCTGAAGGCGGCATACGGAAAAATGGACGCGGTCAAGATCGATCTAAAAGCGTTCTCGGAGTCCTACTATAAGGACGTGGTCGTAGGGGAGCTCAAGCCGGTGCTGGACACGTTGATTACGTTGCGCAAGATGGGCAAGTGGACGGAAATTGTCTACCTCGTGGTGCCAACCCTCAATGATAGCGACTCAGAGTTCCACGGTCTGGCACGGTGGATCAAGATAAATCTGGGCGTGGATGTGCCGGTACATTTCACGCAGTTTCATCCGGAATACCTGCTGAAGAATCTGCCTATCACGCCGGTCCCCACACTTGAGCGGGCCAAGGCAATTGCTGACGCCGAGGGTCTGCACTACGTTTACATCGGGAATGTGCCGGGACATCCTGCGCAAAACACTTACTGCCCAAAGTGCCGCCACTTGCTGGTTGAACGAGTGGGCTTGACAGCGACGCAGATGCTGATCCGCAAGGGCCATTGTCCGTTCTGTCAGCAGCCGATCCCGGGCGTGTGGCATGCATGAGAGCGTGCGAGGAGGGTTCGTGTATGAATATCAGGATGCGATCCATGGTGTATTGGGTGGCGGGCTGCTTGATTGCAGTTCTGGGGATCACAACGCCGCAATATTCCCGTGCAGCGAATCCGCAAAGTGTGCGAAAGCCGGGGGTGGCAGGCGCCTTCTATCCGGCTGATCCCAAGGCACTGTCGGCAATGATCGACGACATGTTGGCCCACGCATCTCCGCCGGCGATCGCTGACCCGGTCCTGGCCGTGGTGGCACCCCACGCGGGCTATCAATTTTCCGGTCCCGTCGCCGCCTACACCTACGCTGCCCTTAAGGGACACAAGTTTTCCCGGGTAGTCGTTATTGCGCCCTCCCACTACGAAGCGTTTGACTTCACCTCCGTGTATGACGGCGACGCCTATGCGACTCCGCTCGGGACAGTCCAGGTGGACAAAGCGTTTGCAAGCAAGTTAGTGAAGATGAGCTCGACCATCCGCCTTTCCAGCCGTGGGCACGCTCCCACGAAGGAAGGATCTGAACACGCTCTCGAAGTGGAGTTGCCATGGCTGCAACGCGTGCTGGGTAATTTCGAACTCGTCCCCGTGGTCATGGGAGAACAGGGCTATGAAAGCAGCCGAGCCTTGGGAGTGGCCTTGGCAAAGCTGATTCCGGATAATGACACGCTGATCGTGGCGAGTTCCGATCTGTCTCACTATCACCCTTACGATGAGGCAGTAACGATCGACCACAAAACGCTGAACGCACTACAGGCTTGGGATTACTTCAGCATGTCGCAGAACTTCGGGATGCGGGTGTGGGAAGCCTGCGGCGGCGCGCCTATCGTTGCGGCGATGATTGCCGCGGAGCGGATGGGCGCGAACCAGGCCGTCGTGCTCAAGTACGCCAACTCAGGAGATACGGCCGGAGACCACTCACGTGTGGTCGGATACAGCGCGGTCGCGCTAGTGAAAACCCAAAACCATCGAGCAGCAGAGCAATCGTTCTCCGTGGGGGCTCACGACAAAACTGAGCTGCTTGGTCTGGCTCGCAAGTCGGTGGAACAGGCCGTCCGGGAGCGCAAGACGTATGAGCCCCCTGCGAGTTCCAGCGAAGCGTTGAATCAGGAGCGTGGGGCATTTGTGACCCTGAAGAAGTCAGGAGAATTGCGGGGCTGTATCGGCTATACCTCCGCCGTCAAACCTCTCTACATGACTGTGAGGGACACGGCCACTCTGGCCGCTCTGCGCGACTCCCGGTTCGAGCCCGTATCGGTCTCGGAATTGGGTCAACTCGAGTACGAAATCTCGGTGCTGTCTCCGCTACGGCGTGTGCTGGACATTCGACAGATCAAAGTCGGCCAGCACGGCTTGCTGATGAGAAACGGCGATCAACAGGGCCTTCTGTTGCCTCAGGTTCCCGTAGAGGAAGGATGGGACCGCCAGAGGTTTCTGGAACAAACATGCGTCAAAGCAGGCATGCGCCCAGCCTGTTGGAAGGATGAAAACACGGACATCTTCATGTTCACCGCTGTGGTGTTCGGCGAAAGCAGGCCAAAGCCGCTTATGCCCGAGACGTCTTTAGCTCCCGGCTTTCCCGGCCGGCAAGGACAGCAGGTCCCAGGTTTACCGCCGCACTGAGCCACGCGGTCTTCCAAAAGCCGAACACCGGGATGAGATAGCTGCTCAACAGCAGTGCGCCTGCACAGCCGCCAAGCAGATCGATGGCGTAGAGAGTGCCGATGCTTGCGCCAGCCTGGCGGTCGCGAAGATAGATCTCTGTCGCAATGGGAAATTGGTATCCACCCAACATTCCACACAGGACCGCCAAAGCTGGGAACAGGATCTTTGCCGCCACCCACGTCGCAGTCATATTGGAAGTCTGAGACAGCAGGCTGACCAGAAACATCAGAGCAGGCGCCGAAACGGCGAGCGCAAGCTGGATGATCGCGGCCAGTCTCAGGAATCGCGGAATATCGCCCGAACCAGTCCGGCGGATACCTAACCAACTCCCCAAGGCGATGCCAGCCATGAGCATACCAACCAGAATTGCGAGCTGCTGGTAGACGTAGCCGTAGATAGACTGAAACGCCAACAGCAGGAAAATCTGCAGAGCCATCAGCGTGAATCCAGTGGCAGCCACGCAGCCGGCCGCCGCCGCGCGGACGCGTCTGTCTCGTGCTGGCACATATGCCAGCAACACCCCTACGAACAGCAGTACGACAAGCGTCCAATCGATCATTCC
>JAIQFW010000218.1 GCA_020073105.1 Terriglobia bacterium
GTATCAACCGGGAACTGCGATCGGTCTCTTGTTCCACTTGTTGAGTGGCGGCGAGCATGAACTGCAAGGCTTCTATGGCCACGTGATCGGGGGCATGGGGTCGATCACCCAGGCGCTGGCCGCCTCGGGCCGCAAGCTTGGGGTGGAGATTCGCACTTCATCGCCCGTGGCCCAGGTCGCTATCCGCAACGGAAGAGCGCGCGGAGTCGTGTTGGAAGATGGCACCGAGATTCGAGCGCGGGTCGTGCTGTCCAACGCCGACCCCAAGCGGACGTTCCTCAAGATGGTCCCCTCGGGCGAACTGCCGGAGGACTTTCTGGACGCCGTGCGTGGCATCAAGATGGACGGCCCTTGCGCCAAGGTAAACATGGTGCTGGATGAAGAACCGCGCTTCACCGGAACCTCTCCAAGCGCGACCCCGCTGGAACGCACGTTCTACACGCTGGTACCATCACTCGAATTTGCGGAGCGCTGTTACGACATTGCCAAGTTCGGCGAGATTCCCGAAGAACTGTGGGTGGACTGCGTGGTTTCCTCCAATGCTGACGATTCCCTTGCTCCTCTGGGCAAGCACATCCTGACGTGCTTTGTGCAGTACGTCCCATACCGTTTGCGGCAAGGTGCATGGGACGACAAACGTGAACTGCTGGGCGACCGGGTAGTCAGGAAGATTGCCGAGTACGCGCCGAACGTGCCCAACGCGATCATCGCCCGGCAAGTGCTGACGCCGCTGGACCTGGAGCGCACTTACGGATTGACCGAGGGCAACATTTTTCACGGCGACCTGCGGCTGGAGCAGCTCTTCTTCATGCGGCCGGTTCCGGGATGGTCGCAATACCGCACGCCGGTCGAGGGTCTGTATCTGTGCGGGGCAGGGGCGCATCCCGGTGGCGGTGTGACCGGTGCGCCCGGGCACAATGCAGCGCACCAGGTGTTGCGAGATTGGAAGAAGAAGCGGTTCCAAATCACTTGAACCACAGAGGACACAGAGGAGCACAGGGGAAACCCTGTGTACCCTGTGGTTGGAAAGAACATGAACATCAGCAACTCGTTCCCCAAAACCGCCGACATCGTAATTCTCGGCGCAGGCGTGATGGGTGCATCGATTGCCTTTCATCTCGCCACCCGCAAAGCGGGAAAGATTCTCGTACTCGACAAAGATCATGTCGGCCGCGGCGGCAGCGGACGGTCATCTGCGCTGGTTCGCATGCACTACAGCTATCCGCCAGAAGTGCAACTGGCGCTGATCAGCTTGCGCATGTTTGAACACTGGCAGGAAGTGGTCGGCGAGCCGGGGGACTTTCGCAAGACCGGCTTCGTGCGCATCGTTCATCCCAACGAGGCCGAGCGTCTGAAACAAAATGTCGAGATGCAGCGCAACCTGGGAGTCAACGTCGAACTCATTGAGCGGCAACAACTCAAGAAGATCGAGCCGGATTGGAATGTCGATGAGGTCGAGCTCGCAGCCTACGAACCGGACTCGGGCTACGGAGACGGCGCCGGGGTGGCCAACGACTTTCTCAATCGAGCCCGCGAATTGGGTGTCACTTACTTGCCCCGAACTCAAGCTCTGGCGTTTCGCGTGGAAAGCGGGTCCGTCTGCGGCGTCGCAACCGCACAGGGCGAGATCTCTGCTCCCGTCGTGGTCGCCGCCACTGGTCCGTGGACTCGTCCGATGTTCCAATTTGTAGGTTATGACCTTCCCATCGAAACCGAGTTCCACCAGGTCGCCATTCTGAAGAATGCTCCTGGAATGAAAGGCGGCGGGTGCGCGTGCATTGACTCGGTTTCTGCCACCTACTTCCGCTCTGACGCCCACGACAAATTTCTGGTCGGCGACTTCTATGGCCAGCGGCCAATCGACCCCGACAACTTTCCCCAGCGGGCCTCCGACGAAGGATTAGAGGAACTGATCGAACGCGCCTGCCGCCGTGTTCCCAAGCTGGAGAATGCCGAAGTGATGCGCGGAGTGACCGGAGTTTACGACATGACTCCAGACTCGCGGCCGCTCCTAGGTGAGATTCCCGGCATCCGCGGCCTGCACGTTTGCGCCGGATTCTCCGGCATGGGCTTCAAGATTTCTCCGGCGATTGGCCTGGTGATGTCAGAACTGCTGCTGGATGGTCGCGGCAAAAGTGTAGACCTTACGCCCTTCCGCCCCAGCCGTTTCGCCGAAGGGCAACCCATCAAGGCGGAGCATGAGTACAAGGACGACTAAGCCCGTCCTGCCATTTTCGAAGGAACCGCAGACACGTCCTTTCCGTATCAGGGACTGAGGTCATTGATGAGTTCCCTGCCGGCTCCTCAACAAACGCTATCTGTCATGCCTTCATCACGCACTCGCAAAGTCTTTTTCGGGCCAAGCGGATTGCGTGCGGGCTGGAGGTTTCTGATCTTTCTCCTATTGTTGGTGGCCTTTGAGTTTGTGATTCGGGAAGGCTTGAAACGTGTACCGGTTCTTTACCAGATTCTCAAGGCCGGGCAGAACGGCACAATAAGCCCCGAGTACATGTTCATCTTCGAAACCGCAAGCATCGTGGGCCTATTTCTGGCAGCGGCAGTCATGACGAAAATCGAGCGCCGGCGATTCGGAACCTATGGGATTCCGTCGCAAGGCGCGTTCGGAAGACTTTTTTGGCAAGGCGCACTCTGGGGACTGGTCTTGGAAGGTGTGTCGATTCTCGGCATCTACGCCTTGCACGGGTATTCGTTCGGCGGGCTCGCGATCTCCGGCATGACGCTTCTTAAATACGCCTGCGCGTGGGCGGTCGCCTTTGTGTTGGTGGGGATCTTTGAAGAATTCCTGTTTCGTGGGTACACCCAATTCACCCTTGGAGAAGGGATCGGCTTCTGGCCGTCGGCCGTGGTTTTGTCCGCGCTGTTCGGCGCGGCACATTTGGGTAACCCCAGGGAAGACTGGGTGGGCGCGCTGTCAGTGATGCTATTCGGGCTGTTTGCCTGTTTGACCTTGCGGCGCACCGGCAGCCTGTGGTTTGCCATCGGGTTGCACGCCGCCGCCGACTATGCGGAGACGTTCATCTTCTCGGTACCGGACAGCGGCATGCTGGCGACCGGACATCTGCTGAATTCAAGTTTTCACGGACCGCGTTGGCTTACCGGCGGGGCCGTCGGGCCGGAGGCCAGTGTGTTGGAATTTGTGGTGTACCTGGCCGCTTTACTCTTGTTCGCACGGATGTATCCTGCGAAAGCAGCACCCGTCCGTTCTGCCTCGCTTGGGCTCGCAGAGCCGCGTTCCACTGCGTCATAGCCACTCCGGCTATAATGAAGTGCACGCGATGAAAATCCGCAGCGTCATTTTCTTCCTGAGCAGCTTTTGCCTGCTGGGCTACACGCTTGTCGCTCAGAATCCGGGTCAAAACGAGTTGCCCTCTGCGCCGTCAGCGTCGCAGCAGAAGGCCCAACCTCCGGCGCCCGTGGCACCTCCGCCGCAACCGCAGGCCGCGTCTGCGCCGCAGGCGACCAATCCGCAATCCCAGCCTTCCGGCGACGCCGCCAAGTCCAGCCCAGCCGCGCCTGCTGAGGCACAGCCCGTCCAGACCCAGCCCAGCGAATCGTCGAAGGCCGCGGCAGACACACCAAAGAATTCCCAGGAAGATGACACGATCACCACAATCCGCAAGATCGTCAACGAAGTCAACGTCGTCTTCACGGTCACCGATAAACACGGCCGCTACATAAGGGATTTGAAGAAAGACGACTTCAAGATCATGGATGACCGCAAGCCCGCCACCGAGATCAGCAGCTTTCGCGCCGAGACCGATCTTCCCCTGGATGTTGGCCTGCTGATCGATGCCAGCAACTCCATCCGCGACCGCTTCAAGTTCGAGCAGGAGGCGGCCATCGAGTTTTTGAGCCAGACCATCCGCCGAAAATACGACCAGGCGTTCGTGGTGGGGTTCGATGTCACGCCCGAAGTCACACAAGATTTTACCGACAACACCGAAGCGCTTTCGCTCGGGGTGCGCGCGCTGCGGCCTGGCGGCGGTACCGCCCTCTATGATGCGCTGTACTTCGCCTGCCGCGACAAGCTTATGAAGGCGGAGCACACCGGCCCGGCGCGGAAGGCGGTCATCCTGCTCAGCGACGGCGATGACAACCAGAGCCACGTCACCCGCGAAGAGGCCATCGAGATGGCGCAGCGCGCCGAGGTCGTCGTCTATACCATCAGCACCAACCTGACCGGGAGCAATGGCAAGTACGACAAGATTCTGGAGCGCATTGCCGAAGCCACCGGCGGGCGTTCCTATGTTCCCTTCCAGCTGACCGAGGTCGCCAACGCTTTCGCCGCCATCCAGGAGGAATTGCGCAGCCAGTACGCGATCTCCTACAAGCCTGCTGACTTCCGTGCGGACGGCCACTATCGCACCATCGAAATCCTGGCCAAGAACCAGAAGAAGTTACAGGTGCGCAGCCGCCGTGGCTACTACTCGCCAGTGCAGTAGGCAACCTATGGCGGGCTACTCCGGCACTCCTCTTCCCAAGAAACTCGGCATCAAGGAGCAATACCGCGTCTGGTTGCCCGATATACCGTCCGAGGTGAAGGCTGAACTGAAAGACGCGCTGGCGGCTTGTCAGATGGTGAGAGACGGCCGAGGGCCGCTCGACTTCGCCATGATCTTCGTCAAGAGCGCGGCTGAGTTGAAGAAGAAGTTCTCACAGGCTGCCAAGCAACTGGCGCCCGCCGGAATGCTGTGGGTGAGTTGGCCAAAGAAGACCTCAGGCGTGGCGACTGATCTGGACGAGAATGCCGTGCGGCGGATCGGGCTGGAGATTGGTCTGGTGGACGTGAAGGTGTGCGCGGTGAACGAAGTTTGGTCGGGGTTGAAGTTTGTGATTCGGGTGAAGGACCGGGGGGAAAAAGCATGAGGTTGGGGGCTGGCCCGCCCTTTCGTTCTCATCACAGTTCGGGGTGCCCTGCCCTTGTCCCTCCGTTCTTTGGAGGAAAAGGGCGGGGATGTTCTGAATATCACCCCACGGATCATTCCCAGGAACTGTTCAACTACCCCGGCCTGTCTCTCCAAAGAACGGATCGACGAGGCCGGGGCACCTTCTCATAACTGCAGATCCCTCGCGTTGCTCGGGATGACAATCGGGGCGCTCAATCGCTTCTCGCCACCGCGTAGTATCCGCTTCGCGCCTGGATCTTATAGTCCTTGTTGTTGGGCTGAATCTGAATCTTGCGGAAAGTGCCGTCCTGCTTGTCATTGGTGGGGACGTAGCCCAGATTGTACTGGCTGCGCAATTCGTTGGCGATCTGGCTGAAGCCTTCTTTCAGCTTCTCAAACTTGTTCCCCACTTCGATAACCCGCCCGCCAGTCTCTTTCGCCAGCTTGTTCATTTCTCCGCCGCCAAAGCCTTGCCACGTGCCGCGGTCAGCAATCAGCAAGACATAGCAGATCGAGTCCGATTTCTGCGCTGCCTCGATGGCGTCCTGGACTTTAACCTTGCTGCCTTCGTCCTCGCCGTCGGTGAGCAGGATCATGGCCTTCCGCCCCACCTGCTGGGCCAATTCGTCGTGGGAAGCCAGGTAAACGGCGTCATAGAGCATGGTGCAGCAGGCCTGGCTGAGAGTGGGAACAGGACCTCCACCCATGCCGGGAGACATCGAACCTCCGCCGCCGATGCGGGTATTGTTCATGGCTTTTTTGAGAAGCTTGGTTGAACTGGTAAAGTCCTGCAAAAGGTCGACGTCGACATCGAAGCCCAATACGAACGCCAGGTCCTTTTCGCGCAAGACCTGGTCCAGGAACTGGCCTCCGACCTCCTTCTCCATTTCCAGCACCTGCCTCTGGCTGGGGCTGGTATCGATGAGAATGCCCAACGTCAGCGGCAGGTTCGACTCAGCCGCAAAGTACTTGATGGTCTGGGGTTTGCCATCTTCGAGGACCTGGAACTGGTCTTTGGTCAGATTCGGGATGAGCCCGCCCTTCTTGTCTTTCACGTTGAAGAAGAGCTGCACCACATTGACGCTTATCTTTAAAGTGTCAACCGGTTCCTGATCGTTCGGGGCTGTGGATTGAGCAGTTTGCGCGTAAGCGACCGCAACTCCAGCCATGCGAATCAAAAGAAGCGCGCAGACTGCCAGGGAAGTACGTGCCTTGGGCATGAAGGTATTCTCGGGGTGAATTTGTTAGTCTATTCCTGAAGGGTTAGATGCACCAAACGGTCTCGCTCTGGCATCTGAAATAGCGGCAGGCCGAGAAGTGGAAAGGTTTCCCTGTGCGGCGAGCGGTCCCCTGGCGTTGGAATCATGGTTGTCTGGCGATCTTGTTGTTTTTTTTGGCGTTAGGGACGGCGCTGGCCCAGCAGCAGAGGGATCAGAAGGCGGAGATTCCCGACGCGCCTTCGACGGTCCAGCCGCCGCCACCGCCACCACCCCCAGCCCCTGAGCCAAAGAGCACGCCTTCGAACGAGGCTCCAGCGTCCGAGCCGGGTGTGCCGCCCAATGACGTGCCGCCCTCTTCATCCACTCCGGGATCCGCGGAGGGGGCAGCGCCAATCTCCCCGCCGCCGATTCGGAGTCAACCAAGTCATCGTGCCGGTTCGGGTCACGGACGAATCGGGGCATCTGGTCAGCGGATTGTTGTCGTCGGACTTCACCGTATACGAGGACGGCAGAAAACAGACGTTGAATTTCTTTACCAGTGATCCCTTCGCCCTGTCTGCTGCCGTGGTTCTGGATCTGGGGATGCAGGACGTGGCTTTGCAGAGAGTGAACCAGACGTTTTCCGCTCTGGAAGGGGCCTTTGCCCCGTTTGACGAGATCGCAATCTATACCTACAGCACCAATGTCACCCGGCTGGCCGACTTCAGCGCCATGGGCAGGCGACTGGATGCGGTGCTGAATGGACTGAAAACCGTGAGTGGTTCGAACGACCAAGTGCCGGTCCTGGGCGGACCCCTGGGACCGCAGGGTCCGTCGGTGAACGGTATCCCAATCGATTCTCCCACTACGCCGGTGTCAACTCCGGCCAAGCACGCTCACGTGCTGAACGATGCCATTCTGCAGGCGGCTCTTGACCTGGGCAAGCGCGACAAAACGCGCCGCAAGATCATTTTCGTGATCAGCGATGGCCGAGAGTACCGCAGCGACGCCAGCTACGGCGCGGTGTTGCAAGTGCTGCTTTCCAACGGAGTCATTGTGTATGGGATCGCGGTGGAGGGATCGGCGATCCCCGGTTACCGCAAGTTGGAGAGATTGCGTATCCCCGGGCAGGGCTATAGCAACATTCTCCCCAAGTATGCCAACGCGACCGGCGGCGAAATCATGAGCGAATATTCGAAGGCGGCAATTGAAGGCGTGTATCAGCAGGTGATCGGCGCTGCCCGCAACCAGTACACGCTCGGCTATGTGACCCGCGCCACTCCCAGTGGCACACGGCGTGAGATTGAAGTCCGAGTGAGCCGGCCGGGGTGTAAGTCGTCCGATCTGCGTCCATGCGTCGATGTGTACGCGAAAGAGGGCTACTATCCGCTGCCGGCGGGTAGGTAAGAAGGACCATCTGGAACTCATGTTTCAACCACCGGCAGAGCCCCCGCACTCCCGCCCCACGCTTCGGCGCAAGACCCTGGATTTTCAGGGTCTTTAGCGGTTCCGGTTTGCGATTGACACGCTAGGCGGCAGCGCCTATACTCGCGCTCCGCGCCACGAATTCTCCCCGGAGGGACTGCC
>JAIQFW010000219.1 GCA_020073105.1 Terriglobia bacterium
CCGGTTCGGAGAAATACTTCCACTGGTATGTCAGCATCATTCCGCGGCTGACGCGGGTTGCCGGATTTGAGCTGGGCTCGGGGATGTTCATCAATACGGTTCCGCCAGAGTCAGCGGCGGAGTTTCTGCGGAATGTGAAGGCGGAAGCGGCGGCAGGGGTGGGAGGACAGTAAGGAAAAATCGTAGCGGCTCTCACTGCTTCGGGCTGATCTCCGTCCCAAACGAATACTCGTTCAGCGGCCCAAAGCGCCGCTTCTCCGCATAGAGGCGCCAGCGACGCCACACGATGCGCAAGCTCGCCATGACCGGAATAGAAAGGTAAACGCCGAGCACGCCTGCAATCTCGCCGCCCGCCAGCACTCCGAAAATTGCAGCCAGGGGATGCAGCTCCATGCTCTTGCCCATGATGCGGGGTTGGACCACATAGTCCTGGACCAGGCGCCATACCCCGAGGAAAACCAGCAGCCAGATCCACTGGGAATAGCTCATCAGCAGAGACACACCCAGAATCACTACCGCGGCCACCAGCGGGCCCACCACCGGAATGAATTCCATGAGGCCGCCAGCGGTGCCCAGCACCAGCGCATAGGGCACTCGCATCACTCCCAGGAACGCCGAGTAGGCCACGAACGATAACGCCGCCAAGGTCAACTGCGCACGGATGAAGTGGGCCAGCATTTGATTCAGGTCACCCAGCACGCCCTCCAATAACTCGCGCTGCGGACGGCTATGCACAAAAGACAGCAAAACCTCGCTGAAGCCCCGCCCGTCTTTGAGAAAGAAGGCGGCTAGAATGGGCACCACGATCAGCAGCCAGGCCTGCTTGGCAACCTCCGCCAAACGAATACCCGCGCGCTGGGCGAGCTCCACCAGATCGTCCCGGTGGTTAAAGAGGAACGACTGCAGCTGGCGCCTGCTCTGAGCGCTCCAGCCGTGCTGCGCGCCGATCTGCTCCGCAATCTGGCCCGAGCTTACTTGTGCCAGCAGGCCGGGCAATGCTTCGGCAAGCCGCTGCCCTTGATGCACGATTCGGGGGCCCACGAAAAAAAAGAACGTCACCAGGAGTGCGATCAGCAGGACATAAATCACCGCGATGGCGCCTCCACGGCTTCGGGTCCACTTCTCCACGCGGGAGACGGCGGGATCGACAAGATAGGCGAAGAAGATGGCAAACAGAAAGGCGATCAGGGTGTAATGCGCGACGTAGAGGAAGCCGAGTCCCAGTGCGAACATCAGCACTGTAATCAGGACCCGCGCCGCCCGTGCATCCGTGAAAGCCAGCATTTGCCTAGTCTCGGACCGCTTCTGTCTTATTGGCCGGATCCAGGATCCGCTGCAGCTTTAACTGTTCATCCAACCATAGGACCCAATCCCCAGTGTCAGTCTTCATGTCCAGCCGGATGAGCTCTTTTTCCGCACCGCGAATCGGAACCTTTTCTCTTCCGGAATACTGCACACTCACCAGCGCCGAGGCACGGGAATGTGCATTCAGGGTCCCGAATTGCGCCGGCTGCTTGAGCTGGCACTCCAGTCCCTTGTCGTGCTTGCAGCTGGTAAAAAAATACTTCCAGGCCAGGACCTCCCGCTGAACAAAGAAATAGTCGTCTAAGACGCTGGTGGAAACCGGCAGCAGGAAGGGTTGTTCCTGCGGCTTGTCCTCGGGGCCTTTGCGGAAACGCTCGGTTAGAAAGTCCTGACTGGGCAGCACGGTGGCCTGGGAGTGTCCCGGGCTGGATTCCTTCCATTCATAGCTCTTCAGCTCGCCATTGCTGGTCAGCTGTAAGTCGGAGGACTGTTCTGCAGTCTCGCCTCCGGGCTCGGTCTTAAACTTGGAAGTAACTGAACTGCCCGTGCTGCTTTGCTGGATAGAGAAGGTTTCGGTCGCCACTCTCTTTCCATTCATGAACACGCCGAAGGAACCTGAATCCACCACTTTCGCGGGGGACTCTTTCTCCGAAGCCGACACAGTTACGGCAGGCAGCAGACACGACACTCCCACAATGTGAGCGAGAAGAACCACGAAGGCCCGCTTCGTGGCCCACTTCCTCAAACCAATCCAAGACAACATGCCACCTCCACTGCGACTTTTTCCACGTCCTTGCCTTGCGTATCAATACGGCGGGTCGCCTTGAGGTAGACAGGCCGCCGCTGGTCATAGAGCTCACGAAACTGCTTCAGGTCACGCCGCAGCGGGCGTTCGCGCTGCTCCTGCTCGCAACGCCGGAACAGCTCCTCCGCTGGCCCATCCAGGAAAACCACGGTCGCCGCCGCCTGCTGGATACGATCGACGTTCTCCTGCTGTGCGAATGCCCCGCCTCCGAGCGCCACAATCCGTGGCGTGGCACCGGCCTCGGCGAGCAGTTCGCGGAGCGCTGCGCTCTCCATACGGCGAAATTCAACCTCCCCGGATGCCTGAAAAATCTCCGGGATCGAGCGCCCTCCGCGTTGCTGAATCCGGTCGTCCAGGTCTTCAAAACTCCATCCCAGCCGATGGCCCAAGGCACGGCCAACACTGGTCTTGCCCGCGCCCATGAAGCCGACGAGAAACACCAGCGTCGGCCTGCCACTGTGCGGCGTTCCGCCTTCCGTGAAAGATCGAGAACCGGTTACCGGCTTCATATGGGCCGCCTACCGTGCCCGATCTCCACTTCTTCTTTGGACCGATTGTTCAGCGTTTCTTGAGGTGGATTTTACCACTGAAGGAAAACAACTTGACCGACGAAGCCGCCTTTCCCATCGTACCTGCGAAGGCACTCCCTGCCTTGACTACAAAGGAGCTGTGGGTGGGATGCAGGGGAAAGTCGTTCTCCACCTTGCCCTGGGTGGAGCGGGCGACTACGTCGATGGAGGCGTAGGAGGGGGCTGTGGCTTCGATATCCCCGGTATGGGTCATTAGGGAGTACTCTCCCCCCTCTCCGAAGTCGCCATCGTAGCGAATTTTGCCGCTGGTCGAGTTCACGTAGACCAGGGGCCCGTTTACCGCGTTCAGCACCACGTCTCCACTGACCGAGGTGATCTCCACGTGCCCATCGCTGACGTTGGTCAGGCTCACCGGCCCGTTGAGGGTTTTGACGTGGACGTGTCCCTCACTCATGTCGCGCACGTCCACACTCGCCGTATTGCCTTCGAGAATGACATCGCCGTGCAGTCTTTCAGCATGCAGCACGCCCGTGGTGGAGTGCATGGTTACGTTGGCGTCTGCCGGCACGAACACTTCATACTCCACGCGTCCCGTGTCCGCGTCCGCCCCCGGCAGCAGGTGAGAAACCACGGACACGTGGTTGCCACCCTGGCTCGAATCGACCTCTACCTTGTCGGAATAAAAGACGGCATTGACCACGACTTGATTTCCGTTGGTTGGCTTGACCGAAATCGGACCGTACTGATTGACGACGGAAATACTGGCATGGCGGCGCACCTGGAAGCGGTATTCCTTCCGAACCTCTGCGGCGGCAAGAACGGTGGTTGCTAGGAACAATGCGAGTGCAAATCTGGTGGCGCAAACGTTCTTATGCATGACTGCTCTCTCCCCAACGCCGGCAGCATCATGGCTACCGGCCCCGATCTTACCCTCATTATGGCAGAGACCGTTCCATCGCCATCTGATACACCATGGCCCTCTGCTCATAGGCATTCATCAAGTACTGTTGCGCAATTTCGTCGTTCGGATCGTTCCTCGCGGAAAGCTCTGCATCGCGGATGTAAGCATCCACCGCTCGCAGATCGGACTCGTATGCCGCCCGGAACGCCGGGCCGCGGGCCGCGACGATCCCCAGCAACTGATCCTCGTCGGCAGACGAGCCACGACGCTGATCGTGCGCCAGGTTGGCCGTTGCCGCCGACGAACGAGCGGCTTCCTGCTGCGCCATCCTTGACTGTTGTTGGTGTACTAGCAGTCCAGCGGCAACTAAGAGCCCTGCCGCTACCGGCGCCAGCCATCCGATTCTCCATCGCGACAGTGCCGGAAGCGAAAACCGCCCGGGTGTGTACTGATGGATCAGCCCCTCTTCCTTAAGAGCAATCTCAATGGCATTCCACACCTCTGGGCTGGGCTCCTCAGTGGCTTGCAGAAGTCGCGCCTGCTGAGAGATGGCATCCAGATCGAACGTTAAACTGGAACATCGCCGGCACGTTTTCAGGTGCTCTTCCTGCTCAAAACTGTAACCGCCCTCATGCTCGGGCAGGCCGCGTTCAAATTCTACGCAGGTCATACTACCTCTCTCCCCCACACCGCTGTTGGCGAACTCCTCACGGCTTTGCGGCTTTTTCAGCTCTGCTCGTTTTGAGGAGCTCTCGTAATCTCATTCGGGCCTTGTGCAACTGCGACTTGCTATTGCCGATCGAACAACCCACCATCCCAGCGATCTCATTGTGCTCGTAACCCTCAACGTCGTGTAGCAAAAAAATCATCCGGTACCCTGGGGGCAACTCCTCAACCGCCCGCCCCAATTGTAAGCGGTCGATCGATCCCGCGAGCCGCAGATCTTCGCCACCGGGTTCCTTCTTGGCAGACTCCTCCTCGGTTTCCATCGTCTCGTCGAGCGGAACCACTGCCAGCCCCTTCTTGCGAAGCTGCATCAGCACTACGTTGACCGCCATACGATGGAGCCAGGTGGAAAAGGCCGATTCGCCACGGAAGGTTCCAATCTTGCGGAACAACTGGAGGAAAGCTTCTTGGGTCAGGTCTTCCGCTGCCGCCGTATTGGCTGTCATGCGAAGGCATAACGAATACACACGCCGCTTGTGCAGGTGATACAGCACCTCAAAGGCGCTGGCATCACCTTGCTTCGCCCGATCAATTGCCTCAGCCTCAGAAACCTTGTCGCTGTGGAGTTTTCTCGCGTCCGTCAAGTTGCCTTATCCGGCCGCACTCAGTCAGATGCGGCATAAGTATCTTTTCGTTGTACCGCTTGCAGGAGACTGGCGCCGTCCGGAAGTAATCCCCCGGAGGTCACCCTTCAGCCCGTCCTCGGGCATCCGTCGGGCCCGCCACGCCCATATGAGCCCCCCAGCACATGCGTTACGGGAGCCCTTGCCTCAATAGATTCAACGCCCGGGCGGAATGACGCAGAAACCGCTCGATCTGCCCTTTGTGCGCCCTCCCCAACCGGACTCCCTGCCTATGCCTTGGCTGTCGCCGTAGTTATGCTCTCTAACCCGTGCCCATGGGGTCCAGTTTCCCTCTGCCGCAGCAGGAACGCGAAAAACACGCCGAAGAAGCCCAAAACAGAGAAAATCCACATCCCCAGGTGATAACCGACGGGGTTTTGGGCGCTGGCATGGCCGTAGTCGTTGGCCCAGCCCACCAGCAGGTTGAAGCCAAACAATCCGATGTTCTGGATCATGGTCATCAACCCGTAAGCCGTACCCAGCTTGGACTGGTCCACAATATAAGCGACTGAAGGCCACATCACAGCGGGGATCAGGGAAAAAGCGATACCCATCATTGCCATAGGCACATACAAGTTGACGCGAGTGTAGGCCATCATCAAGTACACCGGAATCAGCAGCATGGAGCCGAACATCATGAGAATGGCCCGTTTGCCGATGCGGTCTGCCACCAGTCCAAACAGGGGTGTCGCGAACATGGCAAACAACGTCAGCATGCTGGAGAGAAAGCCCCCGGTCTCCCTGGAAGTCCCATGTGCCTCAATAAAGAACTTCACCGCAAAGGTCTGAAAAGGGAAGATGCCCGAGTAGAAAGTAATGCACAGGGCGACGATATACCAGTAGCTAACCCCGAACTTGAACAGGTCCGCGAACACCACCTTGTCGGTCGAGGCCTCGCCCAGGCGGTAATTCTCCTCGGCGTGCACCTCCATGATCCAGTAAACCACCGCCCCGATGACACACAAGGTGGAAAAAGCCAGGGCAATCAGGAATGGCCCGCGCCAGTTGGCATACGCCGATCGCGCCCAGGTCGGAGAATTCAGGGCAGCAAACGAGCCCAGCCGTGCGATGGTCAGATTGATGCCGAACGCGAAGCTCAGCTCTTTCCCTTTGAACCATCTGGCTAGCGCGGCCGTGACCGCGACGATCAGGGACTCCGCCCCCATGCCAAAGATGAGCCGCCCGGCAGCCATCAGCCAAAGGTGACCCGAGACGGCCGTAATCGCCGGTCCGATGAGGCAGAGCACGCCGAAAATCATCAGCGACTTTCGCAACCCGATGCGATCGATGATGAAACCGCCGATCACTACCGTAAAGATATTGGGAAAGCTGTAAATGGCTTGCAGCAGGCCGATGTTCGAATCCGAAAAGCCCAGTTGTTGTTTGAGCACGTCGGCCAGAGGGCTGAGCGCGTCGTACACATAGTAATTGCCGAACATCGCGATGCTCACGAAGACGAGTACCATCCAGCGATAAAACCTTGACGGCTCGGGACGCGTGTTCTCCGGCATTCCAGCTCCTTGCGGGCCAATCCACGGTGTTGACTGGGACGAACTCAAGAAGATAGCAGATGAGCGACCCGATAGCACAGGCATTCGCGGGCAGCGGGCTCGCGC
>JAIQFW010000023.1 GCA_020073105.1 Terriglobia bacterium
ATAATACCGTGACGCTCCGCGAAAACCGATCATCGGATTTTCTTCGTCCAGTTCAAATTCCCTGCCGCCAAGCAGATTGGCGTATTCATTGGATTTAAAATCACTCATGCGCACAATGGCGTGGTGTTGACCACGTCTGCCACTTCGAGAAGAAGCGGTTCGACCTTGGATTGAAGATCGGGTTGAGTGTCCACCATCTCCACGAGCTCTATGATACCAGTCGTTCCGGCGGGCTCGGGTTATGGCAAGCGAGAAAAACCGGCATCGCAGCGGTAGTTTGGGTGCTCGTCGTCCCGCAGCCGCGACCATTTTCGCCCTGCTTGGCGATCAGCCTTCTCTCGGCACGATACAGATATCGGGCAGGTTGCGATATTTTTCGGCGTAGTCAAGACCGTAACCCACTACGAATTCGTCGGGAATGCTGAAGCCCAGGTAGTCGGCCTCGATGGGCTGCTTCCGCCGCGACGGTTTGTCCAGCAATGCGGCGATGCGCAACGACTTGGGCTGGTGGGCCTGGACAATCTTCTTCAGGTAGGTGAGCGTGAGCCCGGTGTCGAGAATGTCTTCGACCAGGATCACGTTCCGGCCTTGCATGGACTGGTCCATGTCCTTGGTGAGCCGGACCTCGCCGGTCGAGTCCCATCCGCTCTTCAGTTCCTGCGCGGGACTCGGTCGGTTGCCGTAGCTGGAAACACCGATGAAATCGAAAGTCGCGTCAAGCTGGACCTGTCGCGCCAGATCACTGAGGAAAATGGCTGCACCCTTGAGCACGCCCACAAAAATCACCGCTTGGCCGGCAAAGTCGCGCGTAATCTCGCTTCCCATGGCGGCGACACGTTCGGCGATCTGCTCTCGCGAGATGAGAACCTTCAACCCGGTCATGGCGGTTCATATTAAACTAAGCACCGGGCAATTGGCACATAGCATTTCGTTCGCAGGGTTTTTGGAGCTAGAAGCCAAAAGCTAGGAGCTAGAAGCCAGAAGCCAGGAGCAGCTTCCCCTCATGAAACTCAACGGCATCAAGATCACATGGTTAGGACACGCGACCTTTCGGGTCGAAACTCCCGGCGGGAAGACTCTACTGATTGACCCCTGGGTGATGGGCAACCCCAAGTGTCCGGAGAAAGAGAAAGCCATTCGAACGCTGGACGTTATGCTCATCACACACGGACACGGCGACCACATCGGCGATGCGGTGGAACTGGGCAAGAAGCACACTCCCAGGGTGGTGGGCATTCCGGAGCTTTGCCATTGGTTGCAGAAGAAAGGGGTGGAGACTGCGGAAATGAACAAGGGTGGTACGCAAACCCTCGGCGACATTAAAGTGACGATGGTGCATGCCGACCATTCCTGCGGCATCCAGGATGGCGAACAGATGGTCTATGCCGGGGAGGCCTGCGGTTACGTGGTGGAATTTGATAACGGCGTGAAAATCTATCATGCTGGCGACACCAATGTGTTCGGGGATATGACAATCATCCGCGAACTATACGCACCGGACATCTGCATGCTGCCGATCGGAAATCACTACACCATGAGTCCGCGCGAGGCCGCATATGCCTGCAAACTGCTAGAGCCGAAAATCGTCATCCCCATGCACTTCGGCACCTTCCCGGTGCTGACTGGCACCCCCAAGGACCTGCAAAGGCTGGTGCCTGATCTGGAGATCCGGGAGATGAAGCCAGGAGAAACGATTTCGTAACTCACGTGGGGACAACCGCCCTTGGCTGTCCAGCCGGGTGGGGCCCGGCAGCGAAGGAAGGAACTAGCTTGTCAAAATCGAGTCCTAGCTGGCGCATGGGTGGCATCACCGCTGATGCCGTCGAAGACTATCTTTACTCGATGCTCCCGCCCCGCGACGAAGTTCTTGCGGAGATGGAAGCCGAAGCGGCCAAGCGCGACATCGCGATCGTTGGCCCGGTCGTCGGGCGGGTACTGCAGCAACTCGCGCTGATGATTGGTGCCAAGACCGTTTTCGAGATGGGTTCAGCGATCGGATATTCCACGATCTGGTGGGCACGCGCCGTGGGTGCGAGTGGCCGTGTCTTCTACACCGACGGAGATCGCAAGAACGCTGCCCAAGCCGAGAAGTATTTCAAGCGGGCTGGAGTCTCCGACCGGATCAAGATCGGAGTTGGAGACGCGTTGGAACTGCTCTCCGAGCAGAAGCAGGAATTCGACATCATCTTTAACGACGTGGATAAAGAAGACTACCCGCGAGTGTTGCGGCTGGCGGTTCCAAGGCTTCGCAAAGGCGGGCTGTTCGTGACCGACAACGTGCTGTGGAGCGGCAAGGTAGCAGATCCCAAGAACAAAGAAGCTTCGACTAAGGCCATCCTGGAATTCAACCGGCTGTTGTACGGCTCGGCGGACCTGTTCACGACGATCCTGCCAGTGCGGGATGGAGTGGCGGTGGCAATCAAGAAGTAGTTCTACCCGGGGTTCCGCTCCAGTTGCCGCAGGAGTTTGCGCCCGCGAGCCCTCATCGCGGCTGTTCCTGTCTTTGTCAGTGTGATCAGCAGCTTGGTGACCTCTGCCATGAGTGCATCATCGCCAATTGCAAGATCAACCAGGGCCTGCATGGCGAAAGTCTTCACAATAGAGCTCTGATCGCTCAACTGACGCTGGAGCACCGATACTGCGCGCACGCGGTCTCTCTTCGACAGGCGCAGCCTGGGTACCATTTGAGCCAAGTGCCAGCGCAGCTCCTGCTGTGTGGCTTGGTCCAGCAACCGGAGCAGCTTCGCCTTGAAAGGTTGCAGCAGTTCGGGTCGGCGCAGCGACACTTTTTCTGCCGCATCTGCTGCACGCATCCGAATCAGGAGGTCTGAATCCCACAGGCCCTGCAACAGCTGGGAGAACAGCTCGGGACGCTTAAGGACAAGCGCCACGACCCGGTTGGACTGGCCAATGGAACGGCGGTCGCCACCCCTCAACTTCTTAAGCAGCATGTTTGACGAAGTCATGCTTCACCGGTGAGGTTAGTCCCGTCCCAGGATCGAAAGTTTCCGATTGCCCTTCAACGCCGGGCCCAAGATGTCGAATAGCTTGTGGAGATCCTCTTTCCCGAAGACTTTCATGTTCACTAAGATTTTCGGTTTCTGACATCCAGAGCGAGGAGTGATCAGCAATCCAAGGGGTGGTCCGAATTTTCTCTCGAAGTCGATTTTGATTTCTGCCAGTTGAATCTCGTCTAAGCCCAGCGAGCGAACGCCACCAAACAGCGAACGGTAAGAGAGAATGCCATCCGCTACTTTAAGCCTGAAGGCGGCGATCCAGACAATGACGTATGTGAAGACTGCCGCCACAATCGCAACCGACTGCCAGGCCCCACGTGCAGGCTTTGCCAGTGCCAGCGCTAGGCAGAAAACGAGCAGAAGCCCGAATATCCCGGCGAGGGCAGCGTAAGTCGAAAGGCAAGCGCGCACGGAGAGCGCTGGGGTCGCCGCCTTGGTTTGAGGAGACTCCATGCGAGTTGCCGATCAGAGCGACTTCACTGGAATCATCGTCAGGTCGTCCACCAGTCCGACTTCCTTCTGCAGGAACGGCTCCGCATAAGTCACTCCCCCCAGCGCACCGTAGTACCGCGCCATGGATTCGATGCGGGAACGGATCTCCACCTGGGCAGGGAAGAGGTCCTTGCCGGCTTCCTGATCGCTGAACTGCGTCTTGTACGCCATCAGCGACTGGAACCGGGTTTCGAACTGCTCGGTGATATCGACCACGAACGTCGGGCGAATGTCGTAGTAGAGAGTGGCGTAAATGATCTTGAACGGCCGGTGCGGGGGCAAGGGGTCGTCGCGCAGGCCCTGCTTGGTCAAGACAACCTTGGTGAGTCCCGCGAGGAAGCACGCTTCATATCCCATGACGGAAGCAGTGTAGTGATCGGGATGTCGGCCCTGCCAGTAGGGGAGAATGACGACCCGGGGACGCTGGTCCCGGATCACCCGCGCGACTTTCAGGCGGTTCTCCCAGGTGTTTTCCACGCGGCCGTCGGGAATGTCGAGCGCAAGCCGCCACGAAACTTGCAGGAGGAGGGCAGCGGCTTCGGCCTCTTTCCGCCGTTCTTCGGCCGTGCCGCGCGTTCCCATCTCACCCTGGGTGAGATCGAGAATGCCGGTCTGGTGCCCGTGCTGGGCCATTTTGAGCAGCGTGCCCCCGCAGGTTTGCTCTACGTCGTCGCGGTGGGCGGCGATGGCCAGAATGTCGAGTGGCGGAGTGGGCATGTACTTCGAGTAAGCATATCAAAGTGGCAGCAGTTCAGGGTGGGGATGCCTAAATGAATCAGCGAGATACAGGTCGTTTCCCTCGTCATAGAGTTGAATATCGATTTACATGTACACGGTACACGTGTATAATGTACCCGTGATTAAGTCCTTCGCGGATGAGACAACTCAAGACATCTACGAAGGAGAGAATACAAAGGCGGCGAGAAAGATTGATCGCCGGGTTTGGCCGATCGTGTTTCGAAAACTAGATACTCTGAACGCTGCGATCAGTCTTAACGACTTGAAGAGTCCAGGAAATCAGTTGGAGAAACTGAAAGGAGAATTGGCCGGTTATTGGAGTATTCGAGTGAACGATCAGTACCGTATCATTTTTCGATTGGAAAATGGGAACGCGCTGAACGTTTCATGTCGCGACATCCATTGACTGACAGGGGAGAGGGCATGAGCTTACCGAAGGGACGCATTGCAACCCATCCGGGAGAGGTGCTCCTGGAGGAATACATTAAGCCGCTGGGGCTGACGCAGGCGACTCTGGCCAAAGAACTCGGGATTTCGACAAACCGTCTGAATGAGCTAGTCAGGGAGAAACGAGGGATCACCGCGGACACAGCCCTTCGGCTGGCTCGCCGGTTTAAGACCTCGCCTGAGCTCTGGATGAACCTTCAGTCTGCTTACGAGCTCACCGCAGCCCGCGCGTCGATGGCCGTCGCCGGCGATTAGCCTAGACCAACCAGGACGACTAAAGTCTAGTCCAGATTCCCCTGCTCCAATACCACGTTTTCACGCACGATGAGCCGGTGGGCGGCCATCTCCTTCAGCGTTGGCAGAACGCGACTCACGTGCTCATCGGTGTCTACGAAGATGATGATCACCGGCAGCTTGCCGCCCGCATCCACCAAATGGGTCGTCTCGACCCGATGCCGTCCTAGGAATCCGGCGACGGCGTGAATGGCTGTGGCAGCGTAGACGTTTTCCTTCCGCAGGTAGTTAAGGATCTCCACATGCAGCGGCCGGTGATGCCACTGGTCGGCTTCGTTGAGGTAGACGGTGACCTGGACAGCCATTGCGTTTGGCATTTTATATCACCCTCGCTAGCGCCATACCAGCTAGCACCCCAAGTAAGCACAGAAGGTTGTTGCTGAGGATGTTGGTCCAAAGCAGCAGCCATTGGCCCTGTTCGAAGTAGGCCATGGTTTCAAAGGCGTAGCTGGAGAACGTGGTGAAAGCGCCGCAAAAGCCGACCACAACCAGCAGGCGCCAGCGTGGATCTGCCAGTACGCGCTCGCTTGCCCAGATCATGAAAAAGCCGACGACCAGGCTGCCGGTGACGTTGATAACCAGCGTTCCGTATGGAAACACCGGCCCCAAGGCCTTTACGGCGTAGCGGCTAACGAGGTAGCGAAGATTGGCGCCGGCGATTGCGCCCAGGGAGATGACGAGAAAATCTTGGTTCAGCCAGTTCAGCACGATGGAGCTCTCCTACATAGTTTGTAGGAGTTATCAGCCGGGGCCGTTTACTAAGTCGATCCGGGCGGTTGAGGCGAACTCCATCGCCGTAATTACTTTTACCACAGAGGACACAGGGGAGCACAGAGGAAAGCAGACGTTGCGAGCAATGTCTCTACTTCCAACTTACTTCTTCCTCTCTACCAAGAAATGGGCCAACGACTTCAAGGTCTCAGCCCGAAGCCCAAAGCTCTCCAACGCTTTCAACGCCGTATCCACCAGGGCATCCGCCTTCTTCACCGACTCTTCGATCCCGAACAGAGCCGGGTACGTGGCCTTTTCGGCCGCCGTGTCTTTTCCTGCGGTCTTGCCCAGTTGCTCGGACGTCTGGGTGACATCGAGCACATCGTCTACGATCTGGAAGGCCAGTCCGATCGAATGGCCAAACGACCTCAACCGAGAAACGTCGCCGTCGTTTCCGCCTGAATAGAGCCCGCCGCTGACTACACTCGCCGTAATCAAAGCGGCGGTTTTCGAGCGGTGAATGTACTCCAGCATCTGCAGATCGGGCTTGGTGTGCTCGGCTTCGAGATCGACTACCTGGCCGCCGATCATGCCATCGATCGTCCCTGTGCCGCGCGCAATCTCTTCGATGATCCGTACTCGCGCCTCTGCCCGGCAGCGCAGCCGGGACAAGACCTCGTAGGCCTGGGTTTGCAACGCGTCTCCGGCCAAGATTGCGATTGCCTCGCCAAAGGCCTTGTGACACGTGGGCCGTCCGCGGCGCAGGTCGTCGTTGTCCAACGCCGGCAGATCATCATGGATCAGCGAATAGGTATGCAGCATTTCGAGGGCGGCACCCAAGTCTTCGATTCCAGCGGGCAGGGAGCCGGCGACCATCCGGCCTGCCTCCATGCACAAGATCGGCCGCAGGCGTTTACCGCCCGCAAACACGCTATGGCGCATCGCCTTGTGAATCGAGACAGGATGCTGGGTTACTGGCGGCAGCAGCCGTTCCAGCGCCCCATCGGCCAGAGTGCGGCCTGCTTCCAGGGTGTCCTTGAGCATGACGGTGAGTATAACAAGGCATGCCGGGCATCTCGGTGACGACGGATTGAGTCTCCCACGGGGAATCCGCTCGTCAATAAAAAAGACGCCCGCGGGCGTCCTTCAAGAATCGCAGAAATTCTTACGCGGCGGCGGAATGACTGGCTGAAGCACTTCCCAACGCAGCCCGCAGGATTCCACGCGTGTCCGAGGAGGGGCAAACATCAACGGCCCCGGCGTTCAACCCTGCTGCCCACATTTCTTCATCAGCGCAGCGATGGGTGCAGACGATGCAAGCTCCCGGAAATTCACGAGCCAGGTGTTCCACATCGGAGAGAGAAGCAGTCTCCATGTCCAGAATGGCAATCCCGGCACGTTGTTTTGCGATACTGGTCCGCAGGTCGCCCAGAGAATGTACCTGCTGGATCGAACGAAATGAGTGGGACAGGGCGGAAACGAGAGACTGCGCGACTCCCGCATCGCTCTGGAGGAGGACTACATTGAGCGGTTGCATATCTTCCGTCTCACTTCTACCGCTTGCACGGTGACCTGTGGCCATGCCAGCCCTTGCAGGCGCAAGTCGCTGTCACGGGCGTTAATGCTTATGAGCGGCGAGTGACCGGGGCGGCGCGCTTTCAGCCGGACGGGACCTCGGTCAAGACTCAAACGACTCAGCCTGAAGCTTCCCGTTCTGTTTGAGCAGGATTTCGACCTTGCCCTCCGCTTGTTCCAACTCCTTGCGGCAAGTCGCCGAAAGCTGCATGCCTTCCTCGAAAAGCGTCAGAGACTTCTCCAAGGGCACCTCGCCCTTTTCCAGTTCCTGAACAATCTTTTCCAAACGCTGGAGGCACTCTTCAAACTTGGCCAACGGGATTGCTCCTGGCGTTATTCTAATCCACTTCTCAGTCAGATGAGTCTACGAAAAATTTGGTTTTAAGGAATATTTGCAAAGATTCTATGCCGAAGTGGGACGCGATGTGCCCAGGGCCTCGAGCACGTCCAGTGCCGAGGCATACCGGCCCAAAGGAGCGCTGATCTGAGCTCCCTGCACCATCTCGCGAACTGCGATCAGCATTTCGCGGGCTATCGCAACTCCTTCCTCACGAGCCGCCTCCGGACTTTGGGTCCGCGCCATGCGCTCCAAAATGGAGTCTGGAACCGACACCCGCAATTCGTTCTTCATAAACTCGGCGTTCCGCACGCTCACCAGGGGCCAGATTCCAGCCACAACCGGAATCCGGCAGTCCTCGATGCGACGCAAGAAGTTCTCCAGCAGGCGAAGATCGAACACCGGTTGCGTCACCACATATTCGGCACCGGCTTCCACCTTGTAGACAAATCGCCGAATCTCTTCCTCCAGGTCGTTGAGTCCCGGGTTGGCTCCAACACCAATTACGAACGAAGTGCCCGCTCCGATGGGGTTGCCGCCCAGATCCAGGCCACGGTTAAGGTTGTGGACGATGTTTACCAAGCCGATCGAGTCCACGTCGAACACCGCGGTCGCGTCCGGGTAATTGCCTATCTTGGGCGGATCTCCCGTGATGCAGATCAGGTTGCGAATACCCGTGGCCGCGGCCCCCAGCAGGTCGGATTGGATCCCCAGCACGTTGCGGTCGCGGCAGGTGTAGTGCAGGATGGTCTCAATCCCCACCTCCTGCTGGATGAGCAACGACAGTGCCTGGTTACTCATGCGCGCCGAGGCCCGTGGACTATCCGGGATATTGATGGCATCGACCCCCACCGACTTGACGAAACGCGCGCCTTCCACCTCTTTGCGAATGTCGGTTCCTTTTGGAGGAACGATCTCAACCATGGTTACGAATTCGCCCCCGGCCAACTTTGCGCCGAGCCGGGAGCGCTTCTCTATGGGTACCGTAGGGGCCGCGGCCGGTCCCGCCGGACTAACGGCTGGGGCAGGATTGACGCGGGAGCGAGCCTCCCCAACCCGCAGCGCAGCTTTCATCACCCGGATGTGGTCCGGGGTCGTACCACAGCAACCGCCAACCAACCGGACACCCGCAGCCACAAATTTTCGCGCATAGCTGGCCATATACTCTGGCGAACAGAGGTAGATGTTTCGCCCTTCAACCGACCGCGGGATGCCGGCATTCGGTTGAGCGGCCAGCGGCCGGCTGGTGAGTGCCCGCATCCGCTCAATGCCCTCGAGCATGGCCACCGGGCCTACACTGCAATTACAGCCGATCACATCCGGTCCCCATTCCTCCAGCCGAGGGGTGAAGAACTCAGGAGTCGAGCCGTCGAGGCAGTTGCCGTCTTCGTCGATCGTGACCTGTGCGACCACCGGGATACCGGGATTGACCTCACGTGCCGCCAGGATCGCCTGATGAAGTTCCTCGAGGTAGCCGAAGGTTTCCAGGATCAGCAGGTCCACGCCGCCGTCCACCAGCGCTGCAATTTGATCACGAAACGCATTCCGCGCCTCCTGAAACGAGGTCTTGCCCAGCGGTTCAATGCGGACACCCAACGGACCAACGGATCCGGCAACCCAGACGTCAAAGCTCTTGGCGGCTTCACGGGCTACATGAGCTCCGGCCAGGTTGATGTCGCGAACTCGGTCTGCCATGCTATGCCGTGCCAGCCGGAAGGAGTTTCCCCCGAAGGTGTTGGTCTCAATGATCTCCGCGCCGGCTTGCAGGTATTCGTGGTGGATCCCGCGGATCAAATCGGGCTGGGAGAGATTCAATTCATCGTAGCAGCGGTTGATGAACATTCCCTTGGCGTAGAGCAGCGTGCCCATGGCGCCATCACACAAGATGGGCGACTGTTTTATCCGCGCAAGCAAGTCAGAGGCCATTGGTTTGAGAATACAAGATGACCGCTGGTTTTGCATCCTGCGTTGCCCAGGGGAGGACTGGCGTCACGCCCTGTCTATCCGGGCTAGGGACGCCGTTCCTGGCTCTGCTATAATCCCGTTTCTTGCATCTAAATCTCTGTCCCTCCTATTCTTGGGAGTTCCAGGTTTGAAAAGAGCTCTAGTCAGTGGAATTGTGCTCATCGTCGCCAGCGCGGCGTTCGTTTCCTGCGGTTACAATGGCTCCAGCAGTCAGCACAAACTGAGTGGGGTCAAGTTTCGCGCCCTGGTGTCGAACCCTCTTCTTCCTACCGGCACTGGGACGGTGTCCGCCCTAAATATTGTGAACGCGTCCAAGGATGTGCTTTCCGCTTCCGCCATCAGTTTGTCAGGAGCGCCACACGCCGGGCTGATGGCAATCTCTCCCAATCTCAAGCTGATAGCTGTCTTCAGTGGTCAGGGGCAGAATAACTCCATTGCGACAATCGATACCACCACCGAAAGCGCTGCCACCGACAGCAGCGGCAAGGGGACGGTCCCTACTTTCTCCATTCCCGGCGCGACCGAGAGCATGTTCATTGCGAATGACAACATCACAGCCTACGCCGCTGTGCCCTCGGCTCCGATCGTGGGACAGCCTTCCGGCGCCGTGGTGGTCATGGACTTGGGAACGGGCACGGTGAAGGCCACGATCCCCGTGACTGGGGCTCACTTCGTCGTCCAGAGCCCGGACGGCAACCATGTCCTGGTATTTAGCGACAACTCGGACTCGATTACTGTACTGGACACCATCCTGATCGGAACCAGCCAGGATCCACGCACGACTGTAAGCGGGTTCGATCGTCCGGTGTGGGCGATCTTCAGTGATGACACTTCAGCCTTCATTTTTAATTGCGGACCGGAATGCGGTGGGACCGCAGCGGGGATTGCCACGTTCGATATAGGAAGTCCAGGCCCCGGCCCGAAACTCGCGCTGGGCGGCGCGACTTACGGGTTGCTCGATGGCGCCACGCTGTACGTCGCCGGCACTCCACCGAACACGCCGTGCGGTTCTGGAACCGCAGCCACGACCTGCGGGACGCTGAACCTCGTGGACACGAGTTCGATGACGATCACGAACTCCAGCCCAATCATCATTACCGACGGTTATCACGACCGCATGCAGATGGGCGCCAATGGACGGCTCTTCATCGGCTCACACAGTTGCACCAACATCAACGTATCGGGCGGCGAAGTGCGCGGCTGCCTGTCGATCTTCAACACCAGCAATTCCGGGGTAGTGGTTCCGCCCCAGGTCGGCGACGCCACCGGGATCGCGCCCATCCCTGGGCGCAAAGTGGTGTATGTTTGCCAGGGTGGCGTGTTTCAGATCTTCGACACCACGACCGACCAATTGCTGGTTCAGACCCGGCAGACCGACATCGTAGGGCAATCGACGGATGTCAAGGTAGTAGACCCGCCACCCAGCTAGTTTCTAGCGTCTCGATTTGAGCAAGAGGCGGTGCGCGCTGGCCTTTTCCGCAGCCTCCGGTGAGAACGGCCAAGCGAACGTAAATCCCTTGTACCAGGCCTCCCATTGGTCGAGGTAATAAGGGCTACCGAAGTTTCCGCTCTCCCCGGTTACAAGGTTCAAAGTAGAGCTGTCCAGATCACCCAGGTCGACGGTCATTCGCTCCGAAGGTCCCTCGGTCCGTACCACCGCCTTGACGGTGTAGCCGCTGCCGGATTGAGGGTGAATTCCGGGACCGGTCCAGTGGCTCAACAGTGGGATTCGCCCCAGGACGGGATTCTGGATCTCCACCGGATTGACGGTCCCCCACTTCCAGTCGTTCAGATCTTGAGGCGCCGACGGAAGGGCCACAGTCTTCTCCACGGCAGCCGCCAGCAGTTCGTCGTAGTTCGAGTAGGCATCTGGCAGCCAACGCTTCCACTGATGTTGCACCACGTTCTCCAGCCACACCGCGCTCATCATCCAGCGGTAGCTCTTCCAGTTCAGCGACAGCTTGGCCTGCTGCGCATCCGCCGGTGCAGGGCCGAGCTTGGGCTCCAGTAGCAGCTGCATAAGTCCCTCGCGGGAGCGGACTGCGAGGGTTGGTGCCGCTGAGTCTGCGCTCATGCGGCCGTCCCATTGCCGCAGGATGTTGGCCGCCGCTTTGGCCCGGGCGGAAGGAGCTTCCGAGTGGTCCACGGCGTACACGAACTTCTCCGCAAAGATACGATCAAGGTCGGAATAGATGTCGGTTTGCAGGTTGAGCATGTCAGCCGCGGAAAACTTCCTTCCTGATTCCAGCACCCGATAAATGCGGGAGGAGCGCCACGGCGCTTCCCATTCCGCGCTGATGGAGAACGGATATTTGTCAGGAGCAATCCGGCTGTTGGCCGTGGCGATGATTCCTGAAGGCGGGTTCAACACGCTGGGCAGTCTTTCAAAGGGAATGTAGCCGGCCCACTCGTGGTCATTGTTGCTGCCATCCTCCGGCAGACTGCCGTCGCCCGACGCCCTGATGGGAACCTTGCCCGTAGCCTGGTATCCGATATTGCCGTCCACGTCGGCATATACGACGTTTTGGCCAGGCGCGTCGAATTCAGCAAACGCGCGCTGAAATTCATCCCAGTTGTGGGCCGAATCGACCGCGAAGAAAGGATTTCGGATACCGTCGTAGAGGGTCCAGCGCAAGGCTAGTTTGCGGGTCTCACCGGGAACGAGGTCGCTGACGATCGGTCCGTGGCGGGTGAGCATAACATCCACCACGCTATCTTCCTTCCCTTTCACGTGGATGACTTCGCGGCGATGCTCGGGCTTCTTCCATCCCTCCGGCGTGAGATATTGCCCGTCGGCCTTGAACGTCTCTACGTAGACATCCTCGATGGTCGGGCCGATGTTGGTAAATCCCCAGGCAATGCGTTGATTGTGTCCGACGATCACATAGGGGTATCCCGGCAGCGTGACTCCGGCCACGTCGAAGTTGCCATTACACAGAATCAGACACCGCAGATGTGCTTGGTACCACAGGTTGGGCATCTGATGTCCGAGGTGCATGTCATTCGACAAGAGCGGCTTGCCTGACACGGTGTGGACGCCTGAGACTACCCAATTGTTTGAGCCCAAGACCAAAGGAGGCTCGTCGAAGAACCCGCGGCTGATGATGTACGCGAGGCTGGCGCCCGGGTAGTTGCCCTGCAGTCTCGCGATCGAGCTATTCCTGTCCGAGTCCTGCTCAGCATCACCGTTCGTGCCCTGATCAAGCGTCGCGCGTGGTACGGTGGGCGGCCGGTCCCGCCATGAGGAATTCACATAGAGGTCGGCAGTGAGTTCAGGTCCTAGCTTGGCGAGGATTTTTTCCCGCGCGAGGGCGTGGGCCGGAGTCGTGGTGAGGTCTTCGACCATGTACGCGCCGATCAAGGCTGAATCCTCCGGGGTCCAAGGCTGCGGCGAGTAGTGCAGAGCCCGGAATTCGAGAGGCAAGCTATCGCGGTGCGAGTCGATGAAGGCATTTACCCCGCGCGCGTAGGCTTCGAAGCGCGAACGATCGTCCGCGGAGGTGATCTCGATGGTCTTGCGCGCGGCCACGCGTAATCCCAGGATCCTTTGCTGCCGGTCATGCTCCAGCGCATCTGGCCCGACCACTTCGGACAGCTCTCCGGCAGCGAAACGGCGCATGCTATCCATCTGAAACAAGCGGTCTTGAGCGGTCACGTACCCTTGAGCAAAAAACAGATCGTGAAAATTGGAGGCCAGAATCGTGGCTCCGCCATGGTTGTCGCGGGTCACGGTGACCGGAGCTATGAGCCCAGGCGCCAGCACGCTTCCGTCCAGTTGCGGCAAGGCGGCACGAGTTATGGAACAGAGCCAAAGGGCTAGACCCACAACAGCCAATAACAACGCGATGAGTGGGTAAGCCAGTACGCGGATGCGACGCTTGGGGCGCAGGTTGAGGGAAGCGGTGGTTGCCATGCAGAAATTCTGATTCTACCAGCCGGATCACATCTCCGGATGCCGGTTGGCACATTTCGTCAAAGCCGTTATTATCCCAAATACTTGTGGTCTCGCCGCGATCCGGTGGGTGCCTCACAAGCGCCATCTTATGCTGCAGAAACGCATTGACGACCAACCCAGCATCTCGCGCGAGATGTTGCGCGAGGCGCAGCAGATTCTGCACCAGCATCTCAAACGCGTGGGTCTCAAGCACACCGCCCAGCGCGACACCATCTTGCACACCTTTCTGGAAACTCGCGAACACCTCTCCACCAACGAGCTGCACCGGCTGGTGCAGAAGAAGGACGCCCGCATCGGCTTTACGACCGTGTATCGTACATTGAAGTTGCTGGCAGAGTGCGGCCTGGCGAGTGAAGTGGCCTTCCACGATGGCATTGCCCGCTATGAACACCAGTACAATCGCCGCAGCCACCATCACATGGTGTGCACCCAGTGCGGCAGTTCGGTGGAATTCTTTTCGCCAGAAGTGGATCGTCTGGAGCAAGAGATCGGACGCAAACACCACTACGCCACCACCCGCCATACGTTCCAAATTTATGGTGTATGTGAGGATTGTCGTAAGAAAAGCCAGCCTCGCCGCTTAGTCTAAGAGAACTATGCCCATCACCTGCCCGCAATGCAATGCCTCAATGCCCGAGATTGCGGCGTTTTGCCCGGGCTGTGGCCGCAGGATGATCACCTCGCCGGCGGCGATGGGAACCACCGGCTGGCTCAAAGAGAATGTCGCCGGGGCGCTCGCCTATTTCACGTTCATCCCCGCAATTCTTTTTCTGCGAATTATGCCGTTCAAGCGTAACCACTTTGTGCGCTTCCATTCTTTCCAATCCATCTTCTTTGCGCTCGCCGCGATCGTGGTTGGAATCGCGATGCGAGGTCTTTTTTCCATACTCGGCCTGATTCCGTGGCTCGGGTACCTGCTAGCCTGGCTGACGGTTCTCCTGGTCGGGCTGGCATGGGGGATCCTCTGGTTGGTGATGATCGTCAAGGCCCTGCAGGGCGAGTTGTTCAAACTCCCGCTGATCGGAGACCTGGCGGAGAAGCAGTAACGGTGCCGCCTAAGATCCCGGGCGAGTGCTCTCTCTACCGCGGCTCTCCGCACCCTCCGCGATTTAGGACCTTGTGTTTGCTGAATTCAGTCAAGACCCCGCAACGCAGAGACTGTCGAGACAGCCGTAGAGTGCGCGAAGGGATTCTCCAGCTGCTGAAATTGATCCACCATCCTGACAAGTGGCAGCTTGCTTTTTGGCGTCTCTTCTGTTAACTTCGCCGCGACTTTCGCCTTCCCCCAAGAGAATCTGGAACGCATAGAGCTTCACCCGTATCCGGCGCGGGCAGTGATGCAGTGAAATTCCGAGCAGGAGTTGCCGTCATGCACCGTCTCGAATTGGTTGGGATGCTGTTACTTGCAAACGCTCACGCTGCCGCGCTGCAGCGGGGCAGTGATGCTGCCGGCGCGGCGTCGGCTTGCGGATGCCTGGGTTTCTTTGGCTTTGTGATCGTTGCCATTATCGCGCTGAATATCGCTCTTCTGGTTTGGGTGGCGCGGGATGCCAAGGCGCGTGGCATGGATAGCTCGATCCTTTGGATGATCCTGGTCATGGTCACCGGCCTCATCGGCCTGATCATTTACCTGTGCGTTAGGCCGCAAGGCAACATGGTTCAGTGCGCCCATTGTGGCAACCGCAGATTGCAGGTGAGCGCGAAATGTCCCCACTGCGGAAATGCCTGAAACATCCCGGGTCTTATCTGCTCCTGCTGAGTCTGCTGGGTGTCCTGGTGTGTGTGGATGCGCGGCGCCCGCCAGAGTGCCAGATTACCTCACAGGGCTACATTAGAGTCGTCGGCGCGTACCAGCGTGTGGGCAGCCCTCTGCTCCGTGGATATATTCAGTGCCGTTATCGCCCCACATGTTCGCGCTATTCGGTCGAGGCCGTCCGCAAATACGGAATGGAAAGAGGGATGGTCCTCACCGCGAGGCGACTGTGGCGGTGCCGAACCAGCGTGCCGCTCGGCAGCGGAGACGAGGTCCCTTAACGCTTCAAGTTTCCAATTGCGTTAGTGGAGCAACTCTGTTAAGTTGCGCGAAACTGAAGATCGCGAGCTTGGCAGCGACAGACCGTGCAGCGTTGAATCCAGTTTCAGGGAGGCGTCTATGGCGTTTTGCAGCTCGTGTGGAGCCCAAATACCGGCCGGAGCCACGACTTGTCCGGCATGCAGTCGCGGAGCGGCCCCGGCAACCGGAACTGCCCCATCCAGCACCGGCGGAATGACCGATAACGTGGCCGGCATGCTGGCTTATGTCACGATCGTGCCAGCGATCATCTTTCTTGTGTTAGAACCTTACAACCGCAGCCGATTTGTCCGTTTCCATGCTTTCCAGTCCATCTTCTTTGCCGTGGCCTGGACTGTTCTTTGGATTGCCCTGAGCTTCGTCGGTATGATCCCGGTTTTGGGCTGGGCCACGATATTGATCTGGCCTCTGCTCGGACTTGGCGGTTTGATCCTGTGGATCATCCTTCTTCTTAAGGCAAATCAAGGGCAGATGTTTAAGTTGCCGGTGATCGGCGACCTGGCAGAGAAACAAGCCGGCGCGTGAGCGCCTGCTGACATTAGTGTCCTAACCAACCACAAAGGACACCAAGGAAGCACGAAGGAAGTCCTGAGGGATTTCACCCTTTGTGTCCCTTCGTGCCCTTTGTGGTTGATGTATTTAGGACACTGCCCACACCCCTCCCTTTTCCTTCCAGCCTGTTTCCGGTAGTCTGTCTAACTCGGATCGAGAGGAGAGCAAGGTTTGAAAGTTCGGGTGTTCTACCATGACAAGTGTTTTGACGGGGCCTGTTCGGCGGCGCTGTTCTCCCGTTTCTACCGCGAACGCATTCGCAACGACGTGGAGTTCATTTTCTCTGGCCTGTTGCACCGCGCTGGGGCACTGTTCAACGAAAACGACTTCGATGGTGAAGAGAACGCCATCGTGGACTTCAAGTATTCCAGCTCTCCGAAAATTACTTGGTGGTTTGACCATCACGAGAGCGCGTTCCTGACCCCGGCCGACGCGGCCCATTTTGAGCAAGACCAGAGCAATCGCAAGTTCTACGATCCCGACTTCAAGTCCTGCACCAGCTTTATCGCCACCGTGGCCGAGCAGCGCTTCGGCTTCAACCCTGCACCGGTGGCCGACTTGGTGTACTGGACCGACATCATTGACGGTGCGCTCTATCCCGACGCCCGCACTGCCGTCGAAATGCGGGCCCCGGCGATGAAGCTGACGATGGTGATCGAGTCCACTCAAACCTACGGCTTTGTGCCGCAGCTGATCCCGCTGCTGGCAACCAACCCTCTGGGCGAGATTCTCGACGAGCCATTTGTAGCGTCGCTGTTGCCCCCCCTGCTGGAGCGTCATCAGCATTCCATTGCGATCTTGCGGGAGCGAACCGAACTGAAAGACGGGACGCTATTCTTCGACGTCACCGACCATGAACTCGAAGGCTACAACAAGTTCATCCCCTACTACCTGGAGCCAGAATCGATCTACAGCGTGGGCCTAAGCAAAAGCAGCTTCCGGGTCAAGGTTTCGGTGGGCTCGAACCCTTGGGCCCCCGCGGAGCCCGTGGTCAACTTGGCCAAGGTCTGCGAGCGCTATGGCGGCGGAGGACACGCCCGGGTAGGCGCGATTTCTTTCGAGGTCACCCAGCAGGATGCCGCAAGGAAAGCTGCCCATGAGATCGTAGAGGAGTTGCGGGCGGCGGTGAGGGGGCAGGGAAGTTAGGTTTGCGCACCGCCGATGACCAGCAAATGCCCTGCCGTGCGAAGCCTACCGGTTCGTGGTATTGTCGGTGATTCTTGCGGCTTCCGGATTAACTTCCCTGGTGACTACTCCGCAGATACGTGCCCGTATTTTTACCTCCGTGGAACAATTGATGCTGCACCACGGTAGATAATACTGGGCGACACCGAACATGCACAGCCACGCCGAAACCGCGCCCCACAAGCATGACGCTGAGCTGCAGTTGCTTCGCGCCGTTGCCTCCATCGAGCTGACCAAGGGCGTGGTCGTTCTTCTGGCTGCCTTCGGAGTCCTCTTTGTAGTACATCGCGACCCGTGGGATCTGGCCGATAGTTTGCTCCGGCTCGTGCACGTCAGTCCGGACGGGCATTTTGCGCAAGTCTTTCTCAACTGGGCGGACACCTTGACCGACGCCAAGCTATGGACGGTCGCCGCCGTAGCTATCGCGTATTCAATGCTCCGCTTCGTTGAGGGCTACGGGTTGTGGTTCGCGAGGGCCTGGGCAGAATGGATTGCGCTGGTCTCGGGTTCGTTGTATCTGCCTTTTGAAATCTACAAGCTGATTCACCGGCAAAGCGCCTTGCACATCGCTATCTTGGTCGTGAACCTGGCCATCGTGCTGTACATGGCCTACCTGCTCAAGGTGGGCAGGAGCAACCGCAAAGCACGAGAAGCTTGAGTGCTTACGGCAGAGAGTTACCGGCGCTCAGACAAGATGCGGCGCTGCCATCGGCGGAGAACCGGATTTGCCCCGACTCATCGCCGCAGAAAGCCCGCGCTCCCGAATTCGGTGCAACCGGGACAGCAGTCGCTTTGAAGCTTGAAGCGGGGCTTCCCGTGCACCGCGAGAGAGCAAAGATATAACCATTCTTTTTGCCCGCTGCAAGCCGCGGATTGATCAGCCTGGCTTGGTGCTCATTGGGCTCGCTCCCACCGCCCATGCCACCCAGATCGGACAAGGAACAGGTGTAGCCCGTTGCCGGGTACTGTTGAGCGTAAGTTTTCTCGGCAGCCAGAAGCATTTTCATCGAAGCCACCGTCGCAGCGTCGTCGGCACGCGTCCCGTTCCAGGCGCCGTCGTCCGCGGGCCGGGTCTGGCTTGAGCTGATCGTCGAAGGTTGTGGTCGGCTGGCGATGGCTTTCAAAAGCCCCGGATCGGTTAGCGACACTTGCACGGTTACCGTGATCTCACTCAGCCGCCAGATGCCCGCCTCTTGCTTCATGGCGAAGACCAATCGCGGAGAGAAGCCGCTGGTCTGGGACTGTCCATCTTTGTACGCGTGGAATGCCAGCTCGATGTCGTCTTGGCCGGCCTGCAGGTCATCACGCTCGACCGTGATTTCGAACTTGCTGTTCTGGCGGTGGTCCTCGACGAGCAACAACGTCGATCCCACCTCGTAAGTTTGCAGTTCCTGGCCATGGGACTGCATCTGGCTGGTCCACATCGAAAGTCCATCGAGCATGGAGTTGCTCGAGCCTGCCTTATGAAGGGCCGCCCGCAGGGCTTCCGGCAGGTGCTTTTCCAGCGTGCCCGGAGTCTTGCTGAAAAACATCTCGAGCAGCGCTTGCCGTGCCGTCTGCGGCGCGGCGGGCGGGGCCTGGCACAGTGAAAAAGCAGCACCAATGAAAAGATACAGGGCAACTGACCAGGCAGTTCGAGTGATCGTACGTGTCATCGGCAGACCTCCGCGGCTGCAAGATCATGGCAGCCGGCCCCGCGATCGCGCCAGTTACAAAGGTGAGTGATTTCGGGCAGGAAAAGGTAACGGCATCCCACGCCTTCTGCCGTGCGTTTCGGGATGCCGGTTATGAGGTTAGTAGTTCCGAGATGGGGCAATTGTCGATCAGAAGCAAATTGTCGTCAGTGACCGCGGTCACATTACATTACCGGCCGAAGTCTCCCCTGTGACCGCGATTGTTTTGTCCTTCACCGCGAAGGACGCGGGCCCGCCGGGGTAAGGTCCAGGGCCTGACGCATACCCGCGAATCGAATCTCAAGCAGGGTGCGCGATCCGTCAGCATTCCTTCTGTACATATAAGCATCAACGTCGTACTTGACATCGCGCTTCACCCATCTCCCACTGGCGGTCGTTACCGTGGAGTTGTCGTGCACGAACTTCACCACTGCATCACTGACATAGGATTCCCAACTGACCGTGTATTCTCCGACGGGGATCGGCGTACCGTTTAGTTTCATCCCGGAACGAAACGTCAAGTCACGGGAGCCCCTCTCGAACGGTCGCGGTTTGAACCCGTACGACACCAGATTCTTGTGCGTTGACGTGGCTTCTTCCTCATCTTCGTAAGGGCCCACAAGCACGTGGTAGGAGCCCGACCACAGATGATTTTTCTGAATTGTGCTGGTGGGAAATCCGAGTTGGGCCAGTTTGTCAGTGGTGTTGTGGGCCTGCCGCTTGTCCTTGTAGCGGCCAACTTCGAAGAACATCTCCGAGGTTGCATCAGCATTGTTAGACTTCGACTCCTCCGCGTGAACATCCGGGGGAGGGGCCGGTGCCGGGGGTGGAGTCACAGCAAGATTACCGGGAACGCGGCTGAAATCGGGCGCCTTGGCAGTCAGTGGCACAGAGACAGCCGGAGGCGCCGCCAAAATCTCCGGAGCGCTAACCGGGGCCGGAGGCTTCGAAGGCGGGTTGCCGGCGACGGTGAAGGCGGACCCGGCGGGCACGAGGGACACGATCTTTGCCGGCTGAGGTTTTTCGGGCGTTGTCACGGGCGGCGGCAAGATCTTTTCGGCGATGGGAACGGAGGTCGCTGCGGGTGACGGCGATCCGGACCGCGGGGACGGTTGTGACACTTGAGCTGCTGGCGATACCGCTTGCGGCGATGGCGACACACCTTGCACTGCCGCCAACGCTGCTTCAGCGGACGGCACTACTGCGTGCGGCTGAACTTGGGGTTTGGCTGCAAATCGCTCCCCCAAACGGATGAGCGACTCTCCGATCTGGCTGCGGTAAATGGGAAACAAAAAAGCCACTGTCACCAGCAGCGAAACCATAAGCCCGGTGACCAAACCTCCGGAGAATCCCCTCAGGCGTATCCGTACTCTTACTTCTGGGAGTGTGGCAGCAACGGCGGGAGCCTCCGTCGAGATCTTGGCCTCCGGTCGAGTCGCGCTCATTGCCGGGAATGCGCGCGGGGATGAAGCCGGCCGCGCGACCCCCTCACCAGAGGCTGGTGGAGCTCCCGGTTGGCCCATCCAATTGCGGATGTATTCGCGCGCATCCGCGGACAGGACGGTGAATCGCAACCCTCCCTTTTGCGTCTCATCCATCCATGCCAGTTCGCCATCGGCGTCGATCCGCCGGTTGTGGTCCCAAAACCAAAAACGGACCTTCTCATTCCGCGGGACAGGGTCGAAGGAGTGAAAGCAAAGCCCTCCATCCGAGACATTCAACACAATGCCGCCGTTATTCGGCTCGATGTTGATGTAGGCGTATCTTTCCAGCGTTGTGCGGGGAGTTCGGCGGCGGTCGGGGCCTATCATGGGCAACACCACTGAAGAAAAAAATTACGAAGTTAAGCGCGCAGCGATTGCGTAGGCCGAAAAAACGCGGACCGATCTGCGATGGGAGACCGCACACCGGAACCTCCATTTTGCTTTTGCGACCGAGCGGTAATATACACCGGTCGCTTCAGCATAACAATCGGTTTGCACAATTTTTAGAGCAGCGTGCCTAGCGGGGCACCGGGGCAGTAACACGTTACCCTGATCTGAATACCTGTTCCGCGGAACCTCCGCCGACTCGTTTGACGCCCACGTTACCCCAAGTACAATCGAAGCAGGCGGCCCCGTAGCTCAGATGGATAGAGCAGCGGTTTCCTAAACCGTTGGTCGGCAGTTCGACTCTGCCCGGGGCCTCCATCCCATCTCATTGAAGGCGCATGGCACACGACCACTATTCACCAGAGTTGATCGTTGCTGATCCATTGCCGGCATAGCGGGCAAGTGTTCCTGTGACCTCCAACCTTGCGCTTACATGTCCTGGTGGCACAGATTGGTGATAAATTCCTTTCTCGAGGATTCGATGCACAGCACTCGCTCATTAGCCACGGTTGTAACCACGACCGACGGTTCCATCGGAACCATCACCCTTCAGCACGGACCCGTCAACGCTCTGAGCAAACAGTTGATCGATGACATCTGCGCCGCTATGGAGCAGATGGACTCAGAAGCGGTCCAGGTAGTGATTCTGCGCGCCGCCCCAGGGGCTAAGGTGTTCTCTGCCGGACACGACGTCAGGGAACTCCCGACCAACGGCCGCGACCCGTTGACCTACAACGACCCGCTTCGCCAGGCAGTCCGGACCATCGAAAACCATCCCGCCCCGGTCATCGCCATGGTTGAGGGGTCGGTTTGGGGCGGAGCATGCGAGTTGGTCATGTCCTGTGATCTGGTGATTGCCGCGAAGGACGCGACCTTTGCGCTCACGCCGGCCAAGCTGGGGATTCCTTATAACCTGTCCGGCACCCTCAATTTCTTGAAGGTGGCCGGCATGCACCTGGTGAAGGAGATGGTGTTTGCGGCACAGCCGGTGACAGCCGATCGGCTGGCGATTTCCGGAGTGGTCAACCACGTGGTGCCCCGCGGACAGCTCGAACCTTTTACCCTGGCTTTGGCCAGACGGATCGCTGAGACGTCGCCGCTGGTCCACAGAATTGTGAAGGAAGAACTTCGCGTGTTGGGGAATGCGCACCCGCTCAACCCCGAAGCCTACGAGCGTATTCAGGCCCTGCGGCGCGAGGTCTACGACAGCAATGACTACCAGGAAGGGATCAAGGCATTCCTAGAAAAACGCAAGCCCGTGTTCCGCGGGAAGTGAAAGCGGCGGCGCTACGACTGCGTCACTGAAACGCGCCCGCGAAGAAGATCTCGGTGAACTGCTGCGCGATCTGCTCTGCGACCAGCCGCCCCTCGGGTTTGTACCACTGGTAAATCCAATTGATCATCCCCAGCAGGGCAAGCGTGGCGGCGCGGGGCGTGACTGTCCGCTTCGACTGTCTCGCCTGTTGGACCGCCGCAACCAGCTTCTCCACAAATTGCATGTACTCTTTCTTTCGCGCGTTGATGGGTTTGCGCAGCGATGGAGGCAGCGGGTGGTGTTCATGCAGAAGAACAGTGATTTCACGGTCGCGGAAGCTGAGCACGACATCGACGTGCAACCGGATCAAGGCCCGCAGCCCCGCTTCCGGATCGGCGATGGTGCGCACCGGCTTGACCACGCGCTCCTCCGTGATGTCCAGGGCGTGGTTCATGAGATCGAACAGGATTTCATCTTTGCTCTGGAAGTGGTGATACAGGCCACCTTTGCTGAGCTTGAGCGCGGCCGCGACATCGTTCATCGAAGTCGCGTCGTATCCCCGCTGGTAGAACAACCGGGCGGCGGTGCGCAGAATTTCCTGCCGCGAGTCGAGCGTGGTTTCACGCGCCATCAGCGGACAGAATATACAGCGCGCGGCAAGAATGCCAATCTCCGATTTGCGAGTATTTCAAGGGACGCGACACAGATCGGCGAGCGGCAAGAAAAATGTCGCTGCCGCTTGTCTGTGCATAACGCTGTGCAAAACTGGTCCGATCGGTTTTTGCCTTCTGTAAGCGGTGACTTCTCAGAGCTTTGCGCTCGCTGCCTTCGTCGTCTTCACGCATCGAGTTTGCACCGAAAAATGGCGTTGACAATTCGCCGTCGAGTGCTTAGTGTGGCTTCCGTCGACGGCCGAAAGGGTTGGCTCAAATAAAATTAGCCGGTCCGAAGTAGGCTGGGTGAGCGGTTTGGCGGGGCAACCCGTTGGGCACCCAGACCTGAAAAAACCAACGGCTCTGCGAGGGGAAGTTGGGGTTTGGGACTGCGAAAGCAGTGGTCACATCGAAGGCTGTGACGGTACGTGCATCCACGCCGTCAGTTCCCTCGCAGGAGCTGGCGGTTAGAGCACAACCAATGTCACAGCCTTTTCCTTTTGTCCTGCAATATCCCTCCAGATCTTACTGATAGAGCATCAAGCCGCTTTGGCCAATACTTGTGAAGCGCTGCCTCTCTTGAGGACGGCCGCCGCCACCAGTCCTGCAACCACATACCCAACAAATTCGATGGTCATGTACGCCGCCGTGTAATTGGAAGGGAAGCCGTACCAGTTCCAATAAGGGATGTTGGTCGTAATGGCGGCCATGAGGGCGGCAACCACCACGAATCCTAGACGGGACATAAAACTTGTAAGACTGGTCTGAGCCAGCAGGAAGGCCAGGAACAGAGCTTCCAGAAACTCCGTTAAGAACTCCATCCCCAGCTTACGCGGCGTAATCGATTTCTCCCCTGGCGGGTGGTAGATCAAAACGCCGGACGGGTTGCTGGCCAGCTTCTGATCGTACTGCTGCATGGCCGCTCTTTGTTGTTCGTGAGTTGGGTTGGCACCGACGCCCATGCCGGGGAAGAAGTAGAACCCGGTGGCTCCGCCCAACTGAGTCTGCATAGCGCTCAGGACGCCCTGCTCGTTGGGGATCTCCTGGACTCCGGTCATGCCCAGTGGCAGAACCATGTGCGCAACGGAAGACCAGAGAAACATCGCAATCCCACCCAATACACCCGCGAGTAGAACACGCTTTGCCATAACTGCCTCCTGTCGGTCGGCAATTATGCGGTCAAGCTGCGGGATTTGCAAACCGGTCTTATGGCCGGGCCATCGTCAGACGGGGAGACCTGGACGCTGTTGCAGAAGCTGCTGGCGCCGCTGGTGCCATTCTTCCGTGGAAAGGATCTTGGGGCCGGCTTCGATCAACCGCGGCAGCATTTCGAAGACTGCGACCGGGCTCCACTTCGATCCCTGCCGGGTGACAAATCCTCGCCGGTTCAACTCCTGCGCAATAGACGAATAGGGGCCATCTTGAATGATCAGTTCCATCATCGTGGTGAGGATTTCCTTCTCTTGCGGGTTCTCCTCCAAGGTGAGGCAGTCGCTGCCTACTCGCAGTCCGAAGGGTGGGTCTTCGACCACTGGGGGTTGGGCCTGCACGGGTTCAGTCCCGGGTATTTTCCGCTCCCATTCGATGGCAACGGGTGTCCAGCCTTGCCTTTGAAACTTGTCGATATCTTCAGGGGTAAGCGGACGCAACAGATTCTGCCGGATACGCTCGGTTTGCATAACGAACACCCTCCCGTAGAGGAGCAGACGTGCACGGCAATCGAAGTGAATCAGCAACGAATTCGCCAAACTGCGGTTGGAATAAGTGTCCTCTTTTCAGTGCTAGAAATTCATGATCGTGGGACGATCTGTCCGCTTCTGGGACGGGATGTCCAGGATCGGCGATGTGATTTGTTGATTGTATTGGTTCTAAGTTCGTATGACGTTGGACACATCTGCCTCGTGACGCACATCACCGCCAAGGGGCCAGACACCCGGATAGGCTGAGGTGGAACTGATTCCCTTAGTGGAGCTTGACCATGGCTTATGTGATTACGGATGCCTGCATCAAAGACGAACTTTGCGTGGATGTTTGCCCAACCGATTGCATCCATCCCAAGAAAGACGAACCGGGATTCGCGGAAGCGACCCAGCTGTACGTTGATCCGGCGGGCTGCATCGATTGTGGGGCCTGCGTACCGGTGTGCACCTCGGATTCGATCCATGCTTTGGATGATGTTCCCGAGGAAAAGAAAAATTTCGTGGAGGTCAACGCGAAGTACTACATGAACTAAGGGTTTCGCGGGGCCGGAGTCAGGCACACCGAAGCAGTGCTGCCCGTCCGTCCAGTTACTCACTGACCTCCAACTACGCCTGCCGCAGCAAACTCAGATGAATGTCATCGCCTGACTCCAGCCGGGCCGTGGAGGGTCTGCTTTCGCGGCGCAGCGCGGCGCACAACTCGTCCAAAATCACCTGCAGCGAATCAGGGCTTTCCGTGAGCACCCTCCGGATGCTGTCGCGGTGTACGGCCAGTTCGCCGAGTTGCCGCGCACCCCGCGTGTCCGGTTCCAGAACCACCCGCAGGGTCGTGCTGGTTCCCCATGGGTAGGTGGACAGAGCCTCCACCGTCGTGGCGAAGGGGAAATCCAGACTTCCCGTTGTCATCCAGTGGATCACCAGTTCTTCCGCATGTGCCGGGCAACAGGCGTGATAGATTCCTTTTCGGCGGGCTATTTCGTCATTCCACTGAAAGACTTTCAGCGTGTCTTCCCAGTGGCTCTCCGCGATGAGGAACCAGATCTGGCCAGCCGCTTTCTCCTCGCCGCAGATTGTACACAGCTGCAGTGTCTCATCCATAGAACAACCTTGACCGTCGCGAAGTGCTAGGCCGATTTGGGCAGCGAAGGGCTGTCCACCACGGGGTTGGTTGCAACCTCTGCCGGACGGATCGAGACGGCCGGCATTTTTCGTGGGGATCCACCCAATGGGACCGTCACCATACCTCGCCCCTTTTCATAGGAGAGGGTCAGCACGGCGGCACATTGGTGGCAAAGCCAATAGTGCTCAATGTGGCGTGTGAGCCTGCACTGTCCATCGATGCGACCCAGGCTGGCGAGGTCGACCGCGTCTGTTTCCACCAGAAAGAGTTTGCCTTCGCTGAGTCTCCGGAAGGGGTTGGCACAGCTCGGATTCGCGCATTTATGAAGCATGGCTGGGCTCTCCGCACAATTAATCTTCGTTACCTGGAGGACAGCGAGGACTGCACCCCAGTGGCCAATCCAGCCGCACGCGAGCCGAGCCGGAACCTGTTGAGTTAGTTGCTTTCTCTGCCTTCAACCATTGCATCAACCGGAACCATCTCTGACGATGCCCGTCGACGGTGCCGAATACTCGGCAACTTCTTCTGATCACGAGGGCTGAGCTGGGAAGTCCCTGCCTTCAACCGCTATGATGAATCTGTATGGCTAGGACCGTCTTGATGTGCCCTCCGACTTTCTTCGATGTGCGCGAGCCGAAGAACCCATACATGGGCCTTCCCATCGACCGGGTCAGGGCCCAGCATCAGTGGGAGAACCTCCGTCGCTCATTGGAGGACTCGGGGTTAAAGGTCGAGCTCATTGATCCCGTGAAGGACCTTGACGATATGGTCTTTGCCGCCAACCAGGTTTTCGTCGGCGAACGCCCGGCGGTGGGAAAATTCATCGTTCCTAGCCGCATGCGCCACCCCTCCCGCCACAAAGAGGTCTCTTTTTACGTAGATTGGTTTCGCCGGCGGGGCTATAAGGTCATTGGGCTGGATCTGAAAGGGGAGTATCTGGAAGGACACGGAGACCTGATCTGGCATCCCGACCGGTCGCGCATCTGGGCAGGTTACGGTTTCCGCTCTACCAGGGGTGGTGTGGAGAGGTTTGCGGCTGCCATGCGGGAGTTAGCTATTCCTGTCACTCTTCTGGAATTGGCGGATTCACACTGCTATCACCTGGACACCTGCCTGTGCCCGCTCAACAACGATGCCGCGCTCATTTACCCGGGGGCGTTCTGTGCGGCCGCCCTACAGGCCATTGGTGAGGGTTTCCAACGCATTCACCAGCTCAGCCGGGAGGAAGCGACGCAATTCATAGGGAACGGGATCGTGGTGAATGGCAAATTCATTACGCCGCGCGTGACAGAGAATCTCTCTCACATCCTGGCGCAGGAAGGGCTGACGCCGGTCGTGGTGGAGACTTCCGAATTCGAAAAATCCGGCGGCAGCGTCTTCTGCATGAAGACTTTCGTGGACTGAAACTATGGCCCCTACTCTCACCGCCGGATCAACCTACTTCTTTTGCAGTTCGCGAATGTACGACACAATCATCTTGATCTGATCTGGGGTCATGCCCTTGGTCTCATACGCGTGGCCAGGTTTCTTGCTGGCCCCGCCATTGGCGATGCCGTCGGTCAGATTAGCGTCGGTTGCCTTCTTGGCGTCGTCGGAAATCAGGCTGGGAATCTTGGCCGCCGGTTTGCCGGCGCCATCCACGCCGTGGCACGCCGCACACTTGGTCCTGTAGATCGTGGCCCCGTCATCGGCTGCCCAGGAAAGACTTGGGACCAGAATAAAAGCGGCAACCGCTAACATCAGGATGAGTACTGCCAGTCTTGAAGTGTTCATGAAGTGACTTTCGCTCCTTCTTCGGGTTGGCAAAGATCGCCCCTGAGTGGAGTGTGAGGCAGAGAGGGAAGATCTGCCGTGACGCAAGTCACCCGATTCCGTGACTGCCGGGTGCGTGGCTCGGCACATCACCGGTTGACGATCAAGGACAGTCTTCACTCGACGAAAGCCGCTCCAATCCATATCATGAGTTGATCAAGGATCGATTGAGGACCAACAATGCCTGAACCGACTTATGAAGAACTAAAAGCCCGATTGGCCGAACTGGAGAAGCAAGGCCCGCGTCGCACCGGCAGTCTGGAATTCCGCGTAAGTGAAAAAGGTGGGGTGAGCGTGTATGGGTTAGGACGTTTCCCGGTGACGTTGTACTACGAACAATGGACACGCCTGCTGGATGCGGCCGACAAGCTTCACCAGTTTCTTGACGAAAACAAGTCCAAGCTCAAGCTCAAGGGGCAGTGAACTTCGTAGGATCGCGCGCCAGAAGCGTCTTTGAATCGTTTCTGCCTCTGGAGCGAATGTTGTCTAGAACAGAAAGCCGGAGCGGACCTTCACCGCTCCGGCACGCGTTCTGCTCACTTGCTATGCCGCAAGGGCATTGACGAAGTGCTCGCACAGCGTGGTCTCGACCGTGTACACCTTCCAGGTGATCGGCGTGGTCAGATAGGGCTGCAGAATCTGCTCGACCTTCGGGAACACCTCACGCTCGTAGCGCTCCGCGTCCTTCTTCTCCATCCACAGGGTGATGTTGATCACCTTCTCGTTCCTGATCTCCGGGACGAAGGGAAGGAGCTCGAGGAAACCGGGCTGCTTCTTCAGCATGGGCAGGATTTCGTTCCTGACCGTCTTGACCAGCTCCTCTTTCCTTTCAAACTTCGGTACGAACTCCAAAATACGTGCAAACATAGGGGGAGTCCTCCTCTCCTTTTCGGGTTGAATTAGGTTGGGTTGAACTTGATCTGAAGCCCGAAGGGTGGCCCTGTCAGCAGCGGGCGATCCCCGAGCCGACCTATCGCCTGCACGATAGACCCGGGTGGGAGCTTTGTCAGTGACAGATGACTGCCTTCGCTGTGACAAGTGCAAGAAAATAAACGTGGTTGTTTTGCACCTTGGGTGATGCAAATAGCCTGGCCCGAAGTGAGCGGCTAGACTAGGTGTTCATGCCGCCCGACGACATTCTCAAGCTGCCGCCGCCTCCGGCCGACGCCCGCATCCCCTATGGAACCGATCCCAACCAATTCGGCGACTTGCGTCTACCCAAGCACAACGGCCATTTTCCCGTGGTCATGAATATCCACGGAGGCTACTGGCGCGCGAAGTATGACCTCGCCCACACCGGACACCTGTGCGCGGCCCTGACGGCGAAGGGAATTGCCACTTGGAATGTCGAATACCGCCGCGTTGGCAACCCGGGGGGCGGCTGGCCCGGTACCTTCGAAGACGTCCGGAACGCATATCGCTTTGTGACCCAGCTCGCCAAACGCTATAGCCTCGACTCTGCAAAGGTCTTGGCGATAGGCCACTCCGCCGGAGGACAACTCGCCCTCTGCCTGGCAGCACACGAGCCCTCCATCAAGCGTGTCATTTCCCTGGCGGGTGTCGTGAACCTGCAGCAAGCCTGGGAATTGCACCTCAGCGACGACGCCGTCATGGAGTTTCTTGGCGGCAAACCCAGTGAGGTGCCCGAGGATTATCACCAGGCCGATCCGGTCCCCCTGGCCATCAGTCACAGCACCGTGCAGTGGCTGATTCATGGGACAGGGGACGACGTTGTGCCCTCCTATTTTAGTCGGGACTATGCCGAACGGAAGAAGGAGCGCGGCGAGGACGCGCACTACTTCGAGATTCCGGCCGCGACTCACTTCGACCTGATCGACCCTCATTCCAACGCCTGGCCGGTGGTGGAAAACACCGTGCTGCATCTACTGGGCTTCTAGAGCCGGGTTTAGCGGGTGCCAGCCAGGGTGGAGACAGTCGAAACCACCCGGCCTTGGCCGCCATGACTTTAGTAATCTTCTCGATCATCCCTTCGGACAAGATAATGAAGGAACCATGTCCGAGCAGCGCAAAGCCAAGCGGACAAAGATGGTGCTACCCGTCAAGGTGTCGATTGCGGGGGTCACCCATCTTGCCCACACTTTTGACTTAACCTACGTTGGGGCCAGGCTCGGCGGGTTGCGCGCCGAGCTAAAACCGGGCCAAATCATCTCGTTACAACGCGGCTCCAAGAAGGCTAACTTCAAGGTGGTTTGGGTGCAGCAACTCAGCCCCAGTGAGGTCCAGGCGGGTGTGCAGGCGGTCGAGAAACAAAATAACTTCTGGGGAGTGGATCTCTCGGAGACAGACCGGGAAAGCAGAAGCAATGTGGACGCCCTCATGTCCTTGATGGCAACGAAGAAGTAACATCGTTCAGCGCCGCTGACGCGGCAGCCCGCCCTGAGTATCTTCCGTCTTCGATTCAACCCATCAGGCGCAGTTCCGCAGCACCAACGCCGAGTTCTTCGATCCGAACGCAATGCAATTGCAAATTGCGTGTTCGATGGCCTTCCTTCGTCCAATCTCCGGGACATAGTCGAGATCGCACTCCGGATCGGGCTGATCCATATTGATCGTAGGCGGGATCTGCCCACTTTGCATCGCCACAATCGTTGCTGCAACTCCGGCAGCACCGCACGCACCTTGGGGATGTCCGATCTGCGACTTCAACGCGGACATGGGCACGTCTCGCGCTTGCTCACCCAATGCCAGCTTTAGGGCGCGCGTTTCGATGCGATCATTCAATTGCGTGGAAGTACCGTGCAAGTTCACGTAATGCACATCCGCCGCCGATATCCCCGCCTCTTGCATGGCCAGGCCGATGGCGCGTGCCGGTTCTTCACCACACTCCTGCAGGCGCACGCGATGAAATGCCTCGCAGGTTGATCCGTACCCGCCGATCTCCGCCAGCATCTTTGCGCCCCGTGCCCGCGCGTGCTCGTATTCCTCCAGCACGAACATCCACGCGCCCTCAGCCAGCACGAAACCGTCGCGATCGATGGAGAACGGCCGCGATCCCCTTGCTGGTGCGTGGTTCCAGGAGTCGGTGAGAATCTTCATCAGGATGAAACCCTTGACGATGCCCAGCGCGATCGGGGCGTCGGCGCCGCCGCTCAGCACCATGTCCAGCCGCCCGGACTGAATTTGCCGTAGGGAATACCCGAAAGCGTCGGTCGAGGAGGTGCAGCCGGTTGTCACCACATGGCTGGCGCCGCGCAATCCGAAGCGCACGCTGAGTTCACTGGAAAGTGTTCCCATGACGCCGGTGGGCACGCAGAACAGGCTCATCTGCTTGTACTGCTGATGGAAGAACAGCCGGTACTGTTCCTCAGTGAACTCCTGGGCCCCGCCGCCCGATCCTAGGATTACGCCGAAGCGTTGCTTTTGTGACAGGGGGAGGGAAGAGGTCTCGATCCCGGCCTCGCTCAACGCCTCGGTGCCCGCCGCCAGGGCCAGTGGCAATACACGGGAAACATGTTTTCGCTCGCGCTTTTCCACCCACGCCAGCTCGTCAAAATCCGGAACCTCCCCGGCGATCTGGACTGGGATTTCGGAGGGATCAAAGCGTGAAATACGACGGACTCCGCTGCGACCGTTGAGAACAGACGCGGAAAAAGCCGAGTTGCCCACGCCATTGGGACTGACGACACCCATTCCAGTGATGACGACGCGCCGTTTCGAGTTCATAGCGGTTCTAATCCGAATAAGATGCAGTTTAGCAGGCAAATGTCCGGGTCTGGCCTGGCCAATGTCAAAACTTTGTCACCTTCCGGCTCTTCTGTGCCCTCCGCGTCTTCTGTGGTGAAAGGCGCCCGCTGCCGTATAATCAACCGTTTCCCGGAGGAACTTTGGCCTACGACGATCTGCGTGAATGGATCGCGGCGCTCGAGCGCGCCGGCGAGTTGAAGAAAGTTCGGACCGAAGTTGATCCCATCCTCGAAATTGCCGAGATCACGGACCGGGTGAGCAAAGGCATAGCTAGTGGAGGCCGGGCGTCCTCGCCCGGCGGGCAGGCTCTTCTTTTTCAGAACATCAAGGGTCATCCCGGTTCCCAAGTTCTGATCAATCAGTTTGGCTCGGCTCGGCGCATGAATATGGCACTGGAGGTGAACTCTCTCGATCAAGTCGCCGACCGCATTCGCGCTTTCATGGACGTGAAGTCCCCTCAAGGTTTTCTCGACAAAGTGAAGATGTTGCCCATGCTCGCAGAAATGGGAAAGTTCTTCCCCAAGACGGTCTCCACCGGCCCATGTAAGGAGGTTATCAAACGTGACAATTTCTCCTTGCTGGATTTCCCCATCCTGCAATGTTGGCCGAAAGACGCTGGACGGTTTATTACCCTGCCCTGCGTGGTCACTCGCGATCCCAAGACCGGCAAGCGCAACGTCGGCATGTATCGGATGCAGGTGTACGACGAGCGCACAGCCGGTATGCCGAGGCTCTACGCAGGGCCTCTGTAGAGACGTTGCTTGGCAACGTCTCGGAGACGCAGCAAGCTGCGTCTCTACGGGTCGATGTGATGGCTCGCACGTCGGGGGGATCCGAGTTACCCGAGGGAACTCTGCCCGGTGGCAAGATGGAAGTCGCCGTCGCCATCGGAACTGACCCGGCCATCACGTTCTCCGCCATCGTTCCCGCCCCGCCGGATGTCGAAGAGTATCTGATCGCCGGATTCCTTCGGGAGAAGCCAGTGGAATTAGTGAAGTGCGAGACCGTGGATCTCGAAGTTCCAGCCGGCACGGAGATCGTTCTCGAAGGCCACGTCCACCTCGATGAACTCCGCAGCGAAGGCCCTTTCGGCGATCACACTGGTTTCTACTCGCTGGAAGACCTCTACCCGGTATTTCATGTCAGCTGCATCACGCACCGCAAAGACCCGATCTACGCCACGACCATCGTGGGCAAGCCGCCGATGGAAGACGGCTGGATGGGAAAAGCGGTGGAGCGCATTTTCCTGCCGTTGATAAGGCTTACTATCCCCGAACTGGTGGATATCAATCTCCCAATCGAGGGTGTTTTTCACAACCTGATCATCGTCTCAATCAGGAAGTCTTATCCCGGCCAGGCCCGCAAAGTGATGAACGCCATCTGGTCGTTGGGCCAGGCCATGTTTACCAAATGCATTATCGTGGTCGACGAAGACGTGAATGTACAGGACGTCGGCGAAGTCACGCTGAAGGTTCTCAACCACATTGACCCGGAACGCGACATCCAGTTCATGCTCGGTCCGGTCGATTCGCTTGACCACGCCTCTCGCCTGCCGAACTACGGCTCGAAGATGGGTATCGATGCTACTCGTAAATGGTCCGCCGAGGGCTTCTCCCGTCCTTGGCCCGACGAAATCCTGATGGACGAGAAGACCAAGGCGCTGGTGGACAAGAAGTGGAAAGAGTTGGGGCTGGAATAAAGCACGCAGGAACAGCCGCCCTCGGCTGTCCGGCGGAACGAAGCCCCGCAGTGCCTTGGGATAGCGCATAATGTACGTGGAGCGAGAGGACTAGATCGCGATGACGAATGTTTAGGCTTCGGTTTCTGGTGCTTGCCGGGCTGCTCACGATTGCGCAACTCTCAGCGCAAACACCTGCCACCCCTCGGATTCAGGCGAACTCCAATCGTACGCCAGCCGGAACGATGGAGAATGGCATTCTGACCCTCCACCTGGTGTTGCAGCAAGCTGATTGGTATCCCGAGGCCGACACCGGCCCCAGCATGAAAGTTTATGCGTTCGGCGAGGAGGGCAAGGCCCCGCAAGTGCCCGGTCCGCTGATTCGTGTTCCTGAGCGCACGGAAGTCCGCGTCACCCTGCGCAACCTGTTGCCGAATGCAGCCGTTGTATACGGTTTGCACCAGCATCCCGGCGACGCCAAAGATGTTGTTCAGGTTGCCCCCGGGGAAGTTCGGGAGCTGAGTTTCCACGCCGGCACGCCCGGGACCTACCAGTACTGGGCGCGAGCAGGTGGACCTGTAGTCAAGGACCGACCGTTTCGCGAGGACAGCCAGCTGGCGGGCGCGCTCGTCATCGACGCGCCGGGATCTGTGCCTGACGATCGCGTGTTCGTGATCGGGAACTGGCGCAGCCAGGCAGAGCGGGCGCTTTCTCAGGACGTTCCAGTGATTAATGGCAAGTCCTGGCCTTACACCGAGCGCTTGAGTTACAACGCGGGCGAAGCCGTCCGCTGGCGGTGGATCAACGCTAGCGATGGGCCGCACCCTATGCACCTGCACGGTTCCTATTACCGCGTCGACAGTGTGGGTGATGGCGAGCGTGATACTCAATTCACACCCGAGAACCAAGCGATGGTTGTCACTCGCGGCATGGTTGCCGGTTCGACGATGACTACATTCTGGGTTCCGCCCGCGGGACGATGGGTCTTCCACTGCCACATCCTTAAGCACTTCTTGCCCGAAAGTACGGTGGCGGGTGCGATGGGAATGCCCGAGCACAGCTCGAATCACATGGCCGGCCTGGTTCTCGGTATCACGGTAGCGGGCAAACGTCCTCCACCCACCTCTCACGGCGAGCTGCGAAAACTTCGATTGCTGGTCCGCCAGCGCCCGGCGCAGAACGGTTTAGCNNNNGGGCTATCAGCTTGAAGACTCCCAGCAGAAAATCGTCAGCGGGCCCTCAGCTCCTGGTCCCGCGTTGATTCTGGAGCGCGGGCGTCCAGTCGCCATCACGGTGGTCAATCAGCTGTCCGAGCCCACCGCCGTGCACTGGCACGGCATCGAACTTGAGAGCTACTACGACGGCGTGGTCGGCTGGGGCCGGCGCGGTCGTAAGATAACTCCTGCCATTCAGCCCGGACACTCTTTCCGGGTCAAGTTCACTCCGCCTCGGGCTGGCACTTTCATGTACCACACCCACCTTCATGACAAAGTGCAACTGGGCGCAGGATTGTATGGCCCGATCGTGGTACAGGAGCCTGGCGTCACATTCGACCCAGCGACCGACCACATTCTCCTCCTGAGCCTCGGTGGCGAGGACGCTCTCAAGGACCCGCTCCTCATGAACGGCAACTCGAAACCACCTGCGCTGCACTGGCGTGCGGGGAAGACGCACCGGATTCGCTTGATTAACATTTCCCCCGCCAATGTGCTGGCTTGCTCTCTGCTGAGTGCGTCCGGGGCGCTGCAATGGCGCCCTGTCGCCAAAGACGGTGCCGACCTTCCACCGAACCGCGCCGTACTGCAGGACGCCAAGCAGGTTGCCTTTGCGGGGGAAACCTATGATTTCGAAGTCCAGCCGCAAGCCCCCGGCAGTTGGCGGCTCGAGGTTGTAGCGGTCAATCTGCCGCTGAAAGTCGTGCAGCCTATCGAAATCCAATAGCGAATCGGGTCGCAGCCAGTGCCCCAGGTTCGCGGCCCGCTTTTGAGCGCCAACCTGGGATCGGCAACGCATCGGCGAGGAGACGTACGGCTGCCCAAAGAGCTTGGCCTACTTCGGTTTCTTCTTGCTGGCGATGTTCAGTTCCACAATCTTTCCATCCTTGTTTCTCACCAGCAACACCTTGCCGTTTTCTTTCGCGGGAAATTCTTTTCCGACGACCCACTCCATGAACGTCGCGGCAGGCGCGCTGGCGCGGCAAATGTAGACCGAATCTCCCATGCGCATGGAAATCTTGTAGCGATCCACGTCGGCCGGATGCTTGCCGTCATTGGCGAGCTTTTCGATGGAGGCAAGTGTCGCCGTCTGATAACCTTCGTCACTGCCCTGCGCATAGGCGAGCATCGCAGCCGCGACGATGCAGTACGATACAAGGACCAAGCGTCTCTTCATTGGTGTCCCCCCCTCTGATAATCGAAGGGAAAGTATAGACCAAGGGCCGTAACTTGGAGGATCACGAATTACAGGTTGCCTTACCTCCTCAAGGAGTCAGCAACGCCGTTAGGGGAGGCGGGCTCCACATTCGACGCTGCAACCGATCGTCCCTAGACTTTCTGAATCCCATAAAGATGTATACACATCTATTGCAGATGTGAAGCCACAATCCATGCCGCCCAACATCGCGCTACCGTGCCTGTGCGCCAGTTTTCGCCGTGCCTCCAGGGCCCTAACTCAGGTGTATGACGATGCTCTTCGCCCGCTGGGTCTGCGCGTGACCCAGTTCACTATTCTTCAGGCGCTGGCCTTGACCTCGGAGATCTCCCAGGGTGAACTCGGCCATCTGTTGGTCATGGATAGCACCACGCTGACGCGCACCCTGCGGTTGATGCGCGCGCGAGGTTGGATCGAAGAGCGTCCCGGAAAGGATCGGCGGGAGCGGTGGCTGCGCCTATCCGCAGCCGGGCAAAAGCAACTCCAGCGGGCCACCGTGCCCTGGGAATCTTTGCAGGACCGCCTGCGCTCGCGATTTGGAGCCGCCCGATGGAACCGACTGCTGCAAACTGCCACTGAAATGAGCCACGGAGTTTAATTAGGAGGACCTAATGTCAGTAAATGAGAACGCAAAATACGGACGCCTGACCGCGACGCTGCTTGCAGCCTGGCTGGCGATTGCCTTCAGCGCATCCAAGCTCTTGATCTTTCATGCGGGGTCGAAGTATGCCGTGGCCCCGCCTGCTCCCTTGGGGCTCGCCGTCGTCGGCCCCATTCTCCTGTTCGCCATCGGGTTCGCAGCTTCCCGTGGCTTTCGGCAATTCGCGCTGTCGCTGAACCCGGTTGCCCTGACCATTGTTCAAACCTGGAGAATTGGAGGAATTACATTTCTGGTGCTCAAGGGTTTACACCATCTGCCGGCGGTGTTCACTCTTCTGCCCTTACGGCATCGACATGGCGGAGATGACCATCCTGGGACGGGAACTGCTGGCCTCCATCGGCGTCAATATCGACTGGGCCATGGCCTCGGTGGGCCAGTGTTACGACAAGGGCAGCCACATCGGCGCCACGCCTCAGGCCTTCAAGGATATGATCGACTTCCTGGCCGAAGAAAACGAGCGCATCACCGGCATCACCACCACTCCAAGCTATAACCGCAAGGGCGCCGAGGTCCTCTTCGTCACCCCCTCCGGCGACTACTTCGCCGACCCCGGCTCCTTTACCTTGATGGGCTACCTGCTGCTCTTCGAGCACATCGGCCTGGACTACACCTTCAGCACCTATGCCGCTGAAGGCGGCAACTTCGGCTGGTTCGGCTCCCACGAGATGGGCAAGCGCCTGAACGCCAAGATCTACCACGAAGCAAAGCGGCTGGGGGTCAAGTGGATCCTGGGCGGCGAGTGCGGCCATATGTGGCGGGTGTGCAATCAATACATGCCCACCTGGTTTGAAGGAGCGGACTTTTTGGAGAAGCCGGTATCCCCCATCACCGGCACCAAATTCGAGAACGCCGTGGTCCACAAAATGGTGCACATCTCCGAATTTACTGCGGACCTGATCAAGAATAATAAGCTGAAACTGGACCCGCAGCGCAACGCCCACATCAAACTGACCTTTCACGATTCCTGCAACCCGGCTCGGGGTATGGGTATCTTCGAGGAACCGCGCTACATCATCAACAACGTCCTGCCGGAAGGGAATTTCTTCGAGAT
>JAIQFW010000024.1 GCA_020073105.1 Terriglobia bacterium
GGTTTGCGCTTTTCAACCTGGGCTCGCTTTGAATCATCAGGGCCAGGAACTCGGTCCGACCCAGCCATCTCTTCGATCCCCTACCGCGATCATGATTACTTTGTTCGAACTCCCTGTTTTGGGAGCGGGATGCCCCATCATTACGTCGGTGATTTACTGCCCACCATCGGGATTTCCGGGCTCTCCCGCGTGCGAACCGAGCTTATGCAACTGGCCGTAGTCCCAGCCGTTGCGCCACATCCAGTACAGATGCACCGCCAGCTTCCGTGCCATTGCCACCTTGGCGATCTTTCGTCCACGCCGCATGGCAAGGTGGAAGAACTTGCTGCGCCACTCGGGTTGGCTGCGCACTGTGACCTGCGCCGCTTCCACCAGCAGGAAGCGCAGCAGCACATTGCCTTGCTTGCTGATGTGCCCCAGTCGCCGCCGATCACCGCTGGACGCCTCCGTCGGAACCAGCCCCACATAGCTAGCGACCTGCTTGCCACAGTGGAAACGTTGCGGCGTTCCGATCACCAACTCGAAGGCCAGAGCCGTCAGTGGGCCAACTCCCGGATGCGTCATCAGCCGCCGCGGCACTGGACGCTTTTCCACTTCCTCCTCCAAGGCTCGGGTGAGTTCTTGGATCTTCGGCGTCAGTTGGTCGAGTACGTCGAGTAGATCCCGACGCCGCCGGCTGGCCCAGGGCGGCAGTGCGATGGACTCGAGTTCCTGGCGGCCAGCAGTTCGCCACAGCGCCTTCTTGCGTCGTAACCCTTCGTTGAGAGCTACCACATGCAACTGATTCATCACCCGCGTCCGCATCTGCACCAGCCGGTGCCGATGCCACAGCAGTTGTCGCAGATCACGATTCTCGGCGTCCGGCACCCAGATTCGCGGGAACCGGTCCTCCAGCATCAGGCGCAACAACAGCTGCGCATCCTGACGATCCGTCTTTTGCTTGCGCACTCGTTTAGTGCGGATCTCCGCGGCGTTTCCGATCCACAACTCAAACTCCAAATCGCGCAGCAAACGCTCAAACCAGCGCGAGTGCCCGCTGGATTCCATCCCCACACGCACGCCTACGTTTCGTTCTTTGATCTCGCCGTAGAACCGTTGCGCTTCTTCCGGGTGAACCAGTCGTTCTTCACCAAGGTCACCGCTCTCGGTATCCACGTATGCAATTTGCTGGAAGCTCGGATGAGAGCCGACATTGTTATGGAATCATTACGCTCATTGACCCGGTTCGTGAGAATAAAAGGGGGGTTCATCGTCCCGAAAACAACGAAAAGCCCGCTCATGGACCGCCCGGTCGCAGGAAGTGGCCGTACTAATCCGTAACGGCTATCTTGCGGGACCATCCGAAAACGGGCGCGTTCTAAGGCCCTTCTTAGAGGCCGCCCTCCCGGATGGGCCTGGAGATCATCCCGTAGATAGCGGCGCGTCCTAGGGGCCTCCAGTGAAACGGGCCTCCCGCAAGTAGCTTTAGAATCAGCGCGAAATTTTGAGTGTTTCGAGGGTCTAACCAGCACTATTTCCGGCTGAAAAAAAAGCAGAGCTTGGTAACTCTTAGTCCCAGTTTCATCGGAGCTGTTCAATTATGATTCCGAAGTTGTACACCGACCCTGGAGGGTCCCCGCCATGAAAGGTGTAGTACGTCACTGGGACGCCGGGCTTCGGGGCGAATATCCGAGCGCCAAGCTGTATGACTCCTTTGCCTGAGTCGCCAGCCCCAATACCAATCTGTTCCGATTGGTGAAGTCCCGTCACGTCCTGCCATTTCACGACTACATCCCAGGCATTGCTGTTGGGAGGCCCACTAACGGATAGGTATTCGCTGAGGCGATAGAGGCCTGGCGTTGTAGGAGTAAAGATCGTCACTTCCGGAAGATTGTCCTTCTGCTGGGTCAAGATCACGTCTTGAACTACCGTCCATTGAGGGGTTTGGCTGACGGCCAAGCCGCAAGTGGAGATACAGATTGTAAGTACGGCAATCATTCTTCTCATGTAAAGGTCCCCTTACTGTAGGCCTCGGGCGTGCGAGAGAGTAGCACATTCAGCCCCAGAATTTTGTGCTAATTTGTGCTACCGATACGCCTATCCCGCCTTTCGTGCCTTTGTCGCTTATTGTAAAATCAATAACTTGAGGGTTTTCAATACCCGTCAATCGTTGGAGTTCAAGTCTCTCCGGGTCCGCCAGTGACCTTGCAAACCTGGGACGCGATCATCGTAGGCGGTGGCATCATTGGGCTCTCGCTTTCGATTTCCATGCGCAAACGAGGGGCCCGGATCCTGCTAGTCGAACGCGGAGAACCCGGCCGGGAGGCTTCTCGCGCTGCGGCCGGAATGCTCGTCGATTTTCCGGAAGAAACTCCTGCGCTGCTGCAGCCGTTCGCCGCCGCCAGCGCAGCCATGTATCCTGAATTTGTACATGAATTGAAAGATGAGTCGGGAATCAACCCTGATCTGCGCGGGCAAGGCACGATCGTGTTTGCGCCGGGGGAGGCTTACAAGAGTGATCACGCTCCAGCGGAGAAGCTCCTCCCTGGTCAAGTCGCTCAGTTAGAGCCGGCATTGGCTGCTTCGCATGGTCCCGCGTTCTACTTGAAGGAACGCAGCGTCGACCCGCGGGCGCTGGTGGCGGCTGCGCTGAAAGCAGCCCGGCACCGCGGGGTGGATATCTCTTCCGGCTCCGCGGTAACGGAGTTGCTCCTTTGTGATGGCCGCGTCGAGGGCGTTGTCACTGCCAAGACCACCTACCGCGCCCCGATCGTCGTCAACTGCGCCGGTGCGTGGGCGGGGCAGATCTCTCCGCACCGCTTCCCTACTCGACCGGTGAAGGGACAAATGCTTTCGGTGGTGGGACAGCCGGTGCTGAAGCACGTTATCCGCTCGGACGAAGTCTACCTCGTACCCCGCAGCGACGGGCGAATTCTGATCGGCGCGACCGTGGAAGAGGCGGGATTCGACAAGCGCACCGACGCTGATACCATCCACCGCATGCATCAGGCGGCTATCCGCTTGGTCCCTGCCCTGGAGCGGGCGCGCGTCCTGGAGGATTGGGCCGGCTTGCGGCCAGGTACACCCGACGACTTGCCGATCCTTGGCGCCACCGGCACAGCGGGCTACTTTGTCGCCACCGGGCATTTCCGCAACGGCATTCTGCTCGCCCCGGTGACTGCGCATGTCACGGCGCAGGTGATTGCAGGAGCAAAGCCCGACTACGACCTAGCGGCGTTTTCTCCAGAGCGGTTTCAACAGACTGAAGCTCTCGCTCCCTCATAAAGTAGCGCCCTCGCGACAGCCGGCAGGATGCCGGCGCTACAGAACATGTCCACGGAAGCCAGATAGCTCCTACGCTTTCGGCTTGAAGCCGGAGCAGACGAGTACCGGCAAGCGCGGATACTTGGCGAACTTCGGATCGCTTTCGGAGACGGCACAGCGGTAAAACGTAGATCCCTTGGCAGACTCGATCCGCCTCACATGGTGGCAATCGAGGCAAAGCCCGATCCGGCTTTTTCCCGGACTTTCGGTAGAACCTTCCTTCATCTCCGCAGCATATCTCACCGGCGAATTCTCCATCAGGTCACTTGCTCGGCTGGAAGTTCTTAACCACAGGGGGGCCACAGAGGTACACGGAGAGAGAGCCTTCGGCTCAAACCTCTGTGCTCCTCCGTGGTTGATGATTTCAGACCACTACTCAGGCTCGAAGACCAGTGAACGGGACTCTACCAAATCCTCACACGGTCTGCCGGCGCCAGATACAGCTTCTCTGCGGGCTGAACGTCAAACGCAGCGTACCAGGCGTCGATGTTGCGCACTGTAGCTGCCCGATACTCGCCCGGCGCATGCGGATCGGTCATGACCTGCTGACGAAGCGATGCCTCACGAGTCTTCGATCCCCAGTTCTGGGCGAAGGCGATGAAGAACTGCTGGTCGCCGGAGAATCCGTCCAGCTCAGGCGCGGCATGGCCGGAAAGCGACGCGTGATAACCGTCGTAGGCCGCGGCGACCCCGGCAACGTCGGCAATATTCTCGCCCAGCGTCTGCTTTCCGTTTACGGCGAGGTCCGGAAACGGCTTGTAGGTGTCATACTGCGCTGCCAGTTTTGCCGTCGCCGCCTCGAAATGGGCAAGATCGTCCGGAGTCCACCAGTTGCGTACCCTTCCCTTGGAATCGAAAGCCGCCCCTTCCGAGTCGAAGGTGTGGCTGATTTCGTGCCCGATCACGGTGCCGATTGCGCCATAGTTGTTAGCAGCGGGCGCCTGCGCATCAAAGAACGGCGGTTGCAGGATGGCAGCGGGAAAGTTCAGGGCATTTTGTAGCGGAAGATTGACGGCGTTTACGGTCTGCGGGGTCATCGACCACTCTTTGCGGTCGACCGGCTTACCCAGTCGTGCAACGCCCCGACCATAGTCGAAGAGAATGCCACGCCAGACATTGCCGAAGACATCATCGGCCTTGACCTCGTACCCCGAATAGTCACGCCAGGTTCCGGTGTAGCCGATGCCCACGTACAGTGTGCTCAGCTTGGCCTGGGCTTCCGCTTTGGTGGACGGATCCATCCAGGAGAGCGCCTCAATCCTCTTGCGGAACGCTGCGATGATGTTCGCAACCATGGCATCGGCCTCTGCCTTGGCCTCCGGAGGGAAGTAGTGCTGCGCATAAATTTTTCCCACCTCATCGCCGAGGAACCGGTTGACCACTTCCACCCCCCGCTTCCAGCGCGGCCGTTGCTCCGGCGTGCCGGCGAGCACCTTGCCAAAAAATGCGAAACGTTCGTCGGCAATCGCTTTCGGCAAGAGACCGCCGTAGGCCTCGATCAGGTGGTACGCCAGCCAGTCCTTCCACGTGTCCAGCGAAGTGGAAGCCACCAGAGCAGACTCGCCGGTGAAAGCGGAGGGTTGCCAGACAATGAACTCGTTTTGTTTGCTGAGACCAGCGCCGCGGAAAAACTCTCGCCAGTCAAGGCCCGGTGCCTTGGCGGCGAAGTCGACCTGCTTCCAGGGATTGTTGGCCTTATGGATATTTTCGCTGTCCGCCAAGCTGAGATGCATCTGCGCAATGGCGTGCTCCAGATTGACGATCCCTGCGGCCCGAGCATCCGTCTCGGTGAATCCCGCCAGCTTGAGCATGGCAGAGACGTGCGCCTGATACTTGGCGCGAATGTCACGCATGTGTTCGTTGTCGGCCAGGTAATACCCCCGGTCCGGCAGTTGTAGTCCGCCCTGCAGCAGATAGGCCGCGTAGTGGCCAGAGTCGTTGAAACCGGGAGCTACCCACATTCCGAACAGGTTTGGGGTGTGGAAGTTGGTGTTGTTCAGCGCGTCGACATCGGCGCGCAGACTTTCCCCCAACGCGCGCGCCAGTTCCCGCTTGTTACGGATGGCGCCGATGGCGTCCAGGTGCGGGCGGAGCGGCGCCAGGCCCTTGGCTTCGATCCCGGCCTCGTCCATATAGGAGTTGTAAAGGTCGGCAAGTTTGCGGACCCCGGAGCCGGCCGGGGCGCTGCCCTTGGCCGCTTCGTCGATCAGGTCGGCCGTGCGCTTGCTGCTCAATTCGGCGAGGGCTGTAAATACACCGATGCCGCCGCGGTCTGGCGGAATCTCCGTGCGTTTAATCCAGTCCCCGTTCGCGTACTGGTAGAAATCATTGCCCGGCTTGACCGAGCGGTCCATGTTGGCGACCGCGATGCCATGGGTCTGGGGCTGGGACGGTTCTTGAGCGAAGGCGGAAGCGAAGAGTGTCGCGAGAATGGCAAAGGTCAGAAGAATATGCGTGAACTTTAAAGTGAATCTCATGAAGGTGGACTCCAGAAGAATTTTATGACTGCACTACAAACAGCTGAACTGTGTCAGGCGCCGGCCACAAAGAGGGTAGCACGAGCGTGGAATTCCGCCGTGTGACGCAGGCCACGCAGGAGCGTGTCGGCGCGCTGTCCGCACGGAAATTAGGCCCGCCCCTCAGGTATACTTAGGCGTTTTCATCCGTCAACAGAAAGTCGTGATCGCGTTCCCGCGCGAGAAATGAGGAGACAGACCTATGGCTTCCCCGGCAGTCGATTATGCACGTCAGAACCAGCAACGCTTCTTAGATGAACTCAAAGATCTGCTTCGTATCCCCAGCATCAGCACTCTGGAAGAGCACAAATCCGACGTGCAGAAGGCCGCTGATTTCGTCGCCAGTGAATTGCGCCGCATCGGAATGGAAAATGTCGAAGTCATTCCGACCAAGGGGCATCCCCTGCTTTATGCCGACTGGCTCCACGCGCCCGGCAAGCCGACCGTCCTGATGTATGCGCACTTTGACGTGCAGCCCCCCGACCCGCTCGACGAATGGCATACACCTCCCTTTGAGCCTACCGAGCGCAACAGCAACATCTACGCACGTGGCGCGGTCGACGACAAAGGCCAGCTCTGGATGGAAGTCAAAGCGCTCGAATCCCTGATGAAAACCCACGGCGGCAAGCTCCCGCTGAACGTCAAGATTATTTTCGAAGGAGAAGAGGAAGTCGGTGGCGAGTCGATCGCCGAGTACGTGCGGAAGCAGAAGGCGAAGCTCAAGGCTGACTTCGCCCTGGTGTGCGATACCGAGTTGTTTGCTCCGGACCTTCCGACCCTGTGTGTGGGGCTGCGCGGCCTGGTTTATACCGAGATCGAAGCCTACGGCGCCAAGACCGATCTGCACTCCGGCATGTATGGCGGAGCCGCGCCCAATCCATTCTTCGCTTTGATCGAGATCATCAGCAAACTGAAAGACTCCAAGGGCAAGATCCTGATTCCGGGTTTCTATTCCAAGGTCAAGAAGCCGACGAACGACGAACTCAAGGCCTGGAAAAAGCTCCCCTTCAACGAAGAACATTATCGGAAGACGGAAGTCGGTTCCAAGGTGTTGACCGGCGAACCAGGATTCTCTGTGCTGTATCGCACTTGGGCGCGTCCCACGCTTGAAGTCCACGGCATGCCTGGCGGATTTACTGCTCCCGGGGCCAAGACTGTGATCCCGGCCAAGGCCGCGGCAAAGGTCTCCATGCGGATGGTGCCGAACCAGGATCCGGATGACATCCTGAAACGCTACACGGCATTTGTGAAGAAGCTCACGCCCAAGGGCATCGAGACCAAGATCAAGGTCTGGAGCAAGGGCCCGGCCTGCGTGGTGGGGACGGACAACGAGTACGTAAAAGCTTCCACCGAGGCGATGCACGAGATCTTCAAGAAAGACACGGTGTTTATCCGTTCCGGCGGCTCGATCCCCATCGTGACGGACTTCCAGGACGTGCTGAAGATTCCCAGCGTGATGATGGGCTTCGGCCTGCCTGACGATAATCTGCACGCTCCCAATGAGAAGTTCCACATTCCGAACTTCTATCGCGGGATCGAGTCGATGTGCCTGTTCTTTGAGAAGCTCGGCGGGTAGCGATAATCTGCTTCTCAGGTTGGGTGGCGCGGGCATCTCTGCCCGCGCCTCCTCTAGCGCGCCCCGATCATCTCAAGATGACCAGTACCCTGACCGTGCCGCTGCCCTCCGCCAGCGGCTCCAGGGCCTTGCCGATCACCGCCCCAAGCAGCTGCCGTGGATTCGTGGCCTTCATGGCATATCCCGGCTTGGACGACGTAACCAACAGGTCGCCCACGCGAATGGGACCATTCTCAGCACTGACCTTGGTGGGCACGATGCCCGTGATGGCAACCGGTACGTCGTTGGCATCCACGCGCGTGACTCCCTCGCCTTTCTCTGCACCCAGCACCGCAGGGCGGGTCGAGTAGACACCCACGACTTGCCGCGAGTAGCGAATTGCGGTTTTCTGGACTGCTTTACCGTCGCTTGACATCACCAGCACATCGCCGGGTTCGTACAGCTTCCGCGCCGTTCGCACCGGCAGGGCTTCGGCGAAGTCGGAGCCACTGACAAAGCTGCCTGAACTATCGATGTGACATTTCTGTACTCCATCCGGAATGTTGCACACCAGGAAGTTTGAGGTTGACCCGGTGGGCAAAACCAGTTTGATGACGGCGTTGTGGTTCGCCGTGCTTATGTGGCCCAGCCACGCCACCTCACCATTCACTCCGGCGTTTTCGGCTTGCAGCGCTGCCAAGCTGGCGGGGCTTGAGGTGGAATCCTTGGTGAACGAGGCGGCGTTATTGGCCCCGGAAGTGTTGCTCTTCACTCTGCCCGTGCCTTCCACACTGAACCGCTCGGTCCCGCTCACTTGACCGCTGATGAGCTTCCCAGAGGCGGCGTTTGCTGTTAGCAGCGCCGCAACCGAGCCGGAATCGCCGTGGCTAATCGTCTTCAGGCCAATGCCGCCTGTAGTGAAGCTGCCGTCGGCCAGCACACCGATGGGATGTCCGGTGAGGTTCGGCAAGACCGCCTCTAACGCTATGCTATCGGCATTACTCGCGACCGCTTCGACGCCGCCGCCGCCAGTGATTCCCACCAAGTCCGTTCCATATACACCTACATCACCTACTCCCATCACACCGTCGGCCTGGGTTGAACTCCCAAATACACCGACGACGCCGGTGCCGGTGACACTAAGGCTGCCGGTGATGTTCTCAGCGCCCACAAAGTTGTTGTTGGCGTTCAACTGAGCATAGCGCGCGTCGGTCTGCGCCAGATCCAGGTTCAAGGTGACATCCCCGCTGTTTCCGCCGCCAGTTAGGTCAGTTCCTGCCGTCACGCCGGTGATGGTCCCTGTGCCGGGAAACGTCTGACCAGGCGCAAAGGTGAAGATGCCAGTATTGGTGAGCAGCAAGCCCGTTTCCGCCGGAGCGTTATTATCTTGCCCAAACAGCAGGTTGAGTGTGGCTCCGGGATTATTGGAGTTGTTCCCCGTTGGCTCCGCCTGCCACTCAAAATGCTGCATGACGGCCTTGCCCGTGCCGCTGTTGAATGAAGACGCCTCAATATCCAGGGGATTGGAATTGAACCCTTTGGAGGCGTTGGCAGTTCCCTTGGTGGCGGCTTCCAGTGTCCCGCGCACCAGGGCCGAACCCTTAACATCCAAGGTAAACAACGGGTTCGTCAGGCCAATCCCGATCCTGGCGCTCGATCCGGTACCTTTTTGAAAGACCACGGAATTCCCCAAGTTCCCGTTGTTGTCGGTCCAGGCAGAAAGGAATCCGGCCGTTCCGCTCCCCCCGATGTCGGGATTGCCGCTCGATGAAGCACTCGCGTTGGGCGTTGCTTGGGTTGGAGAAGCGCCATTCGTTACCGGCACGGCCAGCACAAATGCAGTGGGCGGTAGGCCACCGATGGTGGCTGCATCTCCTGCCTTCAGGGCGTACGGCACACTCATGAGCAGGACCCTCGACTGCTCGGAGTCGCCGGCTGCCTGAACCCCCAGCCAGCGAGCTTCGCCTGAGCTAAACAGCTCCAGTGGCAAACCCTCGCTTCGGGTTGCACCCAGCGAGACCGTGTAGTGACCGCTCACATCGGGAGTCACGTTCTGGGTCTCGATCCACAGCGGCGCGCCGTTCAACTGTTCGCGGTACAGAGCAAACGTAACCCCAGTGATACCGGTCAGGGCTTTTCCTTGACCGTCGTGCAGTGTGCCGCTGAACTTGATCATGTGAGGCACGGCCGCACCGGCAGCCGTGACCTGCGCTTGTGCCACCCCGGTCAGACATATCCCCAAGAAAATCAATGAACAACAGATGCCATACTTCATGGTTCCGCTCCTTTGCCCAATTGGGCCATATTGTCCGAACCGGGAAACGGGGCTAGAATTGAGCCCGCTTGCCAGACCCACTCCCCTCCACCCCGGCGGTCGTGGCATTGTGGCGGTGCTTGGTGGCAATGTCTTGGTGGTGGGCTCCTGTTTTTCTTGGATTTTTCTTGCAGCGCACTTATGCATCTCAGCCTGGCGCAGGTGTATGAATTCGGGGGGTACCGCCTGGATATCCGCGAGCGACTGCTGCTGCGCGACCACACCCCGATCTCTCTGACTCCCAAAGCGTTTGACATCTTGCGGATTCTGGTCCAAGGCCGGGGACACCTGATTACCAAAGAAGAGCTGTTGCAACAGGTTTGGCCGGATACCACGGTGGAAGAATCCAACCTGACCCGCAACATCTTCACCTTGCGCCGGGTGTTAGGCGACGATCAGGAAGCTGCCCAGTACATCGAGACCGTTCCCAAGCTCGGATATCGATTCATTTCTCCGGTTCGGCTCGCTGCGGAGGGAGTTTCACCGCGGCCGGCGCGGGCGATCGCCGCATTCAGCCGCGCCAGGCCTACGCTTGTTTATCTGCTCGCGCTGGGCGGGGTCATCGCCTTGTTAGCGGGATACGGGGGCTGGAGGTATCTCCATCGGCGGCCTCCGATCCCGGCAGGCCGGATCATGCTGGTGGTACTTCCCTTTCAAAATCTGACGGGAGATCCGAGTCAGGACTTTTTCAGTGACGGCTTCACGGAAGAGATGATCACCGAACTCAGCCGCATGCAGCCTGAACGCCTGGCGGTGATCGCCCGGACCTCCGCCATGCGCTACCGCAACCCGGGAAAAGCGGTGGACGAGATTGGCAAGGAGCTTGGAGTGCAGTACGTGCTGGAAGGCAGCGTGCGGCGGGCCGGCCAGCGCGTGCGCATCAGCGCCCAACTGATCCAGGTGCGAGACCAAACTCACCTATGGGCGGAAAGTTACGAACGTGATTTGAGCGATGTCCTGGCATTACAGCAGGAGGTGTCGCACGCCATCGGCCGCGAGATTGAAGTGAAACTGTCCCCGGAACAGGGTTCGCGGCGGGCGCCGCCCCGGGCCGTGGACCCACAGGCCTATGAAGACTACCTCCAGGGACGCTATTTCTGGAACAAACGCACTCGGGAAGGATTCGAGCGGGCCATCCAATATTTCGAGCAAGCCATCGCCAGAGACGGCGGCGCGCCACAATTTTATGCCGGCTTGGCCGATGCGTACGCGCTCATGGGCTCTCTGCCCGATACTGCCATTCCTCGCGCCCAAGCCATGGAGAAAGCCCGTGCGGCCGCTCAAAAGGCGCTGGCGATGGATGACTCCATGGCGGAGGCGCACACTTCTCTGGCTTTCGTGGAAATGCACTACGACTGGAATTGGCCGGTGGCCGAGAAGGAATTTCTGCGGGCCCTCGAACTCAATCCCGGATACGCAACTGCCCACCACTGGTATGCCTACTACCTCATTGCCATGGACCGCAAGGAAGAATCGCTGCGGGAAATCCGCCGCGCCCAGGAACTGGACCCACTTTCTCTCATCATTACGCGAGACGTCGGTGACATGCTGTACCTTTCACGCCGTTACGATGAGGCCATCGAGCAATGCCGCCAAACCCTGGAGCGTGATCCGGATTTCTTCCTCGCCCACATGTTGTTAGGCGCGGCGTACCTGCAGACGCAGCGATACCCGGAAATGCTGAAGGAGCTTCAACTCGCGACCGGCGGCTCCCACGGGCAGCCCTGGGCGGTAGGTGCGCTGGGCGCCGGGGAGGCGGCGTGGCACCACGACCGGGAGGCGGCGAGGATCGTCGCGGAACTGCAACGGCTGGACGGCCAGGGCGAAGACGAAACCCACTCCATCGCTGTGGTGTATAGCGCCTGGGGGAAAGCGGATCAAGCCTTTGTCTGGCTCGACCGCGCCTATGCCAGGAGAAATGGCTCGATGATCTTACTCAAAGTCGACCCGGTCTTCGATCCACTGCGCAAGGATCCCCGCTTCTCAGACCTGCTGCGAAGAATGAATCTGAATTGATTGGCATTAAACCGGTTCGCCTCACCGCGGGCTCCAGGTGTGGCCATCGTACAGCAACGTTGTGGTCGGATAGACCCACTCGCGCTCCGGTTCGCTGTGGCGGCTCTCACCACCGAAGAACAGACTGACCTTGTGTGCCGGGTCATAGCCCAGTCCAAAGAACCCGTTGGGGCTCGGGCTTGGCGAAGTCGAGGGTGAAAGCTTCAGCCACTTGCGGCGGCGGAGCGTCCATGTCTCCATGCGGGTGCTCAGCAGGACTAGCCGGTGGCGGCTGCGGTCATAGGTCATTCCTCCCCACATTGCGCGGGGTGGTTGCTCACCCCGAAGCTGGGTCCAATCGACGCCGTCCCACAGCCAGGTTTGCGTCCCACTGCCGCTGTTCATGCCCCATTCGTGTCCATCCCATGCGAGCGGCTCTTTCGCGGTGCGACTCTCCCCAACCAGCACCGCTTTTCGGAGACTCTCGTCATACTGGAACAAACACCCATTGTCGTCGCAGCGAACCGGCCGGTGTGCAGCTTTGACATTCTGCCAAGCCTTACCGTCAGATTCCCAAATCTTTGCCTCTCCCGCGTACGACGCGACGTAAAGCACAAGCCGGTTTCTGACGGAGTCATAGGTCAGCTTGGGATTGCCTTGCGCGGAGGCGTCGACTGGGATGTTTGCCTTCCGGTTCCACGTGCTTCCATCGGTTTCCCAAATCTGGTACTCGCCGCCTTCATGCGGCGTAGGACGGCCGCAGACCACCAGCACATTTCTCTTGGAATCAAAGGCCATGGTGTGGTGCGCGAAGGCAGGTGCGCCGCTTACCTGCCAGCGCGACCAATTTTTTCCGTCCCAAGTCCAGACTTCGCTGGTCGGCCGCCATTGCGGCGGCGCCCAGCCTCCGTACATCAGCGTGGAGTGCAAGAATGGGACGTAAGCGATTGCATAGTCGATCCGCCCGGAGGGGTGTTCCGCGTCTGCTGGCAGACCGAAGGCACCACCGCCGGTTGTTAGGAGTAATAGGAGTAAAAGCTGCGTAACGGACTTCGTGGTCAATTCAGCGATCCCTTCTGAAGATCTGGAAACTCCAGCGGCTTAGACGGCTGCGATTCGAGGAGGTTTTCATTGCTTTCCCAAGACAGCTGCAGTAGGCTGGTTTTGCTCTCGTGGTTCTCCCTACCTCCTTGCTTTCCCACCCGATTCCCAGGCGATTGCTGCATTGTGTGTGCAAAATGACGGGGTTGCGCGAAGGGGCATACTATATGTAGTGTTTTCTTGCTTGACCCCGGCGCAATTTGACCGTTACATTAGCTCCAATGTGTGCCTGCCCTGCCCAGGCAAGGGATGGCGTATGAACAGAGTAGAGGAGAGGGAATCTTATTGGTTAACCCGACCCGAAGAAGCAGGTCCCTCGACTTCGCTCGGGATGACAAAGCAACATCGGCACAACCTAAGGAGTACACGTTGCTCAAACTGAAAAAGCTGCACATTCTCGGCTTCAAGTCTTTCTGTGACCGCACTGAGCTCAAATTTCACGGGGACGGCATCGCGGCCATCATCGGGCCCAACGGGTGCGGCAAGTCGAATATTGCCGATGCCATCTCCTGGGTACTAGGCGAACAATCCGCCAAGACTTTGCGCGGCTCCCGAATGGAAGACGTAATCTTTGCGGGCACGCGCGATCGCAAGCCGACGGGCATGGCTGAAGTCGCGCTCACCCTCATTGACCCCGAAGTGTACGACGGGCCCGATGCCGGAGACGCAACCGAAATCGAAATCGAAGACGAGATGCCGTCGGATGACTGGGATGAGGCGGAGGTAAGGGCCAAGGCGGCCGAGGAAGTCGAAAGCCTGACCGAAGAGGCGCAACCGGGAAGAGTTGACGAAGTGGAACATCGCCGTCCCAACAGTGGATTGCTGTCTGAATTCGATCCGCATGATGAGCCGCGGTTTGCGGTGTTCACCAACCCCAATCCGCTGCCGTTGGCGGCTCCCCGGCCGGGAAATGGTCTCGGACCGCAGGTCGTGCTTAAGATTCGCCGTCGCAAGTTCCAGCAGCAGTTCCGCGCTGGGGAAATCGTGGTGACGCGCCGCCTGTTCCGTTCCGGGGACAGCGAGTACCTGCTCAACGGCAAACTGTGCCGGCTGCGGGACATCCAAGAGCTCTTCATGGGCACGGGACTCGGGCCGGAGTCTTATGCACTGATCGAGCAGGGGCGTATTGGGCAGATCCTCAGCAGCCGGCCCACGGACCGCCGAGCAATTCTCGAAGAGGCGGCCGGGATTACCAAATTCAAGACTAAGAAACGCTTGGCGGAAGCTCGTCTCGAGGATGCCAAACAGAACCTGGCCCGGGTCAACGACATTTTCGAGGAAGTGCTGCGCCAGATGAACTCGCTCAAGCGCCAGGCCTCCAAGGCTGAGCGCTACGCGCGCTTGCGGGAAGAGTTGCGGGCCAGGCTGCGAGTGGTCCTGGCCAGCAAGTTCGCCCAGTTGGACCTCGAAAGCGCTGCGTTAGACGGACAGATCAACCAGATTTCCGAGGCAATGCGGCAGCAGACCGACGCGGTCCAACAGTTCGAGGCGGAACAAGCCGAACGAACCCAGCGCGGGTATGCCATCGAGACCGAGATTCGTGAAAACCGGGAGCGCTTGAGCCAGATCAAGCTGGAAACCGATCGTGCCCACGCTACCCGGCGTCATAACGAGGAACGCTGCACCGAGCTGGTACTGCGCTCGGCATCTTCCGAGGCCGAACTCGCGCAGGCCAGGAGTCGGCTGCTCACGCTCGAGGAAGAGCGTGAGTCAAACCAGCAAGTCCTCGATTCCGCCGCCGGCGATCTGGAAGGCACCCAGCAGACTTTGGCAGCCTGCCAGCAGGAGGCGACCGCGGCCGCGAACGCCTTGGCCGAATTGGAGCAACGTCAGGAAGCCTCCCGAGGCACCATCCTTGAGGTAATGGCTTCGGCCTCCAACTTGCGGAACGAGCTCACTCAGGCCGAAGAGCGGCTGGTATCGGTCAATCGCGAAGGCCAGCGCCTGCACGACGAGTTAGCTAATGCCAATTCGCAAGTCGAAGCCTTCGGCGGACAGCGCGGGCAACTGGCGCTGGAGTTTGAGACGGTTTCGCAAAGAGTGGCGGGCCTAGCGGAAGAAATTGCCCAGGCGCGCCGGCTGATTGACGCCAAGCGCTACCAGGAAGCCGCGGCCAAGAACCACCTGGACAGCCTACGAGCGGAGTACGCGTCCGCTATCGGAAAGAAGGCTTCGCTCGAAGCCGTGATCGCCGAGCATGGCTACTCAACGGAATCGGTGCGCCGGTTGTTCCAGTCGGGAGGCCTAAACGGAGGTCTGGCACCGGCCGGAGTGCTGGCCGACTTTCTTGAGGTCGAACCACGATACGAAGGCGTGGTGGAAGACTTTCTCCGCGATGAGTTGAATTACATCGTGGTGAAGTCTTGGGACGCAGCGGATGAGGGCTTGCGCTTGCTGCGAAGCGACGTGGACGGGCGTGCTACATTCTTGATTCACCCTGACGACTCGCAAGCTAAGTTCTCATTTGCAGTCGACGAAGCTGCCCGTGGGGCGACCCCGAACCAGTCGGTGGTTCCACTGAAGCAGGCCATTCGAGTGCTTAACGGCTTCGGCCGGTCGCTGGAAGTAATCCTTCCCAAGCTAAGGGACGGATACCTTGTTCCCGATCCGGGGTTCGCCCGGGAACTTGCCTTGGAGAACCCCGACGCTTTCTTTCTCTCGCATTCAGGAGAGTGTTTCCACAATGTGACCGTAACGGGCGGAAAACAGCGCGCCGAGGGCCCACTTTCGATGAAACGGGAATTGCGCGAAGTCATGCGGCTGCTGGGCGACCTTGAGTCGGCGCTTCGCGAAGAGGAAATCCGGGTGTTGCAGTTGGGGCGGGAGATTAAGGAGCTGACCTCCCTGCTCGACCGGCTGGAAGGCGAGAAACGCGAAGCCGAAAAACAGGCGATGACCTCAGGGCACATGTTGCAGCAGCTTGACTCTGAGATGAGTCGCGTCGCTGAGCGGATCCCTACGTGCCGCGACGAACTCAAGCGACTTGGTGCAGAACGCGCGGAGCAGGCAGCTTTGATCAGTTCCCGGCATGCTGAACTGGCTGAGCTGCAGAGCCGGCGCGAAAACCTTGAACGGCGGGCGTCAGCGGCAAACGAAGAGCTGGCCGGCTTGCGAGAACGCCGCGATGTAGCGGCCCAGAATGCTTCCCAGCAACTGGCGAAGGTGGCCACGTTGGAGGAACGTCACCGCTCGGCAGTGGCCGTGCTGGAGAGGATACAGTCCCTGGTCAGCGACATGGGAGAGCGGGTGAGTTCCCTGGCGGCGCAGATCGAAGCTTCGCTCGCAGAGAAGGTGCAACGCGAGGCCGAGAATCAGCAGCTGGCCACCGTGCTCGACGATCTGGAGGCTGAGCGCAATGCCGGCGAAGCCCGCGAGGGATTGCTGCAGTTTGAGTCCGACCAGGTACGCGCCCGCTTGGCAGAGATCGATGAAGCACTGCGCGCGGGAAGGCAACTGCTCGACCAGGCTCGTGACCGCCGCGGCGAACTCTCGGCGGCCGTGGCCAAGCTGCAGTCGGATGCACAGTATATGGCGGAGACCTGCCTGAACGAACTAGGGGTGCAGCGGCATGAATTGATGGCCGACCCCACCATTGGTCTGGCTACAGGGGAGCAGTTAGGTGCTGAAGAGCAAGCCTGTCGCGAGATGCGTGCCCGCCTCGAAGCCATGGGCCCAGTCAACATGATGGCGCTCGAGGAATACAAGGAAACCGCACAGCGTCACGGGTTCCTGCATACTCAACGGAAGGACCTGATCGAATCGATCGAAAACACGCAGGCGACCATCAAGGAAATCGATACCTTCTCACGACAGAAGTTCGAGGAAGCATTCAGCAGAATCAACGAGAATTTCCAGGCCACTTTCAAGAAACTCTTCGGCGGTGGCCATGCCTTCATGCGGCTTACCGACGAGGAGAACTCCGCAGAGAGCGGCATCGACGTGGTCGCTTCTCCTCCAGGAAAGAAGCTACAGAACGTTTTGCTGCTCTCAGGCGGCGAGAAAGCCCTGACCGCGCTGGCGCTGCTGGTGGGCATCTTCCAGTATCAGCCCAGCCCCTTCTGCATTCTTGATGTGGTGGACGCACCGCTTGATGAGGCCAACATTGGCCGCTTTACCGAACTGGTCAAAGAGATGAGTCTGGAAACGCAGTTCGTGCTCATCACCCACAGCAAGAAGCCGATGAGCATTGCGCCTGTGCTTTATGGCGTGACCATGCAGGAGCCCGGAGTCTCCAAGCTGGTTTCGGTCCGCTTTGGGGCGACGGCCTAAGCACCGCGTCCACAGAGATACCATCGACACTCTGCAGGCCTCCCCCCGGCGCGGGAGTGGCCGACACCACTGAGGTACTGTTTATCCTCCGCTGTCCTCAGCTTTTCCACAAACTCTTGACGTGAAAACCCGCACGGAAGGCCGCGTTTCGAACGCTCTTTCGCTTGTCAACCATTTTCCTGTGAACGACTTGGACGACTCACAAAAGGGCGTGACTTAAGCCGTTGACAAAAATTTCTGGCGGGGTAGAATACGCCACGTTTTCCGCCTGTAAAATTATTCAATGAGCCCCGAACTTCTTGATTCCGTCCTGCTTCATACTGACTTCCCGGAACTAACGCTCCACGCCAGCGGCAAGGTGCGCGACGTGTACCAGCTCGACAACCAGCACCTGCTCTTCGTGGCGACCGATCGCATTTCTGCGTTTGATTATGTTCTGGCCACTGGAATCCCGCACAAGGGGCGAGTGCTGACGCAGATTTCCCTTTTCTGGTTTGAGTTTCTGCGCGACATTGTTCCCAATCATCTGGTCACGGCCGATGTGGAAAGTTACCCGTTGCCGGCTCGCCAGTACGCCGATCAACTTCGAGGCCGCTCGATGATGGTCTTGCGCGCGGAGATGGTTCCGGTAGAATGCGTGGTTCGCGGCTACATCTCCGGATCTGCGTGGAAAGAGTACAAGGCAACCGGGAAGGTATGTGGAATTGAGTTACCGGCCGCTCTGAAAGAGTCCGACAAGTTGCCGGAGCCGATCTTTACTCCGGCGACCAAGGCTACGAGCGGACATGACGAGAACATTCCGTTGGAAGAAATGGTGCGCATTGTGGGACCGGAGCGGAGCCGCCAGTTGCGTGACATCTCTTTGCAGATCTACACCAAGGCGGCCGACTACGCCCGCACCAAGGGCATCATCATCGCGGACACCAAGTTCGAATTCGGAATCACGCCGCACGGGATCACGCTGGCGGACGAAGTGTTGACGCCTGACTCATCGCGTTTCTGGCCGGCAGACAAATATCAGCCGGGCCGTGCTCAGGATTCGTACGACAAACAGTATGTTCGAGACTATCTGGAAGAAATTCGCTGGAACAAGCAACCGCCTGCGCCAGCCCTCCCCCCGGAAGTGGCTCGCAAGACCAGCGAAAAATACCTGGAGGCATACCACCGGCTCACCGGACGCGAGCTGGATGTTTAGTGGACCGAGCACTAGCCGGAGAGCGCATTGACGGCCGCTGACTGGATCATTGTGGTAGCGATCGTGGTGTCAGTCGTTCAGGCCGCCATTGCGGGATTCTTTCAGGAAGCATTTGGCATCGCCGGCCTGGTGCTGGGGTATTTGCTGGCGGCGTGGAACTACCATCGCCTGGCGGATCATTTCGCTCAATACTCCTCGCGATGGTTGGTGGAGATTGCTGCTTTCCTGATCATTTTTGCGGTGGCGATGCTGCTTGCGGGCGTGGCAGGACGGATCGCGCGCTGGATCATGAAAGAAGCTGGCCTGAGTTCAGTCGATCGTGTCTTGGGCGGAGCATTGGGACTGTTGCGCGGCTGTCTGGGGGTCGCGATCGTCCTGGTGAGCATGGCTGCGTTCACGCCGACGTCGAGGTGGCTGCAGGGATCGGAACTAGCGCCGTATTTTCTGGTCGTGGGGCGTGCCGTAATTTGGGTCGCGCCTGCGGAATTGCGAGCGCGCTTCTATCAGGGTCTCGATCTCCTGAAGCAAGGAACGAAAACGCAATAGAGCATCGCGCAGTCACTGCGATGTCGAGCTACAAGGACCTGGCAACCGAGAGGAGCGGAAGGTGCGCTCCTCCGAGAAAGAGAGATGCCGTGAGAGACCAGCTCGAAGCACTCATCATGCAGATGTACAAAAGCAACATCCTGTACTCCGAGGCGGTGCGCGAGTTCAAGAAGCGGTTCATTCTGACAGTGCTCCAGGAGAACAAGGGCAACCAGTGCCGCGCGGCACGCCAGTTGGGCATGCACCGCAACACCTTAAGCCGCACCATTGCGGAGTTGAAGATTGATGTGCGGCAGTTGCGCGCGGGGGTTAAGCGGCCTCCGCGCAGCGCCCGCCCACTCACCTACGAGAAGAAAGTGGTCCGCTAAGGGGCTCCCCCCGCTCGATTCCTAGCACAGGGTGATGGCAAAAGACTCAGGGCAGCGCTCTCAGCGCTGCCCTGGCATTCCTCTGAATCCCTGGCGACGGTTTGATTAGCTCGGCCGCCGCCGGTGAACGGGCGGCTTCTTCGGCGCCGGCGGCGCGGCCCTAGTCAGAAGCGCACCTTTTTCCATGGTCATGACAAAGGGATCCGGGGTGTAAGACACGGGGGTACCTTCGAAGTCGAGTACCCCTCCCTCTTTCGGCATCAACTTGGCGGGAATAATTCCGGTCATCGTCAGCACGATGTCGGCCCTTTTGGCGTCAATGTCATCTTGGCTAGCGGCGATCTGCAATTCTGTGTCTCCTGCCTTGATCACCGTGGCTTCCATCTGCATGGGCACGCCCTTGATGACACTCCACACCTTCTCGGCATCCTCGGGGGTGCCTTTGGAAAGCACCAGCTCCCATTCGGCAAAACTCAACTTCTTGATGTCGGCGGGACTCTTGTCCTTCACCAGGTCATGTGCCTGCTCCGCTGGAGTGGGAGGCACATACTGTTTGATGGTGAATCCGTCCGGTGGAAGAGGCGTGGTTGCAGTTTGTGCCAGAAGTTCGTTCCAGCCGTCCTCTGAGCCGTGGTATTTCAGATACTTGCTGTGTCCGAATTTCGTGATCTGGGCTTTGCCCCCTGGGTCCTTCACCAGGTTCGCCGCCCGGGTGATGAAGAACAGGCCATTCACATCATCTTCCGGAGTGCCGGTGAGGTAGGCCAAAGCCAAGGGGTAAACATTCTCCACGTTATTGGGGTCACCCTGCACTGCGTCCCTGAGATACTTCGCCGCGGTCGCGTTGTCCTTCAACTGAAGGGCGGAGAATCCGGCAACACTACTCAGCAGAGTGGCCAGGTCGGCCTTCTGCTTGGCGAAATCTGCGTCAGACGCGCCGTCCGGCTTGGCCATGTTTGGAAGGGCTTGCAACCCCCGGATAGCATGGTCCTTCGCATCAGCCCACTTCTGGGTGGCGCGCTCGTTATAAGCCAGCAGCACCAGGGCACGAACGTTGTTGGGGTTGGCAGCCAAAAGCCGGTTCGCCGTATCAATCACCTTGGCCTGGTTTCCGGCCTGCTGGTAGGCGCCCATCAGTACTTCCAGCGCGTCTTCCTTCATCACGCTGTTGGGATACTGCGCCAGGAAGGCTTCCAATCCACTGATCTTGGAGGGTGCGTCTTTTTGTTGGACAGCCCCCACATAGGCGTTGTATTCCGCCGGATCCTTGATTTCCTTCTTCTGGGGCTGTGCGGCGGCGGTGGGCTGTTGGGCGGCGGTTGGTTGGGTCTGCGGTTGCGTATCAGTCTGCTGACCCGAGGCTATTCCAGCAAACGTAAGCACAATCGCTACTAGACTCGTCTTCATTTCAAGTGGCTCCTTAGGATTTCGGGAAATCGCAATTTCGAGAAACCGACGACACCTTGCCCGGTCCTGCCCAAGCTCAGCGCAACCGGGATTGATCACATCATGGATCGCCTGCCCCATGCGTCGGGCCCGGAAAACCTAAGGCCTCTTCACTGCAACCGTGGCCAAGAAAAAGTTCCGGTGAGCCGGATTATAAGTATGTCCTTCAAACAAGGCAAGTTGCTTTCCCCGCGAACCAAGTTCTTCTCTTGTAAGATGCGGTACGGGGCAGGGGCGGTGGTTTTGCTGCCTGGAGCTTCGAAGGAGGCCATAGTTTATGACAGAAGTCGGTGACATGGCACTAAAGAGCCAGATTGCCGTGGTGACCGGCGCTGGCAGGGGCATCGGCGCGGCGATCGCGCAGAAATTGGCCAGCCTGGGCGCGCGGGCGGTGCTTTGTGCACGTACGCGCGGGCCCCTTGAATCCACTGCGGCTGCCATATCAAGGACCGGGGGGAGAGCCGAGATTGCAGAATGCGATGTGACCGACGTGCAGTCTGTCGAACGGGTTGCAGCCTGGGTTGAGCGGACACTCGGCCGGATCGACATTCTGGTCAACAATGCTGGTGTAGGCGACTTTGGAGGGCCCCTGCACCAGATGCCGCCGGACTCATGGGATCGGGTTCTAAATACGAACCTGCGCGGCGTCTATTATTGCATGCGGGCTTTTGCTCCGATGATGATCCGGGTCGGCAGCGGGCACATCATTAACATCTCCTCCCTTGCCGGAAAGAATGCTCTGCCCAACGGCGCCGCCTACGCCGCTTCGAAGTGGGGATTGAACGGACTCAGCTACTCGGTTGCCGAGGAGCTACGGAAGCACAACATCCGGGTCGCGGTCATCTGTCCGGGATCGGTGGACACGGAACTGAGCCCCCATACTGGTCGAGATCCGTCGAAGATGCTACAGCCCGACGATGTCGCACACGCCGTGGCGATGCTGGTCACCCAAGCGCCCCAGTCCTTCGCGAGTGAGATTCTACTGCGGCCCACACAGAAGCCGTAGGAGGCTTGCGTCTACTTCTTGAAGAGATTTTCGAATGCCTGACGAGCGTCCTGCGGCTTAGCGGCGCTGGGCGTAGAGGTTTCCTTCTCCACCCGCACCCGCATGGAATAGAAGGTACATTCGTTCCGCTCATCCTTACGCGCAATGCGCTCGGGAATGGGCTGGGAGCATTCAAAGCGGCTGGACGTGTCAAAGTACGTACACTGACGGCAGGAGTGGAGTTCAAAGCCGCATTTCGGACACTTGCTGTCAGGATCTATTCCCGGCGGAAGCAAGGTACCGCACTGGGCGCAGCGAGAAACCGTGTGCGTCCCCGGCATCTGCATCGGTCGTGGTCCGAATGTGTCTTTCTTGAGAGGACGATCTCCGCGTTCCGCGGATGATTGCTTCTCCCGCTTTTCTCCTGAATCCTGGTATCCGCGCTGGCGATACTTCCGCTCTGACACAGGCCCTCCTGATGGGCTGACATTGTCTCTCTTGGACGCTTTCCCTACAAGTGCTTATCGGCGGCCTGACAAAATTACCGGCGATGGGCCCTGAATTGTATTTCGGCATAGCGGGTGCTACCATCCGGATAGAGAGACGAAAGTTGGAGGCAGTCATGTCGGAGAGAGATAGCAATAGTTTTCTTTGGTTCCTCGCGGGCCTCGGGTTTGGTGCGATCGCTGGAATTCTTTATGCGCCTCGTGCGGGCAGTGAAACGCGCGAAGCGCTGCGATCCAAAGCAGAGGAAGGCCGTGAGTTCGTCCGGGAACGCGCGCGGCAAGCCCGGGAACAGGCTGCAGGATGGGCAGATCGCGGCCGTGAAGTCCTGAATCAGCAGAAGGAGCAGTTCCGGTCTGCGTACGAAGCGGGCAAGCAGGCGTACCACGAGACCGTTCGCACGGAGAGCGGTACCCCGAACCCGTAGCAGGAGTGGCCGGCAACGGTTGGTCTCCGCGGCGTCCGTGGCAACGCTTTCGAGCGGAGGGATCTTATGGATAGCTTGAACATTTTTGTCGCAGTGACAGCGGCGGCGGTGGTAATCCAAGCGGGCATCCTGGTGTTTATGTATCTGGCGGTGCGCCAGACCAGTGCTCGCATGGAAGCCCTGGCAACTGAAGTGAAGACCAAGGTCCTTCCCACCGCCGAGATGGCGCAGTCGATGCTGACTGAGTTGCGTCCGAAGGTCGAGGCGATCGTGGGAAACTTCAGCGAGTCGAGCGCGCTCGTACGTACCCAAATGCAGCGACTCGATGCTACCCTCAACGATGTGATCGACCGGGCCCGCTTGCAGGTCATTCGCGCCGACGAGCTCGTGGGCCGTACCCTGGATCGCGTAGAACAGACCACCGACATGGTGCACAAGACCGTGGTTTCGCCGGTTCGTCAGGTCTCCGGACTGGTGCAGGGGCTCACCGCAGGCCTGGAATTCTTTTTCTCAGGTCGGCGCCGCGGGCGCGACGGTGTGGGCGTCGCCCAGGACGAGATGTTTATTTAGTATCGTTGCCAACTGAAGACGAAAGGCAGCGCGCTTGCGCCGCCTTTGTTGTTTGGTGTTTTTCTTCTTCTCAGACGATCCAGCCCCCCCCGACCACTACATCGCCGTCGTAGAACACAGCGGCCTGACCGGGTGTAATGGCACGCTGCGGCTCATCAAAAGTCACCAGCATTTCATCGTCTCCGGTCCTTTCGATTATCGCCGGGGCAGCTTCATGGCGATGGCGGATCTTGACCGCAACACGCATCGCCTCACGCAGCTCGTCAACCGAGATGAGGTTGATACGGCGCGCCCGCAGCGTCCGTGAGTACAGCTGGTCCTGATCCCCTACTACGACCTGGCGGGCGTCGCCCTTGATCTGAATCACGTAGAGCGGCGAACCTGTAGCAACTCCCAGGCCCTTGCGCTGGCCTACGGTGAAGTTGTGAATGCCGTGGTGCTCGCCGACCACTTCCCCGTCCGTGGTTACCAGTTCGCCGGCAGTATCCGGCAAAGACTCGCCGCTTTCCGCCAGGTACGCGTCCAGGAAATTCTTGTAGTCGCCCCCGGGTACAAAGCAAATTTCTTGCGAGTCCGGCTTTTCGGCAAGGGCCAGCCCGTACCCACGTGCCAATTCACGAACTTCGGGCTTGGTCATCTCTCCAAGCGGAAACAGGGTCCGGCTCAGTTGCTCCTGAGTCAGTCCGAACAAGAAGTAGGTCTGATCCTTGGACAGATCCGCCGCGCGCTTGAGCAGCCAGCGGCCCCGCGGTTCGTCAAACTCGACGCGGGCGTAGTGCCCGGTGGCCAGAGCGTCGGCGCCAATCTGCTTGGCGACAATCAGCAACTGGTCGAACTTCAAGTGGTTATTGCACAGGCTGCACGGGATGGGTGTTCGTCCCGAGAGATATTCCTCGACAAAGGGCCGCACCACGTCGCGCTCAAACCGCTCTTCATGATTGACGACGTAGTAGGGGACGCCCAGCGTCTCTGCGACGCGGCGCGCATCGTAAACGTCATCCAGAGAGCAGCAGCGCCCTTGCACGGCCTCCGGCATACCCGGATGTCCCGCCAGACGGCGCTGGTTCCAGAGCTGCATGGTCAAGCCGATGACTTGGTGCCCCTCGGCGCGCAGCATGGCCGCAACAGTAGAGGAATCCACCCCACCGGACATGGCGACGGCAATGGTTTGAAAATCCGGCATTTGGCACTTAGCACTTTGCATTTAGTAATGAGATTTGGCTGCCACCTTAGTGAGAAACCTCGAATCCCACGATTTCACAACAAACGCGGAGGGTCCAAGTGCCAAGTGCTAACTGCTAAGTGCTGCCTTATTGTAAACCGGCGAGAGCTCCCGCAGGTGGGCCACGGTCGAGGGGATGAGGCCGAGGGCGAACTCGACCTCGTCAGGGGTGTTCTCTTTGCCGAGGCTGAAGCGCAGGCTGGCGCGGGCGCGGTCGGGCCGCAATCCCATGGCGGTGAGCACATGGGAAGGCTCAATTGCTCCCGACGAACAAGCCGCCCCGGTGGAAACGGCCAGTCCCTTCAGATCCAGCGCGATCACCAGCGCTTCGCCCTCAATGTAGTCGAAATAAATGTTGGTGGTGTTGGGCACTCGCGGAGCCCCTGCACCGTTCACTCCGGTTGCTTCCACGGTGCTGAGAATTTGCTTTTCAATGCGGTCGCGCATCTCCGACATACGGGCCAAATCACCCCGTTCGAGGGCTCCTCTGGCGACCTCCGCAGCTTTGCCCAAACCGATAATTCCGGGGACATTCTCAGTGCCGGCGCGTCGTGAACGCTCGTGGCTGCCGCCGTAGAAGAGAGGCTGCAACAGCGTTCCCTTCCGCGCATACAGGGCACCGACTCCTTGCGGCGCATGCATCTTGTGCCCTGAGATTGCCAGCAGGTCACAAGCGATGCGCTTTACGTCGATCGGCACCTTCCCTGCTGCTTGCACGCCGTCCGTGTGGAAATAAACATCACCTTCCGCCGCGATCTTTCCAATCTCTTCGACCGGTTGCAGAACACCGGTTTCGTTGTTGGCCATCATGACGGTGATGAGCTTGGTGTTCGGGCGCAAAGCGCGCCGGACGTCATCCGGGTCAACCAAACCGCGCCCGTCCACAGGGAGACGAGTGACTTCACATCCTAACGACTCCAAGTGCTTGCAGGAATTCAGAACTGCGTGGTGCTCAATGGTGGAAGTGATGACGTGGTCGCCGGGCCGCACCAAACCGAAGATCGCGAGGTTGTCGCTCTCTGTGCCGCCACTGGTGAACACCACTTCTGAGGCCCGGCATCCCAACAGAGCCGCCACCGATTCTCTTGCCCGTTCGACCGCCGCCCGCGTTTCCTGCCCATGGTGATGGATAGAGGAGGCATTGCCAAAACGCTCCGCGAAGTAAGGCTGCATGGCCTCGAGCACTTCGGGCAACAGTGGGGTGGTAGCGTTGTTATCGAAGTAAACACGCCGCATTGAGTTTATTTTACGCTTTGTGCGGACAGAAGGATGGAAAACTGGCGGAGGGTCTAAGTCCGCTCTCTGACGGGCTTACCGCGCACTCTGCGGGTGTTCTCCGCGTACTCCGCGATTCAGGGCTTTGGGTTCGCCGGCCTTGTCAAACTTCTGAAACGCCGAGAACAGCCGCAGAGTCCGCTGAGGAACCCCTAGTTTGCTGGCATTGAGACACTACCGGAAAGCCACGTCACAGGCGCCTGCCGACTGCCTACCTTTGTTCCAGGGGAACCCAGTGCTGCGGATAGGTCGGGCCGATGTAGTCGGCCCGCGGGCGAATCAGGCGGTTGTCATCCAGTTGCTCGATCACGTGCGCCGTCCACCCGCTGATTCGCGACACCGCAAACACCGGCGTGAACAGGTCTACATCGATTCCCAGTGTGTGATACGTCGAGGCCGAATAGAAATCGACGTTAGCGTTGAGTTTCTTCTCGGCCTTCACGAATTCCTCAATGGCACGGGAGAATTCAAACCACTTGGGTTCGCCATTGGATTTGCCCAAGTCCCGGGACATCTGTCGCAGGTGGGTGGCGCGCGGATCTTCGGTGTGATAGACGCGGTGCCCAAAACCGGGAATTTTCTTCTTCTGCGCCAGCATGCCCTTGACGTGCTCCACGGGATCGGCCCCCGAGCGGTCAATCGCCTCCAGGATGTGGAAGACGGCCTCATTGGCGCCGCCATGCAGCGGACCCTTCAGGCAACCGATGGCCGAGGTAATCGCAGAGTGCATGTCGGAGAGGGTTGCCGCGGTCACTCGCGCAGCGAACGTCGAGGCGTTGAGCTCGTGGTCGGCATGCAGGATGAGCGCCGTATCCAAGGCCCGCTCCGCCGTCTTCGAGGGGTATTCCCCGTTCAACATGAGGAGAAAATTGGCGGCATGCGAGAGCGAACGATCGGGTTGTACGACCGGCTTACCCTTGCGAATACGGTCGTGGGCCGCCACGATCATGGCGATCTGGGAGGTAAGGCGGATGGCCTTATGGATGTTGGCTTCGTGCTCGTTGCTCCTTTCCTCGGGATCTGAAAAAGAGAGCATCGAAACCATGGTGCGCAACACATCCATCGGCGACACATGTCTGGGCACGGTTTCCAGATGACGGTAGATGGAAGCGTCCAATTGGCGCGCTTCCGCGAGGCGGGCGCCCATTTCCTTCAACTCATTGCGCGAGGGTAGCTGGCCAAACCAGAGCAGATAACAGGTTTCTTCAAAGCTCGAGTTGTCGGCCAATTCGTGAATGTCAATGCCGCGATAGGCCAGCACTCCCCGCTCACCGTCGATGTAGCAGATGCCGGAGGTGGTGGCCACCACTCCCTCAAGGCCTTTGGGAGCGTGCGCTGTGGTTAGGGTGGACATGTTGCCTCGCTCAAACCTTTCGATTTCCCCGTGGCCGCACGGCGGAAACCGCGCACGGCGCAACCCACTTTTATACGCCAAAATCAGTTAACTTTCCAACCGGCCCGGACGTAGGGTAGTGCGCCAGTTGGCCACTGTTGGCAGTCCGCTAAAGCCAGATTTTGCGAGGCCGCGTTTGTCCGCAAGGACTGCCCCCCCGAGCGTTCCAAAGGGTGAACCCCGAGGTACACGACACGGCCGGAATGGCCGCGCGCGCAGCGTTCCCGGGTACAATCGGAAAGATGCGCATGCACTGGGGATCGTGGTTCTTGATGATGACGCTGATGCCGGCGGCAGCCATGTCCGCCGACAGGTCCCAGAACCTCGCAGTGCTCCCGTGCGCGAGGGCCGCACCGGCGTGCCAGCCTTCCAAAGGGGACCTGAAGAAAGCAAAGAGCGCGTTTTCCAGGGCGTTGAAGCTGGAAAAGCAGAAGCACATTGACGAAGCCTATGCGGAATTTGACACGGCGGCCCGCCTGGTTCCAGCCAATGTGGACTACGTGACCGCGGTTGCCCTTACGCGCCAGCAACTGGTCTCCGAGCATGTGCGGCGAGGGAATGAGGACTTGGACAAAGGTCGGCAAATCGAAGCGCAAGCGGAGTTTCGCGGCGCGTTGACTCTTGACCCCAGCAACCAGTTCGCCCAGCAGCGTCTGCGGGATGCTCTCGGCGAATGGTTGCCGAGAAGCGAGACCGCTCTCCAGGCCGTAGATGACGCAGGTGAGCTGCAGGTTTTTCCCAGCGAAACCCGCCACACGTTCCATTTTCGCGGGGACTCGCATGCCCTGCTGACCCAGGTGGCGGGAGCATTTGGGGTGACGGTTGAGCTTGACGATTCCGTGGTTTCCCGCCGGGTACATTTCGATATCGAAGATGTCGACTTCTATACCGCGATGCGAACGGTCGGGGATGTAACCGGGACTTTCTGGGCGCCGCTCGCGGAGAAACAAGTCATCGTGGCCCGGGACACGATTGAAAACCACCGCCGCCTCGACCACATGGCGATGCGCACCTTCCGTATGTCGGGGATCAGCACGCCCCAGGAGATGACGCAGATCCTCGGCCTGCTGCGCGTCGTCTTTGAGATACGTTTTCTACAACAGCGACAGGCGGGCGGTCTATTCATAGTGCGTGCCCCGGTGCCGGTGCTGGATGCGGTGACCCGGTGTCTGGAAGGTCTCAATAAATCCCGTCCGCAGGTGATGCTGGACATCGACGTCTACCAGGTCAATCACCAGCTGACCCGGAACATCGGAGTGCATATTCCCGACACCTTCAACCTCTTCAACATTCCGGCGGCGGCGTTGTTGGCAGCAGGCGGGCAGAACATCCAGGACCTGATCAACCAGCTCATCTCCGGCGGCGGCATTAACCAGGCGGACTCGCAGGCCATCTCGGCCCTGATTACGCAGCTCCAGGGCCAGCAAGGCGGGATTTTCAGCCAGCCTCTGGCGACATTCGGGGGAGGCCTCACCCTGATGGGACTCAGCCTGGATACGCTGGCGGCGCAGCTGTCCCTTAACGAGAGCTGGGTAAGAGCGCTGGACCATGCGACCCTGCGCGCCGGGGAGGGCAGCGACGCGACCTTTCGCATGGGCTCACGATATCCCATCGTCAACGCCAGCTTCGCACCTGTTTTCAACTCCTCCGCAATCAGCCAGGTGTTGCAGAACGGCAGCTTCCAGGCCCCGATCCCGTCCTTCAGCTACGAGGACCTGGGGCTTGACGTGAAAGCGAAACCCGTAGTCTCTTCGGACTCCAGCGTGGGCCTTGAGTTGGAATTACGGTTACGTACCTTGGCGGGGCAAAGTCTGAATGGCGTACCCGTGATCGCGAACCGCGAATACAAGGGCAGCATCAACTTGGACGATGGAGAGCCGGCGGTTGTGGCCTCGTCGATAAGCCGCAGCGAATTGCTGAGTCTGGGCGGGGTCCCGGGATTGGGAGCGATCCCGGGCTTGAACCGAATCGCTACCACCAGGAACAAAACGGAGGAAGACGACGAATTGCTGGTGATTATTACTCCGCATGTAGCCAACCTCGAGCCGAACCAGAACACGGAAGTGTGGCTACCGAACTAGGGAGCTGCGGTTCTCGGTTCCTTGGCAGCAAAATCAACCAGTTTCTGCAAGACCTCATAGGGGAGTCCCCCCGAGCTTAGCTTTCTTCCGTTGATGAAAATGGTCGGAGTGCTGTTGACCTCCAGTGATCGGCCCAAATCCACCGACCGCTCGATCCGAGACGTGGTTTCTGGGTTGGCCGCGCAGGCGGCGACATCCGTACCTTTCACACCGGCGTTGTCGGCCAAAGCAGTCAGCTTCTCGTCCACATTGGCGGCTGTGATATCGGATTGTGCACCGTAAACATTGGAGATGAACTTCCAAAACGCTTCATGGGACGAGCGCCCCACGCAGTCAGCAAAGGCTGCCCCCTTCATGGCCCAATCGTGCATCGGCAGGGGGAAATTCTGGAAAACCACGCGGACGTCCTTGTCCTCCGCCATCAGCCGTTCCAGAGTGGGTTGCGCCTCCTTGCAGTGAGGGCATTGCAAGTCGCTGAATTCGACTACTGTAACCGCGGCATCCGCCGGGCCGTGCGTAGGCCCGGTCACGCCTTTCTCCAGTTGCTTGCGGGCGGAATCGTAGGGATGAGCACCAAACGGAAGAATCTCTCCAATCACCGCGTGGTGCCCGTCTGGAGTGACATAAAACTTCTGGGACTGTGCGCCTTGGGGCCCGCTGATGGTGACATCGACTTCGGCGAGACCTTCCGCCTCCGACGGTCGGATGTCCGCAATCTTCCAGCTCAGCGACGCATCGTAGCCAAAGGTCTGCCGCAGGAATGCATTCACCGTTTCCTCAGAAGGAAGGTGGTTGGGGTCCACAGCCTTCGGGTGGTGTGGATTGGGAGAATGGGCCTGCACAGGAGCTTGTTGGCCTCCTGCGAGCACCGTGAACAGCAAAACCAGAAACAGATAGTTCAGATAACGATGTTGCATGCATTCCTTTCTACGATTGGTCCCGTGCACTTGTTTCGCACGATTGACACAGACGGAAGCCACAGCATCTTGGGTCCTTTTCACACACCCGGTTTTGCCGCGATCGGGAATCGACGCCCGTAACCGAATGCTTTGGCAGAGATTTTGAGTCCGGGCGCCGCTTGCTGCCGCTTGTACTCGGCGCGCTCCACCATACGGATGACGCGCTCGACTAGACTAACATCGAAGCCCCGCCTGGCTGCAATTTGCGCTGCCGTCTGGGATTCTTCCACGTAGTCTTCCAAGATTGCGTCCAGCACTTCATAAGGAGGCAAAGTGTCGCTGTCTTTCTGGTCAGGCCGGAGTTCTGCAGAGGGCGGTTTTTCCAAACTCGCTTGCGGAATGACGGGCCGCTGTGAGTTCACATAATGGCTGAGGCGATAGACGAGGGTCTTGGGCACGTCCGAGATCACCGCCAGCCCGCCCACCATATCTCCGTAGAGCGTGCAATAGCCCACTCCCAATTCGCTCTTGTTACCGGTGCTCAGTACGATGGCCCCGAACTTGTTGGATAGTGCCATCAATAGCGTGCCGCGTGCTCGCGACTGAATGTTTTCTTCCGTCTCATCCTCCTGGCATCCGCGGAAGATGTCCTTCAGAGTTTTCTGGTAACTTTCGAAAACACCCTTGATGGGAAGCAATTCGAAGCGGATGCCGAGGTTCTGTGCGAGAGCGCGGGCGTCCTCGATCGATCCCCGCGAGGAATAGGGCCCGGGCATGCCAACGGCGATGACGTTTGCAGGGCCCAGGGCATCAGCTGCAATCACCGCCGTAAGGGCGGAATCGATGCCCCCGCTCAGGCCGACAATGACCTTGTGGAACCCGCACTTGCCCACGTAATCCCGCGTGCCCAGAACCAGGGCGGCATAAGCGCTAGCTTCCTCTCCTTGAATCTGCTCGTGAATCTCGCCCGTGAGCTGCTCCGAATCGAAGCAAACCAGGTCTTCTTCGAAGGACTTCCCTTGCGCGATCACTTCTCCTTTCGGGTTCAACACCAGGCTCGAGCCGTCAAACACCAGGCTGTCATTGCCTCCCACCTGGTTCACCATCGCCACGGGAACCCTCTGGGTGCGTGCAATCGAGGACAGCATCTCGCGGCGGAATTCCCTCTTGCCTAGCCAAAACGGCGAAGCGGAGATGTTCAGCAGCACATTTCCCCCGGCGTGGATCAGCGCTTCCACGGGATCGAAGGTGTACAGGCGTCTGTTCCAGAAATGCTTATCGTTCCAGGCATCTTCGCAGATAGTCAGCGCAATCTGCTGCCCGCACAGGGGAAACAATTGTTGGCTGGTGGCGGGAGCGAAGTTGCGTATCTCATCGAACACATCGTAGGTAGGCAAGAGCATCTTGGACTGCAGAAAGGCCACCTTGCCATCCCGGAGCAGCGCCGCCGAGTTCATCACTGACTTGCCGGTATCCGCTTGGGCGGGCGTCACCAGCCCACAAATAACGGCAATGCCACGCGTCTCAGCTGCAATCTGCTCCACCGTCTCGCGGTTGCGGACCACGAAGGAGGCTCGCTCGACTAGATCACGAGGCGGGTAGCCACACACGGAGAGCTCTGGAAAAAGAACCAGCCCGGCGCCGGCTTGCTGGGCTTGGCGAGCAAAATTCACGATCTTGGCGCCATTGCCTCTGAAATCCCCAACCGTGGGATTGATCTGCCCTAGCGCGATCTTCACAGTTCCAGTGTAAAGGCGGGAGGCGAGCTAGCCAAGCCAGGGGATCGCAGGAGGCACAAGGTGCTAGGACCGGTCCAAAATCTTGGGAGGATACGGCGGGCGAGATCTCGGTGAAGACGTCGGCGTTGCAGGTGGCTCCTCGCCCGGACGGCGAAGGGTTGGAGCATTGTCTGGCCGCGGAGTCTCCTCGGCGCCTTTGGCAACCGTGGGTTGGGGCGAAAGCTCAACCTCCTTCTCCGTGCGCACAATCTTTTCGCCGCTGACCTTCATGATCTCGACTCGGGTGACCTCATCGCCCACCAGCCGGATGAAGTCCACATCCTGCGGCGGCTCGCCGTAGATCCAGTCTTCGTATTCCGTCTCGCCTTCTTTCTCGCGAATCTTCCTGGGAGGCTTTCCTTTGGAGTAAACCACCATCTCCCGGTTCATACCCACCAGCACTTGGTGACTTTTGATGGCTTCCTGGACCTTGGGCGGGACCGTTTCCAGGAATGCTTCCAACGCTGTTTTTGCGTCAAAGTCAAAAACCGGCCGCAGCAACTGCTTCAGTTCCTGGGGCTCAAGTTCTGGAACGTAGTGGTCGAAGACCAGATCGACGGAAGATCCTCGCGGGTTGGCGTTGGGATCGGTGGGAGCGATCGGGGCCTCACCTCCCATGCCACCTACTGAGATGCGTTCATACCACTTGCGCTTCTTGACGGGGCCACCGTTGATTTCAAAATGAATGCGATCGTCTTTGATGGCAATGCTGGTGATGCGCGCCGCATCTCCGGGTTTGACCGCTGGCCCCCACATCTCCATCAAATGCCGCAGTTCCGGACCGCTGGGGGAGACCTCGCCGTCTTTCACCGTGAGTCCCCTCTTGCCCATGGGGAACGGAGAGCGAATGTAAACTAGTTCGGCCTCGAACGCGCGAATCAGATCCAGGCGGGT
>JAIQFW010000220.1 GCA_020073105.1 Terriglobia bacterium
TCTCAGAAAGGGACCAGCCTGTTGAGAAACCCGAAAGCATCTTCATCGCGGGCGAGCGCGGACAGATCTTTCACCCGGGCAAGCAACGGAAGAACCGGAAGCTCTGCGGCAGGATCCTGGTCGAATCGTCCGGACGTTGTGTAGAGCGTCGAGTTCAGTTCATGCGTCAGACGGACGACCAGCCTGTTGAACTCGGCGATACCGACGTCGGTCGTGGGCCTTGTCGCAACCGGCCGGGGTCATGGTCAGGGATGTAGATCAGGTCCGAGCCGCCATTCGCGGCCACGATGACCTTGGCATCGGTGTTATCCAGGATATGTCCGCTGGCGCCGATCAACCCGTTTCCATTAGCCGGCCGCTGCCGCACCGTGCTGGTCTGTTGTCCGATGGTGGGGTCCACCGGCTCGTAGACTCGCTGGCCGTTCCCGTCAGTAATGATCGAGTCGGGATCGTTCAGCGACATGGCGAGAGCATGCGCCAAATCAATGGCTATGAAACCGGGGGGCAGGAAACCTGGGTTGACTTCGACCCTTCCGTTGATGTCCTTGTAGACATATTGGGTCGAGTAGCTCTGGGTGAAATGGCCCAGGGCATCGATTTCATGCTTGCTGATGGTGGCAAAGCCGTGGTCGGCGGTAATGAAAATATCTGTATTCTTCGCCAAAGCAGAATTGGCATTGATGAAATCTAGAATCTGTTTCAGGTTCTTGTCGGCATTTTGGACCGACGCTTTCGAGGTCGGACCGTTAATGCCCGGGGTCAGCGAATTCAGGCTGTCGCCTTGATTGTGCTGTGTACCATCGGCATCACGAGACCAGAAGAGCAGAGCAAAAGGCTGACCGCTCTGCACGAAGGTCGGCAGAATCGCCTTGGTCACGACGTCGGCAAAATACTGCTGCTGGACCGTATTGGGCGACGTCGTCCCCGGAGTTTCGTTGTTTCCTGAAAAGCCGTTGTTGCACTGGTCGGTCGGGCCGCAACCGTTGCTCCGGTCGGGCGCCGTGGTGGAAAGTCCGGCCCCCGTTATCGCTGCCGCGATTGTGCTGCTCAGAGGAATACCGGTTGACCGCCCAGTGGCGTCGTCCACGAACACCGTCTGCGGGACAGGAAGCTGTTTGTTGACCGGCTGGAGTTGGGAGACATCCTGCAACGCCACCGGCCCGACCTTGCCCACGGAGGCGGTGTTGTATCCATTCTCGCGTGCCAGCTGCAGAAGACTCTCTTCGTTCAGCCAATTGCCATTATAGTGGTCGTCAATATCCCCAAGGACCTGGTCGTTCTCCACAAACGGCGTAAGTGTCCCGGGGAGATTTCCGAAATTGCCGGAATTGAAAATCGGATACCCCGGGTACAGGGTATTGCTGAAATCGCTGGTATCGCCGAGATAATGGCCCGTCGCAATAGCGGACGCGTTGGGGGTGGTGAACGTCGGGAACATAGCGTGGCTGTTTGCAAAGTTGACGCCCTGGTTGCGCAGGGCCAGTAAGGTCGGGGAATCGACAACGTTCAATGAACCAGGACGTAAACCGTCAACCACGAAAATGACCACATTTCGTCGCGCCTTTCTTGCCTCTGCCTTTGTCTTGGTTGCACATACTGCGGTTGTGGCCAAGCCAAGCACAATCGCCAGCAACGCAGCTGAGCGAACATGGGTTCTCATGCCAATAGCCTCCTGTCGAAGTCACAAGCAGCTTTAGGCTAATTTGCTAACTCCACTGGTTTGTGACACGCCGGTAAAAATACGATGAACATTGCGCTCCAACAAGCAATGCAACAACCGGCAGCAACCGGCTGCTGGGCAAGATGCTAAAATCAGTGGTTTATTAATCTGCCTGTGAAGGTGCCCTTATGCCCGATACCCTGCTGCAAACGCCAGTGCCCACACCCCTGACCACGTTCACCGAGGATGAAATCCTCTTTCGCGACAACATCCGGCAGTTTGCCGAGGAGAAGATCCGTCCTCTGGTGAAAGAAATGGACGAGAAGGGCGTCTTTGAAAAAGACCTCGTCCAGCAATTCTTCCAGCTCGGACTGATGGGCATCGAGGTGCCCGAGCAATACGGCGGTGGCGGGGGTAAGTTCTTCGAGGCCATTCTGGCGGTGGAAGAACTTTCACGGGTAGACGCGTCGGCCGGCGTCATCGTGGATGTGCAGAACACCCTGGTCAACAATGCCCTGCTGCGCTGGACCACCGAGGAGCAGAAAAAGCGCTATCTGCCTCGCATGGCCGCCAACACCTGTGGCGCGTACGCACTGAGCGAGGCGAGCTCTGGCTCGGATGCGTTTGCGCTGCAGACCAAAGCCGAACTCAAAGGCAGCGACTACGTTCTGAACGGGCGCAAGCTGTGGATCACCAACGGCAAGGAAGCCGGCATCTTCATTTTGTTCGCGACAATCGATCCCGCCGCCGGATACAAGGGCATCACTGCGTTCATCATTGAGAAGGATTTCCCCGGCTTCACCGTCGGCAAGAAGGAAGACAAGCTCGGCATCCGGGCCTCTTCCACGTGCGAATTGATTCTCGAAGACTGTCGCGTGCCCAAATCGAACGTGCTGGGAGAAGTCGGCAAGGGTTATAAGATTGCCATCGAGACCCTGAACGAGGGCCGCATCGGCATCGGGGCGCAAATGCTGGGAGTGGCCCGGGGTGCGTGGGAATACGCATCAAAGTACGCCCAGGAGCGCAAGCAGTTCGGCAAACCGATTGCCGATTTCCAAGGCATCCAGTTCCAGATCGCGCAGATGGCAACCGACATTGAAGCCGCCCGCCTCATGGTTTACAACTCCGCTCGCATGAAAGACGCCGGGGTGCCGTTCGTTAAGGAAGCCGCGATGACCAAGCTGTTCTGCTCTCAGGTAGCGGAGCGGGTCACGTCGCTGGCAATTGAAGTTTACGGGGGCTACGGCTTCACCAAAGACTACCCGGTCGAGAAATACTGGCGCGACGCCAAGATCGGCAAGATCTACGAAGGCACGTCGAACATGCAGCTAGCGACGATTGCCAAGCTGGTGATGGGCGGAAAGTAGAGTTTGTGGAGGACGGGCGTCCCCGCCCGTCCGGCTCGTGCCACAGGGCCCGCCCAGCACACGTCACTCCCGTAACGCATTCCGGTTACCTTTATTGTGCAGGCCGTTGCACCTGCGAACTCAGCTTCGGGCCAGCAAGTCCAAGACAAGTTATTTGTTATCAGCAACTTGGCGACTTTCATTCCGATGGCGTCCAAGCTGCACTGCTCTCCACGCCTGCTGCCTTTGGGGCAAGTTGGAGCGCCGGATGCTGAACTGGACATCAGAAAACCTAGTTCCGATGCCAAGCGTTAGCCCGAAGCCAAAGTCGAAGCATTCCATGCTTCCGGTCTTCGTCGCCTTGTTTCTCATCTCGTATGGCCTCATGGCCGTGCTGGTGGTGGAACAAGGACGCACCATTGATAACCAACGCTCTCTGATCCGGTCCTTGTTCAGCGACAGCACCCAGTTAAGCCAGTTGAAAGGTAAAGCATCTCAAAAGCAGCGTGCGGAAGCCCAGGCCCAGGCTGACGCAAGAGCTCACTCCCAGGTTCAAACTCCGTCAGCCCAGGACAAACCGCAGGACCCCGGCAAGAAGAACTCCGGCAAGCTTCGGAAACCGGTCCCGCAGAGACCTCCCACGGACGCTACCAGCCTGGAAGATGAGCGCAGGATTGTAGTGCGCATCTAACTCCCAGGGCCAGGCAGGCTTTTATGAGACTCCTGGCAGCATTGTTGTTGGCGTTCTCTCTGCCCGGTTCGCACCCGGCACCACCGCAGCGTTCACCCGTAGACCATCCTCGCCCTCAGCCGTCCCGCAAGGGCGGTAAGTGGTACATGGCCGAAAACGGCCATGCCGTTTACTGCTATGGCCCGGTCATGGTTCTGAAGGAGCCCAAGGGTGACCTTCAGCGTGTGGCCACATTTTGCCAGGGCGGCAGGACCATCGTCCCACTGAAGGAATAGAGCCACCTGCCCGGTCATCCTTTCCACGCAGGTGTCTCACTCCAAGTCCGGCGTTAGTCGGCAGGAAGTCGTCCTGCATCATAGATCGCTTCTGGTTCCACATCGCCACCGCAAATCTTGTACATTCTCTTCATGCCCAAGTTCGAGAAGCACATCTTCGTATGCGGAAACCAACGCCCCGAAGGGCATCCGCGCGGATGCTGTGATACCTCCGGCCAGGCTGCGTTGCAAAAGTTGTTCAAGCAGAAGCTGGCGGAGCGCGGGCTCAAAGGCAAGGTCAGGGCCAACCAGTCCGGCTGCCTGAACCAGTGCGAACACGGGCCCAACCTTGTGGTCTATCCCGACGCCGTCTGGTACGGCGGGGTAACGTCGGCGGATGTCGAGGAAATCATCGACTCACACATTGTTGGCGGGACGCCGGTCGAGCGGCTACGCTTGAAGGACTCCTGCATCAACACTCCCGGCTGCGAGCACAAACCACGCAAAGCCTAGTCGAGCATTTTCCACGGCCGAGACACCAAACTCCTCAGCTTTGTAAAACCCCGTCACGTCGCAGCGTGCGTCTGATCACTGACTCCAAATTGCTGCAGCAGTATGCTGTGGCCGCACCGGAGTGTATCTCCCAAGCTTGGCCCTATGTCTCCGAGCATGCAGCACATGCATGCCAGCAACCGACTGAGTTCCTGATCGGATTGGAAGGAGAACAGATTATGGGTAAACTCCGTTTCTCTCTCGCAGTGATCCTGATTTCCCTGGCATCCTATGCCGCTGCCCAGGGCAGCGAACCAAATCAAAGCTTCAACCCAGTTGCAACCCGCACCGTCTCGGGCACACAAATCGGGCACTACAAGAACGGCCCAGTGCCCGTGGATCTTTCCGTGGTCCAGGTTGCCGCCTATGCCCCCAACGGATCCGGCGGCTACAACGTCATCTCCGGCTCTGGAACCAGCGATGGCACTTTTACTATTCCCGACGTGCCCACGGGGTTCTACCTGCTTCAACTCGGCCGCACATACCTCGCGACCAGCAATACGATGGTGAATGCTGATTCCAATTCGGGTTATCGGTCAACCGGGGTCCCCGCAGATGAAAATACCACGGTCACGTTTGACCTCACCAATCTGAACCCATGGCAGAGCACCGACTGGTTGGAAATGGTGTGTCCAAACAATGCCGCGTTCAACTTGTTTAACGGAACCGAGGGAGAAACCACCTTCACGGGCACGTTCCCCTACCTCGGGAACTTGAGCGACGGATCGCAAGGCGATCAGAACTTCATTCTTCAGCTGATCACGCAAAGGGTGGGCAGCTATCCCTTCACGGCGTTGGGAAGGGGTATCTTGCCACCCAAATTTACGCAACAGCAGGGATCCGATACACCGATCAACGGGAGGCTTACCGCGATTCCACAAACTCACAAGTTCGAAGCCAACATCAATGGAAGGGATCTGACCGTGCAAGCGCTCGCGGCGAACCCCGCCGCTATACTCATCGACACCCAGATTGCGTTAACCGCTTACCCGGGCAGCTTGGCGAAGGGGCAGACCACATCTACACCGGACTTGGTCGCCTACTACGTCGCGACCGGGCAGCCCTTCCTCACCACCAATGGCGACCTCGGGCCGGTCTTCTACGGAAACCCGTTCCCACCTTCAAAGTGGCCCTTATCTGATGCCTACAGCTGGATCGCAGTCGTGTATTACGTCGCCCCGGGAGCCACCAAGAGGAGAGGCATAATAACGCTGACTTCGGGGACCAACACAGAGTTGCCGACGTCAACCAGTCCGATCAAGCCACTGGTCGGAGTTGTGACCAACCCTGCCATCAATGGCAACGACTTCTTTGCGGACCAAACCGGCATCGGGCTCACACCCAAATTGAAGTGGTCGCCGCCGAGCGTGGGTGCCGCCACTTTTTACGGTGTCCAAATCTACCAGTTGGACAACAACGAGGGCAACACCGTCCGAACCCTGATCGCGAGCTTCAGAACGCCAGGTAGATCGCTGACCATTCCTGAAGGCCTGCTGACTCCCGGGCCGGGGTACGTCTTCGTCATCCGACCGTGGTATGTTCCCGGTCTGAACTTTGCCAAGACCCCCTACATGACAGGCCCGATCCGGGCTTATAGCGATGTAGTTTCAGGGATGATGCAACCCTGAAGGGGCGCTGATACACAGGGGCTGGCGTCAAAGGAGCCGGCCCCCATGAAGGAGAATGTGACGGGGGGCTGGCCCAGCCTAACCCTTCGGGGTGCCCCATCCGAGCCGGTTTTGTGTCCAGTCCCACGACATGGTTTACAGAGTGTCCCGGGACATCCTTTACAGTTTCGGTTGGGAAGACTCGTCCGGCAACCAGCGATCG
>JAIQFW010000221.1 GCA_020073105.1 Terriglobia bacterium
AAGAACCCACACAAGAGCCGCTGTATCCGCTGCAACACCTGCGACGGCTTTGCCTGTCTGGTGGGCGCGAAGTCCGACGCGCAAGTTGTTTGCATCGATGAGGCGATCAAGCATTCCAACGTCACCCTGCTGACGAACTCGCTGGTGAAGCGATTGGAAACGGATTCATCGGGTCGTGAGGTGAACAGCGTAGTCGTGGAACGCAACGGCAGCCTGGAGACCTATTCCGCGGATGTGGTTGTCGTCTCTTGTGGCGCAATTAACTCCGCCGCACTGCTGTTGCGCTCCGCCAATGACAAGCACCCACGCGGGCTCGCCAACAGTTCGGACATCGTTGGCCGCCACTACATGGGACACACCAACTCCGTGATGATGGCCATTTCCAAGTGTCCCAACCCAACGATTTTTCAAAAGACGTTGGGGGTCAATGACTTTTACTTTGGCTCAAAAGACTTCGAGTACCCCATGGGGCACATCTCGTTTGTCGGCAAACTGGACGCCATCACACTCAAAGCCGGCGCGCCAGCGATTGCCCCAAACTTCACGCTGGAACTGATGGCCAAACACTCGCTGGATTTCTGGCTCACCTCTGAGGATCTGCCCGACCCGAGCAACCGCGTCACCATCGGTCGAGACGGCAAGATCGTCCTGACATACACGCCGAACAACCTTGAGGCACACGAGAGGCTGCAAGCGAAGCTAAAGCAAGCCATGAAGCAGACCAACTGCGCGATGCATGGCCACGAGTGCCACCAAGGACTGTTTGGGCGCAACCTTTACGTCGGACAACGAATTCCGCTTGCCGGCGTGGCCCACCAGAACGGCACGATTCGGTTTGGACACGATCCGAAAACCTCGGTTCTGGACCCAAACTGCAAGGCGCACGATCTCGACAACCTCTACGTGGTGGACGGGAGTTTCTTCCCTTCGAGCGCAGCCGTGAATCCTGCACTGACGATCATGGCCAATGCGCTGCGGGTGGGTGACCACCTGATGAAACGCTTAGGAGTTTCAGAGACGGCGAACGATCGGAATCAGCAGAGCGAACTTGCGGTGACCAGGTGAATCGAGTCATGACGTCGCCCTTTCAACTACGTCGTCTGAAACAGGGCCTGTTGACGGTCTGGGTGCTGTCGTTGGTCCTGGCGGTTCCCCAGATCTTTGTCGGGCAAGCCGTTGCCCAGCAGAACCCGGCTCTGGTGGATGGCGTAGACGCGATTGGAATCACAGTCTCCGACATGGATCGCGCTGTGGATTTCTATTCCAGAGTGCTGACGTTCGAGAAGGTATCGGACACCGAGGTCGCCGGGGAGAGCTACGAGCACCTCGAAGGTGTATTCGGGCTGCGCATGCGCGTAGTGCGTATGAGGCTCGGCGATGAGTTCATCGAGCTTACGGAATACCTCGCGCCCAAAGGTCGACCAATCCCTGTTGATTCGCGCAGCAACGATCGCTGGTTTCAACACATCGCGATCATTGTTAGCGACATGGACAAGGCGTACGCCCGGTTGCGGCAGAACAAAGTTGAGCACGCTTCTTCCGGGCCTCAAAGGCTTCCGGACTGGAACAAGAACGCTGCCGGCATCTCGGCCTTCTATTTCAAGGACCCGGACGAGCATCCGGTGGAAGTTCTTCAATTTCCACCTGACAAAGGCGCCGAAAAGTGGCACCGACCGACCAACAAGTTGTTCCTCGGTATCGATCACACTGCGATTGTGGTATGGGACACCGATGCCAGCCTCAAGTTCTACCGGGACGCGCTGGGGCTGCGTGTGGCGGGCGAGAGCGAGAACTACGGAACCGAGCAGGAACACCTGAACAACGTATTCGGCGCCCGTCTACGCATCACCGCACTGCGGGGCACCACCGGACCCGGGATTGAGCTGCTGGAGTATCTCGCGCCCCGCGATGGACGGCCCTTCCCCGGCGATGAACATGCCAACGATATCGTCCACCGGCACACGATCTTGATCACGCCAGATGCTGATGCGGCAGCTCGTCCGCTGCAGGCCATCAAAGCAGCGTTTGTTTCTTCTGGCGTAGTCGCGAATCCAACGGGACAGCCAGGGTTCAAGAAGGCGCTTCTGGTACGCGATCCCGACGGCCACGCAATCGAAATTGAGGAGAAATAGAGGGTATGAGCCGAGGCATCATCCACACTGCATCAGCAACTAGCGGAGTGTTTACACACATGGAGATGCGTGAACTCTCCTACCGCGACATGTCTTCGGAACAACCGACCCTGGCCGACCTTATCCTTCCGGGCACCGGCCAACCCTTCTCGGAAGAATTTACGTGCTTACTTAGCGTACTTTGCTCAAAAGGAGAGCCTGAATGACGCAAGAAGAAATGAGACTTTCGGAATCGGGCGCCCGCAAGAAACACTGGAAACGTTGGGGCCCATATGTCAGCGAACGTGCATGGGGCACCGTCCGCGAAGACTACAGCCCATACGGCAACGCCTGGGAGTACGTCTCTCATGATCATTCCCGTTCACGCGCTTACCGCTGGAACGAGGACGGCTTGGCTGGCATCAGCGATCGCAAGCAGATGATCTGCTTCGCCGTGGCGCTGTGGAACGAGCACGATCCCATCCTGAAAGAGCGCATCTTTGGCTTGACTGGAAATGAGGGCAATCACGGCGAGGACGTGAAAGAGTACTACTTCTACCTGGATTCGACGCCCACTCACTCTTACATGAAGTACCTCTACAAGTACCCACAGAGGGAATTCCCTTACGGTCAACTGGTGGAAGAGAACCGGCGGCGTGGCAAGAATGAGCCGGAGTTCGAACTGCTCGACACCGGCGTGTTTAGCGACGACCGCTACTTTGATGTGTTCGTCGAATATGCCAAGGCCGATGCCGAAGACATCCTGATCAAGATCACGGTCTCGAATCGCGGTCCCGAAGCAGCGAACGTGCGCCTGCTCCCGACGGTCTGGTTCCGCAATACCTGGTCATGGGGAAATTCAACCCGGCGGCCGGAGTTGCATCAGGCGCGCGTCGCCCCGAACCCGGTGATCGAGCTGAACCACGACCAGCCGGGGAACCGCTGGCTACACTGCGAAGGCTCTCCAGAATTGCTGTTCACGGAGAACGAAACCAATGCGCGCCGACTCTTCGGAGTTGAGAATCGCACGGCGTACGTGAAAGACGGAATCAACGACTATGTTGTGCACGGCACCAAGGAGGCGGTCAATCCGGAGCATGCAGGCACGAAGGCTGCGGCGCACTACAAGCTCACGGTCGGCGCAGGCGAGACGGCTGTAATCCGCTTGCGCTTGGCCGACTCCGACTGCAAAGGCAAGAACGCCTTTTCCAACTTCGACAAGACATTTGCGCTGCGCCAGCGCGAAGCCGACGAGTTCTACGCCACGGTCATTCCCGAAGACCTTTCAGCGGATGCGCAGAACGTCATGCGCCAAGGTTTTGCTGGCATGTTGTGGTCAAAACAGTTTTACCACTACGTAATCAAAGACTGGCTGCAGGGCGACCCGGGCAACCCTCCCCCACCCCATGAGCGCAAGAAGGGCCGCAACCACGAGTGGACCCACTTATATAACGCAGATGTGATTTCCATGCCGGACAAGTGGGAATACCCGTGGTATGCAGCCTGGGACCTGGCGTTTCACTGCATTCCGCTCGCGCTCGTGGATTCTGAGTTCGCGAAGGAACAGCTTACGTTGATGCTGCGCGAATGGTACATGCACCCCAATGGGCAGATCCCGGCTTATGAGTGGGCATTCGGCGACGTCAACCCTCCGGTGCATGCGTGGGCTGCATGGCGCGTCTATAAGATCGACAAGAAGCGGAAGGGCAAAGGCGATCGCGCATTCCTGCAGCGGGTCTTCCACAAACTCATGCTTAATTTCACCTGGTGGGTGAACCGCAAAGACGCCGATGGCATGAACATTTTCCAGGGCGGATTCCTTGGCCTGGACAATATCGGCGTGTTTGACCGCAGCGCTCCCCTGCCCACCGGTGGATACATCGAACAGTCCGATGGAACAAGTTGGATGGCGATGTACACCCTAAACTTGCTGGCCATCGCGCTGGAGCTGGCGAAAGAAGATCCCAGCTACGAAGACGTGGCCAGCAAGTTCTGGGAACACTTCATCTACATCGCCCATGCCATGAGCCATCGCGGCCATGACAGCATGGGGTTGTGGAACGAGGAAGACGGCTTCTTCTACGACGTGCTCAAACTGCCCGACGGCAACCAGTTCCCGATGAGGATCCGCTCGATGGTGGGTTTGATCCCTCTTTTCGCGGTGGAAACGCTGGAGCCGGAGGCTCTGGACAAACTCCCAGATTTCAAGCGGCGTCTCGAATGGTTCATTGACAACCGTCCTGATCTCACTGAGAACCTGGCCTGTATGCGCACCGAGGGTATGGGGGAACGTAGATTGTTATCCATCGCGGACCAAGACCAGCTCCGCAGCATTCTGAAGTTCATGCTGGACGAGCGTGAATTCCTCTCGCCGTATGGCATTCGCGCACTCTCACAGTTCCATCGTGATAACCCGTACAAGCTCGGTGTGAACGGTATGGAGCACCGAGTGGACTACGAGCCGGGCGAGTCGTCGACGGGACTGTTCGGCGGAAATTCCAATTGGCGCGGGCCGATCTGGTTCCCAGTGAACTACCTGCTGGTCGAATCACTGCAGAAGTTTCATCACTACCTGGGCGACGACTTCAAGGTCGAGTTCCCAACCGGGTCGGGAACGATGATGACCCTCTGGGAAGTCGCGGGAGAGCTGTCACGCCGCATGACGAACATATTCCTCCAGGATGAGAGAGGTCGCCGGCCGGTGTTCGGGAATCTAGAGAAGTTCCAGACCGACCCACACTGGCGTGACCTGGTCCTGTTTCACGAATATTTCCACGGCGACTCCGGAGCGGGAGTGGGAGCCAGCCATCAGACGGGATGGACGGGTGTGGTGACCAAGTTAATGCAGCAGAGCGGAGAGTCCCGCGAACGCAAGGAAACTGAACCCGCGGTTGCGACAGTGGCCGCAGACTGAATTCATAAGGAGAGGTAGAAAATGAAAGCAATCAGTGTATTCCCAGGAAAGCCAAACAGCGTCCACGTGGCGGACCTGCCTTAGTCAAGGTTCTCCGCGTCGGTGTGGACGGAACCGACAAAGAGATCAACGCTGCCGAGTACGGCGCAGCGCCTCCCGGGTACGACTTTCTGGTCATCGGCCATGAAGGCTTTGGCCAAGTGGAAGCTGTCGGACCGAACGTCACCGAAGTGAAGCCCGGCGACTATGTTGTTGCCACCGTGCGCAGGCCGGGCAACAGCATCTACGACCTGATCGGCACCAACGACATGACCACCGACGACACGTACTACGAGCGCGGGATCAATCTGCGCCATGGGTACTTGACGGAACACTATGTCGACGATGTCGAGTTCATTGTCAAAGTGCCGAAGGGCCTCAAGCATGTCGGCGTGCTGTTAGAGCCTACTACCGTGGTGGAAAAAGGAATCCATCAGGCCTACGAGATCCAGCGGCGGCTCAAGGTGTGGCGCCCACGCAAGGCCGCGGTTATGGGTGCCGGAACGATCGGCCTGCTGGCCACGATGGTCCTGCGTCTGAAGGGACTGGATGTGACCACGTTTGCCCGGACTACCAAACCGTACTTAAACGCGGACCTCATCGAAGAACTGGGTGCTCGGTATATCTCAACAAAAGAAACATCGATTTTGGACGGTGCCAAGCAATACGGCCCCTTCGACCTAGTCTTTGAGGGCACGGGCAACTCCGGCGTTGTTTTCGACAGTATGCAGGCACTGGGCAAGAACGGCGTGCTTGTTCTGGCGAGTGTCACGGGCGGAGACAAAATGATCCAAATTCCTGCGGACCGGATCAACCTCGAGTTTGTTCTCGGCAACAAGGTCATGGTCGGGACCGTGAACGCCAATCGCGAATACTTTGAAATGGGTGTGGGCGACATGGCCCAGGCGGAAGCGGAGTATCCGGGATGGCTCAGCAAGCTTCTCACCGACCCGGTGAAGGGCTTGGAGAACTACAGCGAGCTGTTCAAGAAACTCACCTCCCCGAATGGCGCCATCAAGGTGTTCTGCGAGGTGGCATAAGACTCTGGCTCAACCCAGAGGAGGCGACAGGGCACGCCAACGCGTGCCCTGTGGCGTGTAAACGGGTACAGAACACTGTCACTTTCTTGCTGGGGATGCGTCTCACTGAAGGAACGACATTCGCTTGGGGGACGAGTCATGATTCAGTTCGGGAAGGACACATGCGGAGACCTGGACGCGGCTCTGCGTCGGGAGTGGCTGGAAACCAATGGGCTCGGCGGCTTTGCGTCGTCGACGATCGTGGGTCTGAATACCCGTCGTTACCACGGCTTGTTAGTGGCTACTCTCAGGCCGCCGGTGGAACGCTTCGTCCTGCTCTCCAAGCTGGAAGAAACGCTGTTCATCGATGGGCAGCCGTTTGAGATCTCGGCGAACCGCTATCCCGGCACGGTACACCCACAAGGGTTTCGATACCTTAAGCAGTTCCGTCTTGATCCGTTTCCCACCTTCACCTACGAAGTCGAGGGCGTCGAGATCGAGAAGACTGTCTTCATGATCCACGGCGAGAACAGTACGGTCGTGCAGTACGAACTGAAGAAGAATAATCACCCAGAGCGGCCAAAGAACTTGAGTCTTGAAGTCCGGCCGCTAATCGCATTCCGCGATTACCACAGCACCACTCACGAGAACGGCGCCATCAACCATGCAGTGGAAGAGCGTTCTGGATTGGCGACCGTCACTCCCTACCAGGGGCTGCCTTCTCTCCACCTGGCACATAATGCTGTAGAACTGCGAAAAACGGGCGATTGGTACCGGAACTTTGAGTATGACGTTGAACGGGAACGCGGTCTCGATTTCGCCGAAGACCTGTTCAATCCTTTTGTCTTGCGTTTTGACATGCGCGGTCGCCGTCAAGGGTCCGTCATTGCCTCCACGGCCCAGCACGATGTCGCCCAGGCGGCGCAATATCGGCAGGCAGAGATCACACGTCGCCAGGACGCGGAAATGGCATCTCCACTTGAAGATGGCTTCGTACGGAGTCTCGTCGCGGCGTCCGACCATTACATCGTTTCTCGCGGGGAACAGAAAACAGTCATCGCTGGCTACCACTGGTTCAGTGACTGGGGCCGCGACACCATGATCGCGCTGCCTGGCCTCACTCTTCCGACTGGCAAGTATGAAGTTGCACGCAGCATCCTGCGCACCTTCGCGAAGCACGTAGATCAGGGAATGTTACCGAACCGCTTTCCCGATGCCGGTGAAACACCGGAGTACAACACGGTCGACGCCACTCTATGGTTCTTTGAGGCGGCCCGCGCGTATTTAGCCTACACCGGGGATCTGAACTTCGTGCGCGAAGAACTCTATCCCGTGTTTTCGGACATCATCTCCTGGCACGCTCGCGGTACCCGCTATGGAATCAAGGTGGACGCCAGTGGCCTGCTTTCATCGGGTGAACCTGGAGTCCAGCTGACTTGGATGGACGCGAAGGTCGGGGATTGGGTTGTGACGCCGCGTCGCGGCAAGCCCGTTGAGATCCAAGCGCTCTGGTACAACGCGCTTTGCATCATGGAAGACCTGGCACGCAAGTTCGGCGACGAACCCGGCCAAAAACGCTACCGCAACATGGCAACGGTGGCGAGTTGGAGTTTCAATCGGCTGTTCTGGAATGAGAGTACCGGCTGCCTATACGACGTTACAAACGGAGCGCCACCGGATCCATCGATCCGTCCGAACCAGATTTTCGCCGTCAGCCTGACTCACAGCATGTTGTCATCCGAACGCGCGAAGTGCGTGGTGCAGAAAGTTCAAGAGCATCTGCTCACCCCGTATGGTCTCCGCAGTTTGGCACCGAGTGACCCTCAATATCGTGGCCGATACAGCGGTGGTCCCTCAGAGCGCGACGGTGCTTATCATCAAGGAACCGTGTGGCCGTGGCTGTTGGGACCGTTCATAACCGCATACGTCAAGGTGAACAGAGGCAGCGACGCCGCCCGCCGGCAGGCGAGCGAATGGCTCGCTCCGCTAAAGGACCACCTTGCGGATGGTGGGCTCGGCCACATCTCAGAGATTCTCGACGGCGACGCCCCTCAGCGGCCTTGTGGGTGCATGGCACAGGCCTGGAGCGCGGCTGAGATCCTGCGGGCTTACGTTGAGGATGTGAGAGGCATTCGACCAGCGCCGCCCGTCGAGAGACCGGAGCCGCAAGCTCGCCCGCGTGCCAAAGACAGAGTGGAAGCTCTGGACGCAGCTCCACAAGCTGCAACTTAAGGCCGAACTGCTCTCAGATTTTTCAGTACGCGTAAGCTGGCCTCTAAATATTGAACATCTCCCTTGCTTGGCAAACCGTCAGTCTCTAACCGACACTTTTCCCAACGTTGTCTGTACAGGAAGCGAACACGGTCTAGCTCCAAGGCCATCAGTTCGTCGTAGTAGCGTTCCAACTCGTGCGCGGTGGCGAGCTTCTCAGGTTGCGATGTCGGCTTCTTTATGTCGTGGTAATCGCGATATTCCCTGAGCGTCGGTGTTTTGTCGCTCCTAAGGCCGGAGTTCGTTGGCACCATCGAGAGTCGTTCCTTCGTCCACAGATTGATTTCCTCGACCTCATCGGGTTCGGCCCATGGTGAAATAACTACCCCTTGCAGGAGGTCCCGCAGTGAGATCCGCCGGCGTTTGCAATCGTGAACCCAGGGGTGGCGGGGATTCTCAGCAAGCGGCACGCGATGGGGAAAGTTATTCAGATCGAAGTGCCGATTGCCCCCGTCCAAGGGATTGCCGGACGTTAAAATAGCTCGCACCTCGGACTCGGCCGCATACTTCTCTTGCTTAGTCGTAATGAACTCCATTGCATTGAACCGGTCAGTGAGGTTACCCGTTCCGTACTGAATCAGGCCAATATGTGTGTCGTCAGGCATGCCATCGAGGGACTCCTTCAAGAGTCCGTAGCTCGACTTCACAGCCACGCCGTCATGACCAAACCGATCCCAAATCGCTAGATCCTCCTCGCGAAATAGGTACCAGCATGTGATGAAGTACATCTCTCGAGACTGAGCCAATGAACCGAGATGGTTATTCAGAGCTAACTCATCTCTGATGTCGTAGGGGTCGAGTCGTAAGACGCGGCGAACGTACTGCTCGGGTGGCAACCCTTCGCTTTCGTCATCAAACAGATCTGCGCGACGAAAATATAGTTCCTGGTTGGCCATCAGGTCACGGAACTTCCGGAGATCCAGGAAGCGCCAAATCACAGCTTCAGATGGAGCTTCCTTCTGACTGTAGTATGGAAGAACAGGCATTCTCCATTATCCTATTCCCGACGTTTCGGCTTCGCCCTCGCTACAAGCCACGCGGTCGCATAACGCCAAAATCGCCGAGCAGAAAGAGCTGCACGGACAGGTCATTCCGGGTGGGTTTGTGCGAGGCGGCCATACTCCCGAGCCGCATCAACCAGCTCGCCCACAGAAGCTGGCCGGATGCCCCGAGCACGGTTAAGGTCTCCGATTTCGAAAGCGATTCGCCATTGTTCGAACAATACACGGTAGGCGTCGCAGAGGCTGAGCTTAGGATCGTAAATGTGGGTGGCTTCGGAGGTTACTCCGTTTAACTCAATGATTTTCATGTTGCGCCCGGCCATGAAGTCCTGCCGCGAAGGAACACGAATGTCAAAGCGCCCAAAGAAGAAACCGTCAAAGCTCTTGGCGATGCGGTCGATGACTTCTTCCAAGTCTGGTGTAATCGTCTCGCCTCCGTCGAGAAAGATGGCACCGCGGCAATGGGTCCCGATCTCAACCAGTTGCACCCTCTCTCCCCCCGCGGGTACTTCTTGAATTCGCTCTGAATTCTTACGCAGGTAGAAGTCTGACATACAAACCGCACGGTCATCCGCGAGGATCAACTCTTCCAACGTACGCTTTCCATCACCGAGAAGAACGGGCATTCTCTTCTCAGTCACGGAGAAGATTTGACCCCGCTCGCTACCTGGGTAGCGATAATAAAAGACCCCATACTCCTCACCGGGAACATACTCCTGCAAAATCGCCGGGAACGACGAGCACGTCAGATACTCGGACAATTGCTCCGGGGAGCGGACGACCGCCACCCCCGCGCCACGCTGCCCGGCATCAGGTTTCAACACGACCGGAAACTGCAGCCCATGCCGCCGCATGAATTCCTCAGCTTCAGCAAGGCGTTGGGAGGGTGCTCCACATGCCAGCAGAGTGGAAGACGGCAGCCACTGAGCGGCGTTCTTCAATTGCTCCAGGATCTGATACTTGGACTCGCCCACGAATCCGCCCGCCGGAATCGCTGGATTGGCCGCCGTAAACAACGTCCAACTTCGGAACTTGGTTCCGAGATAAGCGATGTAAGCAACCACCGGCGGATAAAACAAGAAGGGAGGCCAGAACTCCCAGCGCGACCAACGCTTCAACCACGCTAAGAATTCGCTGCGCGCTCGACTCAGCGCGTCAGTGAACGACTGTCTTGGTTGAACAGAGTCGAGTTCCATCGCGAGTGGCATGATTTCAAATCGCTGAACGGCCGATACCCTATACAGCTGGATCCAGGCAGTCGGCTCTCTCAATCTCTATTGGATGAATCTGGGCCATTGTGCAAGGGCTGCCGCGGAAATGACCGATCTGTACCTGTCCGGGCGTGACCATAACCTCGCTATAACTCAGCGTCTTCACGTCCTCTCGGTGGACGCACAAACTAAATGGCCCTGGGCCGCCCCCGTGCGACGCGTGAAGTCTTCGCAGCCAGGGCACAGAGCCGGCATCCGATTCACGCTGAGCGTCGCGGCATGCAAGTCCACGCAAACTCTCGGCCCGATCGTCCGAGAGGCTCGAGGAAAACCAGTGGCGGGACTTCCATGCATGAACCTGGAACTCGAGGTGGGTCGAGTCCCAACGCCACTCCCAAATCTCCCGTTCGGAAGGAAAGACGCCAACCAGCCGAAACGGCAGCATTCCGGTGAAGTTAGAAACGCTGAACACCGCATGCAAGTCCCAGAGAGAGCGCGAATCGATGAGAGCCGGGATCACTCGCCCTCTGCTCCGCGTCTTGACAGCTTTGCCGGGCGGAGCGATGTCATTCCAATTCAGTAGTGCGAGCGCGATCCCGCACTCGTTAGCGGCGATCCAGGTGCCGCCGTCGCCGTCGTTCGGAT
>JAIQFW010000222.1 GCA_020073105.1 Terriglobia bacterium
GTGTGGAGTGCGTTGGCACAAGTTAGGAAGAGAATCCGATGAGCTTATGGTTGGCGAAACCAGATGGGATGAGAAGGCCGGTCTCCGACGGGATGCTGTAGGCTCCCAAGTTATCGACGTGCTCGAAGCGCAAGAGATAAAGGAGACCGGCCTTCTCATCCCATCTGGTTTCGCCAGTTGACGACTTAGGTCGAGCAAGAACATAATTCTCCTACTCGGCCTGCCACACGCTGTGCTCCCCTTTGCGGCGGGGACTCGTCTCACGTTCGAAGGAACTGACGGCAGGAATCCTTTATCCCCATTGCTTCAGGCTTCTGACGGCGCCTTTTACGGGACAACAGTATTCAGCACATCGCTCGACGCTGCTGGAAACATATGTGGCACGACCGAGTTCGGTGGTGACGATCTGAGATGCCAGAATGGCGCGCCTGGTCCGGTTGCGGTGTGGTCTTTGAGTTGCTTCCAAACCAGAGTGCGAATTTGCTCAGTTCGGGCACCGGCCGCCGGACGCGTGCGGTGCCCCATAAGACGCTGGGCTGAGACACATAGGGCTTGGGATTTTCCGGCTTTCAGGTGCGATGTTTTTGGAACAGTCCGTGAGCGCTATCGCCCGTGCGCTTTTCCTTTGGTGCCAGAAAGTGGATCAGTCGGGTTTGAAAGTAGACGCTCGACCTGCCGCAAATATGGCACTGAATCGGCGACACTGGAAGGCGAACATCGATAATGTCCTCTGGATTGTTGACCAGATATGTGCCTACAGCAATGTTGTTGTGACAATTGAAACACTCGACTCCGTAGCACTTGCTGGCGACCGGTGACAAAAAGTAGATTCCCCAGAAATTCTTTTTCACAGCGTCGGCTTCGAGAAACTCGACCCCATAAGTGTAGACACCCTGAAGTGCGGTCACGCAGGTGACCACTCGGGCCGGAGCCTGAGCGTGGTGAGTGTTTCGTAACACGATGGTTGAACCGATCAAAAGCTCACGATTCAATTGAATGGCTGCTCCATATCGGTTCAGTTTGGTTGCTTGGGCAGGTGTGGTGAAGGGGCACTTCGCAGGGTCGTGGCCTGACAGTGTTATACGGGCATTGAGCGCCATGCGACTGCTTCGTCGATTGCTAGGTCCAGTTTTCACAGTCCCTCGCCGCTGACGCACTCCCAGGCGGGTGCAGCCTTCGATCAACAGCCACGGCTGGTTCTTCATAGATACTAGGCTAAGCCGATCGTGGGTAGCTATATAACCGTGGTTCCATTCCAAGGCGACCCTGAGAAATGCCACAAACTGAAAGAGCTATACAAAAACATACTGGGATCGGCTCAAACTAGCCGGGCCTATCCCCCAGCCAATCAACAGTTCTGAGCCTGCATTGGTGGAATCTCGGTGGGTTGCTGACGAAGACCCGGGATTTCACCAGTGTTCAGCCAAGGTTGGTTAGGTCAACTAGGTAACAGCCTGCCCCACCCTTGGGCTATTACCGATGATAGTTGTGGGCCGCCTGGAGTCACAGGGATAATCACCTCATCATGCTGCTCACGTTCTGGCAATGGTTCCTCGTGGCCCTCACGCTGATGTTCCTGGTGGGCTTCGTCTCGATGGTTTTCGGTGCCAGCCGTCCGTAGCGCAACCGGGGCAGCCCAACCTAGAGCAGCACAGGGCTAGCTTTGAGTGAATCGGGAGCTTTTGTGACGTTTGTCACCTGGCAAAATTCGCAGAAGTCTTGGAGAAATGCTCGACCCCCGCGCATTCGCGTCCCCAACAACGAGAAAGCGCTATTCACCGTCGAGAATCAACAATTTGTCGGAGTTGTTCAACGACTCTCGCTGACCGGCGGTTCTGCCATTCTCTCAAAGGGCCCTGTGCCTCACGGGATGATGGCTGAGATGGCTTTGAAGACGGTGTTTGGGAAAGTGACAGCGCAAATCCAATTCCTGCAGACGGGCGCGGACGGCAACCCGACTGCCCAAGCATTCAGCTTTCTCAGCATGGATGGTACCCGCACGCTCAATTAAGCGGCATCCTCGTCATTACTGCACTCGGGACCGGGGATAACGCCTTTCCCCACCCCGTACACTTGACGTGCTCAAAGTCGGTCCGCCGCACCTCGGAAGGTGGAATCGATTTTTTCCAGTTCGCACATACTGATGGGGCTAGATGGCGGTCACGGAAAGTAGATTCCCCAGAAATTCTTTTTCACAGCGTCGGCTTCGAGAAACTCGACGCCATAAGTGTAAATACCCTGAACATTTGCGCTCACTTGTGTGACCACTCGGGCCGAAGCTTGAGTGGTGTGGTGTTTGTTGTTTCGTAACACGATGGTTGAACCGAGCAAAAGCTCACGATTCAGTTGAATGGCAGCCCCATGTCGGTTCAGTTTGGTTGCTTTGGCAGGTATGGTGAAGGGGCACTTCGCAGGGTCGTGGCCTGACAGTGTTATACGGGCATTGAGCGCCAGGCGACTGCTTCGTCGATTAACAGATCCTAGCCTCGAAGTCCGCCTTTTCTCGATTACATGGGGGAGCGGCATAAAGGGAGTTTGCGGGGTTCCCAGTTCGGAGAAAAGGTCTCGATAGTCGCAATCAGCCTGGGAATTTGGATAAGGCAGAAAGGCGGAAGTACAAGGTTGAACCCTGGCACCCGGGCAGAACCCACTTAGCCTGCCGATCACTGTTGAAATATCGCGATTACCCGCAATAAGGTGATGGCGCCGTGCCTCCGCAGAGACCGGCAACAGCAAGAGTTTCCTGGGGGAAGTTAAGCCTTTAATCGCGCTCGCTCTGAACTATCTTGGCTAGGCTTTACCGTTTGTGCGAGCTCTCCAGCCAGGGTTCTCTTCTGTAGCCCATCCATCAATCGTTCATCTTCCGCGATCAGCTCTGGGCTTCTTTGTCTTCCGCCACTTTGGATCTCAAGTAGCCTGTGCATCAACTCAGCAAAGTTTTCCATGGCTTTCTCCAAGAGCTGACGATGTGGCGGGCTGGCGAGGTAGCGTCTTAGAGATGATACATCGATGACCAAGCGAATTTCCACAGGGCTGGCATACACGAGTAGTCCCGCTCGTGAGCGCAATCGCCTGTTCTTCGGCAACTACCAGGGTGCAAAACAAGGCGTCTGTAACTGAGAAGCCGCCCCGAGGGGAGGCTAATGATCACTGCAGCGTCAGGACCTAATGAACAGGGCGCCTGAGCCTCTCTCGGGCCCTTCGAACATCCTCCAGCAACCTCTGCGCTTCTTCGTCGGAGGACCCTGAGTTGCGTAAACATTTAGCGGAACGAATGGAGCAGCCAGGCGTTCGACTCGTGCAAGTAGCGCCCTGTGGAGGGTTGTACCCAGATCGTGCTCCCTGGTGACCCAATCGGGCCATTTACGTGTTCTGACAGTCGAACGTAGGCTGCAACTACTCCTGCAACCCAGCCACTTCGAGGGCCTTGAGTTGTCCGCATGTCAAAACCGACCAAGGAGGACGGTGATGGGAACAACGGTGCGTTGCCCTTATTGCGTATTAGGTCTTGAGTTCCGCCCGATGGTCGCTCATGTGGACGGCAGGTATATCTGCAACCGGTGCGGCCATACCACCCGTCCGTGCGATGCAACCTACGATTGCCACTGCACCAGATGCGTGAAGCTGACATTTCCTGGCACTATGGTTTCACGCGACAGGGTTACGGCTGCTGTCGAGTCGAAAACGCCTGCGGCAACGGTTTGGGCTCCACGGAAAACCTAGTTTGCTGTCTGCCCATCACAGTTGTTGACGTAACATCGCGATTACACTCAAAACCCCCGGTTGGGGTCTGGCCGGGGTCAATGAGCGTTAACGCCTGGTTACGTCAACTGTCCGACCGGGGGCTTGTTTGGGCCGAGAGTCTCTTGACAACGGAACATCTGGACGAGATGCTCTGGTGGAGGATGGAATATGAAGCCTACCTTTTCTTTCATACGCTCGATCTGCGCGTCGCTGTGCTTGTTTCAGGCTGTCGTACACATTTTGGTTGTTCCGGTGGAAGCCCAGCAACTTGCGGTTCTTTATGAGTTCACCGGTGGTCTAGACGGAAGTCTCCCCAACGGACTGGTTCGGGATGCGGCCGGGAATCTCTATGGAACAACCTTCTTCGGTGGAAGCTCGAATCAGGGCACCGTATTCAAGCTGAGTCGTTCCGGCACACTGAAAATTTTGTACAGCTTCAAAGGAGGGAGGGATGGAGCGAATCCCCAGGCTGGCTTATTGCTAGATCTGACCAGCCATGCCCTTTACGGCACTACGTACAGGGGCGGAAATAACGTAGGAACCGTGTTCAAACTGGACAAGACGCGGAAGGAGATCCTCCTGCATCGCTTCCAAGGCCAGTCGGATGGGGCCGCCCCGCATGCGAGCCTGATTAAGGACGATGCAGGCAACCTCTACGGCACGACTGAGGGCGGCGGCACGAACTTCGACGGAGTGATTTTTAAGCTCGACGCTGCTGGGAACGAGACCGTTCTCTACAACTTCACAGCAGGCTCTGACGGTGCAGGCCCGGTCGCGCGCCTGCTGCGTGATCGGCAGGGTAACCTGTATGGCACGACTGCAACGGGAATATACCCGTTCTATGGTGGCAGTGTCTTCAAGCTGGACACTTCTGGAAAGCTGAGCGTGCTTTACGACTTCACCTCGTTTGACGATGGTGAATACCCCCAAGGCGGTTTGCTTGCGGGCGGGGCCACGCTCGCCTATGGCACAACCAATGAGGGAGGTAACCCCTCCTGCTTTCCATACAACCTCGTAGGCTGTGGCCTAGTTTACAGGATGGAGGCGAACGGCACCCGAACCACCCTCTATAGTTTCGCCGGACCGCCGTCAGATGGCGCGCTGCCATCGGGGGAGCTGATCAGAGATAGCAGCGGCAACATGTATGGCACAACTCAATCTGGTGGCTCAGACGAGGGCCCTTGTGCCCCGGTCGGGTGTGGCACAATTTTCAAACTTGACCGCATCGGCAATGAGACCGTTCTGCACAGCTTCAATGGCAGCGATGGTCTCGGTCCTTATGGGGAAGCGCTGGTTATTGATCCGGAAGGTAACCTGTACGGGACGACGTCTGCAGGCGGAACAGGCAATTGCAACGGCGGCTGTGGAGTGATTTTCAAGTGGACTCCGTGATCAGCAACCTTATCTTGACTCTTCCACGACATACGCTTGGGAATCGCCTCGGCCGTCAATTGGCGAAACATCCTGACTACACTCATTGACCGTAGTCGGCGAAATTGATTATGTCAGCTCCCCAGGCCCCAATAGACTTTGGTGGCGCGAACCAACATAGGCTGGCAGACCATCGCCGGGTCACTTGCGAGATGCGGCGCATGGATGGGAGCGATGAGCAACTTCTCGTTGCCAATTAGAACGAGACGTTGACGGCAACACCGATTCCTGGATGGCGCCGGTTATACATGTAGTAGCCATCATTGACGTAGTCGACGTAAACGTCGTCGGTTTCGTACCAAGTGCGCGACCAGTATTCCGGCCACGGATCAACGAGACTGAACCAGAAGCCCCCGTACTGGAATCGGGGATATCCATCCACGACAATTATTGGACCGCGGTAAACGCGAAACCAGTGTCCACGGCCAAAGTGCGCACGGAAGTGGTCATCAGGAATGCGGTAGCCCCTATAACCCCCGCGCTCGCGCCAGGTATGGTGTTCACTCTTCCAATGTTGTGCGCGATGGTGCTGCCAAACATCTCGCGGTCTGGAATGTTGTTCGTGTTCGAGCCTGTTTGTCTCGTGTCGTTGTTCTGACCCATTCGCCTGGTGTTTGTCCGAGTGCTGCTGTGAAGACGAGCGTCCGTGTTCCTTTTGATGCTCTTTTCCTTGCTCCTTCTGGGAACCAGCCTGTCGTGCGTCCTCGTGGCCGTGCTGTGCGTTGGCAGAAGCGCTTGTTCCTAAAAGTAAGCCCAGCATTGATGTACCGATTACTACACCTATTTTCATAATGAGTACTCCGTAGCTATGCCAAGTCTAGTCCATCTCTGATCGACATCCTAGTTACGCAAGGTTGGTCCCCCCTGCAATTACAACGGCTCTGAAGCTGCCGACTAGCCTCCTTCGGCGAGGCCCCCGGCGTTGTTGGTGAAAAATCCTGATTATACTCATTGACCTTGCGGCAGGGGATTTTGAGTGTAAACGCCTGATTTCGCCACCATTTTAATGGCGAGTAGTATTAAGATGTCGCCCTTGACTCACACCACCCC
>JAIQFW010000223.1 GCA_020073105.1 Terriglobia bacterium
GGAGAACAGGAAGCAGCCGAGAAGGTTCCGCAGCTCAGTTTCCCGGGACTGGGGCGAGAGTTTGCCCAAATCATCGAGAATGCGGGCGTCAGGGTCGAGTTCTTTGTACTGGTCCTGGGCGAAGTAGTCGGCTTGGACGTGATGGCCGAGCTTGTAATCCCCCTGGGTGAGGGGTTCCTCCTCCGCCAGCAGCTTGATCAGGGTTGATTTGCCCGCGCCATTCACGCCCACCAGGGCGATGCGGTCGCCGCGCTCGATCATGAAACTGACATCGCGAAACACTTCTTTCTCGCCATACGACTTCGCCACCCCCGCAAATTCCGCCACGATCCGGCCGCTGGCTTTGGGCTGTGGGAAGGAGAAGTGGATGGTCTTCTCCTCTTCCGGCAGCTCGATGCGCTCCATTTTCTCCAGCTCCTTGATGCGGCTCTGCACCTGCTTGGCTTTGGTGGCCTGGTAACGGAAGCGGTTGATGAACACTTCGAGCTGCTCGATGCGCTCCCGCTGATTGCGGTGGGCCGCTTCCAACTGTTCCTGCCGCTGCGTTTTCTGCGCCAGGAACTTCTCATAGTTTCCGGGATAGAAGTGAATGCGCTTGTTCCAGATTTCGACGATCTTGTTCACCGTGACATCCAGAAAATAGCGGTCGTGGGAGATGAGAACGAAGGCGTACGGGTAGCTGGTGAGATACTCTTCCAACCAGTTGCGCGCTTCGAGATCCAGGTGATTGGTAGGCTCGTCCAGCAGCAGCAGGTTAGGTTGCTGCAGCAGCAGCTTGGCCAAAGCGATCCGCATCTGCCAGCCGCCCGAAAATTCGTCGGTTTGCCGATACCAGTCTTCTTTGCGGAAGCCAAGACCCATGAGCACGCTGCCCACCTGGGCCTCGATCGCATATCCGTCGCGAGTGCGAAATTCGTGCTCGATGCGCTGGTAGCGGTCGGCCACCTGAGAGTATTCGGGAGACGAGTGGTCCAGTTCCGACATCTGCCCCGTTAAGGCTTCCATCTCCGTTTCCAGGGCGCGAAGCTTGGCGAAAACCGACATGGCCTCGGCGAACACGGTCCGGCCGGCAAGGGTCAGGCCATCCTGCGGCAGGTAGCTGGCGCTGATCCCCTTGGCAACGCTGAGGGACCCGTAGTCCAGCGTTTCCATCCCACCCAGGATCTTCATCAAGGTGGACTTCCCCGTGCCGTTCGCCCCCACCAGGCCGATCCGGTCGCGGTTGGTGATGAGCCAGTCTGTCCCCTCGAACAGGAGCTTGTGGCCATAGCGTTTTCCGGCGGCAGAGAGCTGGATCATGAGCTATTGCAATCGTCTCATGAGACAGGCGATTTGCAGAAGACTGGGGAAAAACCCACCGCAAACCACGGAGGACACAGAGAGGCCGGTTTGATACTTAATTCTCTGCGACGTCTGTGTCCTCTGTGGTTGAGGTCTTCAGGAGCTATCGAACGGCTCCCGCCAACTTTGCCGCTATCGCAGCAATGTCACGGGCGGCATTCGGATGGGACAGCTGACGCGCAGCCTCACCCATTTTCGCCAGCCGGGCTTGATCGCAGAGCAGGGAACTGAGAGCCTCGACGAGGTCCTTCGGGCTGAGCTTCGATTCCTCGATCATGACCGCGGCTCCAGCCTTCTCCAAAGCCTCCGCGTTGCGCTTTTGGTGATCATCGGCGGCGCGCGGGAAGGGCACGAAAATAGCGGCTTTCCCGGCCGCCGTCACCTCCGCCACCGTGCTTGCACCCGACCGGCAAACCAGCAGGCTGGATCGAGCAAAGAAGCCAGGCATGTCGTCGATGAAACGGTAAACCTCAACGGCGCAGCCCAGATTCGCATACGCCGCCTGAGCCTCGGCGTAGTCGCGCTCGCCAGTCTGGTGAACAACCCGCAGGTCCGGCACACGTTTGCAGAGGTCCGCCGCGCACTGCATCACCACGGCGTTAATGGCATGCGCCCCCTGGCTTCCGCCGAATACAAGCAACGTCGGGGAAGCGGGGTGCCCGCGCGGCTCAAAAAACGCTTCCCTCACCGGGACGCCAGTGACCTCGCAGCGACGGAAGTATCGCGCCGTCTCGGGGAAATGCACCGCTGCTGCAGAAACGAACCGGGCCACCACTCGATTGGCAAAACCCGGTACAAAGTTCGGCTCGAACACCAGCGTCGGAATCCGGCCGATGACGGCGGCCAGCATCACGGGCCCGGAAGCGTACCCGCCGACGCCGATCACAACATCGGGACGAAACTCTTGGAACATTCTGCGCGAGTCCCAGATCGCCCGGGGCAGGTCGGCAAATGTCCGCAGGCGGGTCGACAGGCTGACGTTCTTGAGCGCGCCAACCTGAACTAAGCGCAGAGGATAGCCCGCGGCTGGGACCAGGCGGTTCTCGATCCCCCGAGCCGTTCCGATGAACAGCACCTCGGCCCCAAATTGCTCCCGGAGTTGTTGGGCGATGGCGAGTGCCGGTATGACGTGACCGCCCGTACCGCCTCCCGCCAGTATGGCCCGCATGCAGCGACTATAAACCAGAGGATTGAATGAACGCCCGGACAAGAGTTAACCGTCTAGGGGCGTTGCCAGACCTGTGTTGGGTCGGGCATCAGGTGCTCTCCGGTAGAGTGCAAAATTCTGCATCTTGACTCTGGCCAGCACTCCCCATAGAGTGGGGGGCAATTTTCCGGGACCTTGGGGGCCTTGCGCTCAATCCCCCGGACTATTGAGTGATCGGTTCTCTTCTTACGAGTTGCTTGCAGCTCGCAACGGCAGCCCAACAAATATGATTCAGGAGATCATGAAAATGACAAAGAAGATTGCGTGTTTAGTGCTACTAGCGGTGATCGTAGTTGTCCTGCACGTTGCAGTTGCCATAACACCAGCCCACGCCCAGAACCCGCTCTACAACACGGTCCCAGTGAGGAGCCTGCAGCCGTCCGAGGAGTCGGGGGGCTCGATTGCGAAAGGTCCCAATACCAATGTGACCAACAAGAGTGGCCCACAGAGCGAGACCAGCGTTGCCGTAGATCCCACCAATCCCATGCACGTTCTAACCAGCGTGAACGACCTGACCACCACCGCTGCTGTGTACGAGTCGCTTGACGGGGGCGTGACCTTTAGCAAATCGAATTTCAATCCACCGGGCTTCTGTTACGACACCTGGCTGGCCTTCAATGCCAACGGAGACGCGTTCGTATCCTACGAGTGCTCGGACCAGGACATCGGTTACAAGAAGGCAGGCCAAAGCAACTGGACCCTCACTAAGCTAACCATCGCAGGCAGTTTTCCTGATCGCGACATGGTGACGATAGACAACTCGCCCAGCAGCCCGTTCTTCGGCAGTGTGTACATTGGCTACGACGACAATGGCGCCAACAATGCGCCGTACGTGCTGTACTCCCGTGACGGCTTCAGCAATTGGAAGCGCAGCGCCCGAGTCCAGAACGGTAACCCCACTATTGGCGTGAACGTGGCAACGGGGCCCGATGGCTCGGTCTACGCTACCTGGGAGGATTACAGCGGCCGCAAGATCTGGAGCGCGAAATCGACCGATGGTGGCGCCACGTTCGGCACCGCTCATACGGTGACCAACTACCGCCTCAACACCGCTGGCTTCTTCATTTCTATTCCACCGCAGAATAGCCGTGGTATCGTTCCTTTCCCCGGGAGCAGAGTGGCGCAGGGTGGCCCCCACGCCGGTCGCTTGTACGTCTGCTACACCGACAAGGACCCCAGCACCGCCAATACCAACATCTACGTGCGCTCCTCCGACGATGGCGGCACCACTTGGTCGGCAGAAGCCAAAGTAAACGATGACACCAACCACGCCTACCACTTCCACGACGCTATCTCAATTTTGTCGAACGGAGTTGTGGGTATGTCGTTCTACGATACCCGTAAGGACGCCGCGAGCCACAAGGTCGGCCGTGCTTTTAGTTATTCCGTTGATGGTGGGGTCACTTGGAAGAAGAACATTGGGATCTCCACGGCTCTGTCGGACGAGACGGTTCCTGGAAGCGATTTTGGGAACCAATACGGTGACTACCAGGGAATGGCAGCCGATCCCGGGCTCGGCTTCCATTTCGCCTGGACAGACTCCCGTAAGCCTGGGACTCTGAATGAGGACATGTTTGCCGGAAGCGTCAGGAAATAAGCGCGACCATCCGTAAACCGATAGCGGCGGGGAGTCGTCAGCCTTCCCGCCGCTGTCAATTTGGGGACTCGGAACTTCTCTTTCCCACGCCGAACTACTCCGCCTGCTTGGAGATGTTCAGCAGCACACCCACGCAGGCCAGGGCAAAAAACAGGGAAGACCCGCCGTAAGACACGAACGGCAGTGGAATTCCTTTGGTCGGCATCAGGCCGAGCACCACGCTGATATTGATAAAGGCCTGCACCACGATCATGCTGGTAATTCCCACCGCCAGAAAGCGCCCAAACATGTCATGGGTGCGCAGCGCGGTGCGAACGCCACGCCACAGGAAAACAGCAAAGAGCAAGACAATCATCAGCGAGCCGACCAGCCCCAACTCTTCTGCAGTTACAGCGAAGATGAAGTCGGTGTGGGGTTCCGGCAAATAGAAGAGCTTCTGTTTGCCCTCCATCAAGCCGACGCCGGTGATTCCGCCGGTACTGACCGCAATCAGCGACTGAATGATGTGAAAGCCGCTGCCCTGAGGGTCGGAGTAGGGATTGAGAAACGCCAGGATACGAGCGCGACGATAGGCCACGTGGAAAATGAGAAAGTACAAAGGCAGCAGGGAGGCCAGAAGCCCATATCCCAAGTAGCGCATCTCCATCCCCGCAACGAACAACACGCAGGCGGTAATGGCGGCGCAGGCGATTGCCGTGCCAAGATCGGGTTGAAAAACGATCAGCCCGATGAAGACCAAAGTCGGAACCACGGCCGGCAGGATGGTGTTTCGCCAGTCATCCATCGCCTTGGAGCGCCCCTCGAGGAAAAATGCCAGAAACAGGATGAGCGCCGGCTTGGCCATTTCCGAGGGCTGAAAGGAAAGTGGACCCCAGTGGATCCAGCGATGCGTGTGGTGCGCGCGGTCGAGGAAGAACACCGAAATCAGCGTCAGCGTAGTCAGACCGAGAAGGGAAAAGACAACTGCGGGATGCTTGTAGCGGCGATAATCGATCTTCATGGCCAGCACCATGAGCAGCAGCCCGCCGGTGGCCCATCCCAGTTGCCGCAACAGGAAAAAGTATCCGGAACCGTAGCGCTCCTTGGCCAGGACCGCGGACGCGCTGAACACCATGATCAGGCCGACGAAGATCAGCAGTAACGTCACGGTGAACAGCCAACGATCGACACTAACTCGCTTAGCCATGGGAGCTTCTCATTTCAACACGGAGGAAGGGGGAAGATTGGTGATTGTTGATTGTCGAATGTTGATTGATGTGGTTCGGGGGGCTTCAATCAACAATCAGAAATCATCAATCAACAATTTCTAGGCTTTCACCTCCCCCAGAGCCTTCACTACGTTCTTGAACACCTTCCCCCGGTGCTCGTAGTTGCGGAACTGGTCGAAGCTGGCGCAGGCAGGGGCCAGCAGCACGATGTCTCCCGGTTGGGCGGCGTCCGAGGCGCGCTTGAGGGCGTTCTCCAAGGTCTCGGCGTGGACGATCTCCACGCTTCCCTGGATCTGCGACTCGATCTTGGCGGCCGCCCCGCCGATGGTGTAGACGCGCTTGACCCGCTGGCGGAGAAGCTCGTTCAGGACGGTGTAGTCACTACCCTTGTCCTTACCGCCGAGGATCAAGTGAATGTTGGCCGGGAAGGATTCCAACGCCTTGATCGTGGCATCGGCGCACCCTTCAGCGGAATCTCGGAAACCAGCATGATCTCCTTCTGTCCCTTCGCATCGCGAAACAGCAGACGTCCGTCATGAACGTAGGCGCCTTTCTGGACTTCCTTTTTCCGGCTGAACCAATACACCTGCGCTCGTGCGCGAGTGGCGAGCTTCACACAGGTTGGGTCATCGGCGTTGAGCACAGCGAAATCATCTACTCGTTGATTTTCAAAGATGCGGGCTTTGGCGTCGGTGTAGGCGTCGATTGTGCGGTGGCGGTCCAGGTGGTCGGGCGTGATGTTCAGCACGACCGCGATCCAGGGACGGAAGGTCTCGATGGTTTCAAGCTGGAAGCTCGAGACCTCCAGGACGGCGATCGTCTGCGGTCCGGCTCCCTCGACCAACGAAATCGCCGGGGTGCCGATGTTGCCTCCAACCACCGCGGGAAATCCGCCCGCAATGATAACTTCGCCCGCCAGGGCGGTGGTGGTGGTTTTGCCGTTTGAACCAGTAATCGCCACGATGTGCCCGGGAAAGAACTGAGCCGCCAGTTCGATTTCGCCAATCACTTTTTCGCCGAGAGCTCGCGCTTGAACCAGGGGTGGCGCGTCGACGGGCACGCCGGGGCTTACCACGATCAGGTCCTGGCCCTGAAACGTGCGCTCGCCATGCCCTCCGGTTTCGACCGCGATTCCTGCATCGAGCAGGGTCGGGATGGCTTCCTGGAGTTCGTCCGGCGGCTTGCTGTCCGAGACCGTCACCCGCGCCCCCCGAGCCTTAAGAAAAAGCGCCGAAGCCACTCCTGACTTGCCCAGGCCCACCACCAGCACGCGTTTGTTGTTCACATCCATGAGAACTTAAATTCACCACAGAGGCGCAGAGGCACGGAGAAGACCATTGCAATAGTCAAGAAATCAGTTTTCAACAATTTTCTCTGTGCCTCTGTGTCTCTGTGGTGCAAAGCTATCTTAGTTTCAGCGTCGTCAGTGCGAACAGCGCAAACACCAGCGACGCGATCCAGAAGCGCACAATAATCTTGGACTCCGACCAGCCCATCAGCTCAAAGTGGTGGTGAATCGGTGCCATCTTGAAGATCCGCTTCTTGCGCAGTTTGTAAGACGCCACCTGCAGGATCACCGAGACAGCCTCAATCACGAAGACACCGCCAATGAACGGCAGCAGCAATTCCTGTTTGATCATCACGGCGACCGTGCCGATGGCTCCCCCGAGCGCCAGCGATCCCACATCGCCCATGAACACTTCCGCGGGATGGGCGTTGTACCAGAGGAACCCGATAGCGGCTCCCACCATGGCCCCGCAAAAAATGGTCAACTCGCCCACTTGGGGCATACGCTGCAACTCAAGGTAAGCGGCAAAAGTCGCATGGCCGCTTACGTAGGTGAGCACGGCCAGAGCGCCGGCCGCGATCACGGTGCAGCCAATGGCCAGTCCGTCCAGTCCGTCCGTGAGGTTCACCGCGTTGCTCGATCCCACGATCACCAACACCACAAAGACCACAAACGGAAGGAACGCCAGGGGCCACAGATGGGGCTGGTGCTCCAGCGTCTTGATCACCAGGTCCGGCCGGAACTGCTTGACGAACGGCACCAACAGCTTGGTCGAGTACAGACCTCGGGTTTGCATGGCGATGAGCGCAACTGCGATGAGAACACTTGTCGCAATCTGCAAACCCATTTTGGCTTTGCCGGTCAGGCCCAGGTTGCGACGATGCACCACCTTGGTGTAGTCGTCGGCGAACCCGATGGCGGCAAACGCGGAAGTAGAGAGGATCGCGATCCACACGAAGCGATTGCTCAAGTCGGCCCACAGCAGCGTGGGAATGACGATGGAAATCGCAATCAGCAACCCGCCCATGGTGGGCGTACCTGCTTTTTTCTGATGAGCCTTCGGTCCCTCTTCCCGAATGTATTGGCCGATCTGAAAATCGCGCAAGCGTTTGATCACCAGCGGACCGACGATCAGCCCAGTAAACAAAGCGGTCAGGCTGGCAAAGGCAGTACGAAACGTCAGATAGCGGAAGATGCGAAATGGCGGAAAGAGATGAAACAGTTTCAGGTACAGCAGCCAGTAGAGCAATCCGCCTCCGTTGAACTCCCAGGGCCCAAGGTCAGGAGCCAACCTCGAGCTGACTTGTCCACTTCTCCAACGCTTTCTCCAGCTTTACGCCACGCGAAGCTTTCAGCAATACCACGTCGCCTGCGCGCGCTTCCCGGGCCAGCCATTCACCGGCTTCTTCTGGAGAGGCGACGAACTCTGCCTTCATCCCGGCTGCCCGCGCGGCTTCAACCATAAGTTGTGCCAGCCCTCGCACACCCAGCAACAGGTCAATCTTCTTTTCTGCCATATGCCGGCCCGAGTGGCGATGCATTTCCTCGCCGGCTGGGCCCAATTCGAGCATTTCGCCCGCGACCGCGATCCGCCGCCGGGCAGGCATCGCTGCCAGCGTATCCACCATGGCGTCGAGGGCTTTCGGATTGGAATTGTAACAATCGTTGATGACGGTGATGTTGCCGAGTTGGACGACCTGTCCACGCTTGTCCGCCGGGGCCAGGGAAGCCAGCGCCCCGGCAGCTTCCGAGGGACTGAGACCTCGCTCCAGCCCAACCGCAACGGCAGCCAGCGCATTATAGATGTTGTGCGTCCCTGCCAGCGGAAGAGTGGTCCGTTCCCGGCAGCCTCCGACCACCAGGTCGAAGGTTGATCCAGCAGTGCCGCGGTGCTCGATGTTCTCGGCTCGTACATCGGCAGGGGGCTTCATCCCAAACAGAACAACTTTGCCGTGAAAGTCCCGGCCGAACTGCGAGACGTACTCGTCGTCCGCGTTCAGAACTGTTGTTCCACCCGCATGCAACGAAGCAATCAATTCGTACTTTGCGCGGGCGATGTCGGAGACCGAGTTGAAAAACTCCAGGTGGACCGGGGCTACGTTGGTCACGACCCCGATGTCGGGCTGGGCAATCTTGGCCAACGCTGTGATCTCCCCGGCATGCGACATCCCCATCTCGATTACCGCGATGTCGTGCTCGGGCTCGACTCCAACCAGCGTCTTCGCCCACAGCCGGCGGACTGCGCTGCCCAACGTTTGCAGCGCGCCAAGCGTATCGTCCACCGCGATCAGCCGGGTCTTAACCGCATAGCGTGCCAACTGGTCCTTGCGGACCACCGCAGCCACCGCGTTCCTATCGAGGGCCTGGGCCACGAAATCGTGGCCATCCATGCGCTCTCCCTTCACCGCAAAAAAAAGCTCGCCCGGTTGGATGGTACGCGAGTCGATGGAATAACCCACCGCCAGCGCTTTGTGATCGAACTCGCCGGTTGCGGCAAGAAATTCGGCAACCCGGGAGAGGGGGAGTCTCATGAGTTTTTCCCGGCTGCAGCATTGGCTGCCTCGCAGCTGTACCCGGCGTCGCGGAGGATCTGCTGCGCCATCTGCACATCGTCGAACGGAATTGGGCCTTCGCGCGTAATTTGCACTTTCTCATGGCCTTTGCCGGCGATCAGGACAATGTCACCCGGCCCCGCCTCGCGTACTGCCAGAGCGATTGCCGCCCGCCGGTCTGGCTCCGTCGTGTACCTCGTCCCCGAGCGCTGCAAACCGACCATGGCGTCGTTGATGATGGCCAGCGGATCCTCGCTGCGTGGGTTGTCGGAGGTGAGCACCACGAAATCGCTGCCGCGGCCGGCGGCCTCCCCCATGAGAGGACGTTTGGCGCGGTCACGATCGCCGCCGCAGCCGAAGACCGTGATCACCCGGCCGTTGTTGCCAGCCCGCTTTACAAACTCGCGCGCCAACGAGGTCAGGTTGCGCAGCGCATCATCCGTATGCGCATAGTCCACCACCACGGTGAACGGTTGCTCGCAATCGACGCGCTCGAAACGGCCAGGTACACGCGATAGTTGCTCGACGCCCCTGGCGATCGCCTCCGCTTTGCAGCCCCGGGTGTAAGCCGCTCCCGCTGCCGCGATGATGTTGTACACGTTCACCCTGCCGATTAGCGGTGAAAACAGCGGGACAGCCCCATCCGGCGTGACCAGATCGAAGCGCGTGCCTCGTGGCGCAATGTCCAACTTCTCCGGGCGGAAGTCCGCTTTCGCCAGCCCATAAGTTAGGACTTGAGAGCCACGCTTCCGGCTGACTTTCACCAGTTTCTGGCCGTACTCGTCGTCGGTGTTGACCACGGCCGCGCGAGGAGCGTCGGTGCCGCAGCCTTCAGAGAGTATCTGCTTGGAAGCGAAATATTCTTCCATCGTGTGGTGGTAGTCGAGGTGGTCGCGAGTCAGATTCGTGAAAACTGCGACATCGAAGGGAATTCCGTAAACCCGCTGTTGCGCCAGCGCGTGTGAGGAGACCTCCATCACCGCCTCGGTCGCCCCATTGCCCAAAGCTTCGTTTAGCATTCGGTTCAGGTCGAGCGCTTCAGGTGTGGTATGAGGTGCGGGCAGGACTTTCCCGGCCACGTGGTACTCAATCGTTCCGATCAGCGCGCTTTTGCGATTGGAAGCGCTGAGAATCGATTCGAGCAGAAACGCCGTGGTGCTTTTGCCGTTCGTGCCGGTGATGCCGGTAATCGCCAAACGCTCGGCGGGCCGCTTGTAGAAGTTTGCACTCAGGCGGGCCAGGGCGCGGCGTCCGTGCAGTACCTGTGCCCACGCCACGCCTGCGCGTGGCTTCTCAGTGGCAGAGTCAGTAACAATCGCGACCGCTCCGGCAGCGATGGCTTGGTCGATAAACTTGTTGCCATCGCTCGACTCGCCACGCATCGCGACGAACATGTCCCCCGGTTTGACCCGGCGCGAGTCGTATTCCAGGCCACGCACGGACGGATCACCGCTCTGAGCGAGCACCTCCGCCCCATGCAGAAGATGTTGGAATGTCATTGGAATGATTCTATGGTGATTTCGCTTCTAATGAAATGTCATCCTGAGCGAAGCTCGACGTTTCGCTTGCGAAACATGGCGCGCAGTCGAAGGATCTCTCGGAGCACCCTATTCTGACAGCGCCTGCGGCACTCTCACCTTGCACAGTCCAGAGCGCACGTACTTTGCTTCACCGCCCAAACTTCACCGTCACTTTTGACCCGCTCAGCACCCGCGTTCCCGCGGGCGGCGACTGCCATTGCGCCAGTCCACTGCCTACTGCATCCAGATCCAGCCCATTTTCCTGAGCGACCTCAATGGCTGCCCGCACGCCTTTGCCCGTGAACGACGGCACAACGATTCCACCCTGCTCGATGTCCAAAACGACGGTGCCGCTGGCCGGAAGATGCTCAGGAGTTGCCGTCCCAGATGGGAGATTGGCTGCTAAAGGTGGCTTGGGCGTTTCCTCGGGTATCGCGTCGTGCTTTCGCAGGGCTGCGGGGACGACCGCGGTGCCCGCCGACGCAGAAGAGGGACCGGCTGCATTCTGTATTGGGCCAGGTGCGGGATTTGCCCCCGCCGCCTCCGCGACGTCCAGCGTGTCTCCCAGATGGTCGGGCGAGCCCTCGGCGACATCTTGTTCTTTTACCCGGTGAGAGGCCAACAGAAGCTGGCGACTGAGCGGCAGTTCCACATCGTGTGGCGTATGCAAGTACTCCAACACCTGTTGCGCGACCCGCTGGAACACCGGAGCGGAGACTTGACCACCCTGATGCAGTCCTACCGCCGAATCGAGAATTACTGCCACTGTAATCACCGGATTGTTGATGGGGGCAAACCCGGCAAACGATGCGACATATTTGGTGTGCGAGTAAGCATGCGTGGCGGGGTCGACTTTTTGAGCGGTCCCCGTCTTGCCGGCAGAACTGTAGCCTTCGAGCAGGGCCTTCTTGCCGGTGCCATGCAGAACTACTCCTTGCATCATCTGCCGCATCTGTGCGGCGGTGAGCGCGGAAATCACGCGGCGCTGCTCAGCCGGGTGGAAGGCGATCATTTGTGGAGTGCTTTGAGGTTCGGTCGTGGCGGCGACAATCCTCGGCGCGGCCCACAAGCCATCGTTCGCCATGGTCGACACCAATCCCGCCAGTTGCAGCGGCGTGATCCCGATTTCCTGGCCCATGGAAATGGCGGCGAACGAAACCCTCGACCACCGATTCGGTGGTTTGGTCAAGCCACGAGTCTCGCCTGGCAACTCAATTCCGGTCTGCTGGCCGAATCCGAAGGCCCGAATGTACTTGTAGAATCGGTCGTCACCCAGACGCATGCCGATCTTGATGGAGCCCACGTCACTGGATTCGGCGAGAATATCCGATACCGGCAGCAGGCCGTGGGGCTTGCTGTCGTGAATCCTCATGCCGTTGATGACGATTGATCCCATCTGGCAGTCGAACACTTCTTGCGGCGTGGTCAGTTTCTCGTCCAGCGCCGCCGAGATGGTCACCAGCTTGAAGGTCGATCCCGGCTCATAAACATCGCTGACCGCATGGTTCTTGAGCTTTTCTGGTGTGATCTCCCGCGTCAGATTGGGGTTGAACGTGGGGCGATTGGCCAGGGCAAGGATTTCCCCCGTCCGTGGATTCTCAACAATGACCGTGCCCGACTCGGCGTGGGTGCGCTCCAACGCCGCCTGCAACTCACGCTCGGCGATGTACTGAATCTGCTGGTCGATGGTGAGCACAACGTTCTCGCCGGGTACAGGCTGCTTTTCGACGCTGCCGAACCACTTGCGGCGCGCGTCCACGGAAATGAGCATCTCGCCGGGTTTGCCGCGCATCTGGTCGTCATACTCGCGTTCGATGCCGCTCAGCCCTTCATCGTCGGTTCCGACGTAGCCGATCACCTGGGCCGCCAGTTCACGTTTGGGATAAAAACGCTTGGATTCCTTCTCGAAGTAAATGCCGCGCAGGTTCATCGAGCGGATACGCTCTGCTGTCTCGGCATCCGCTTTGCGAGCCACCCAACAGAAGGTCTTCGCCGCTTTACACCGGGCCAGAAGCTCGTGGGGATCAGATTTGGTGATGCGAGAAATCAGGGAAACGGTTCCCGCGAGATCGGGAATCTCTGTCGGTACCGCAAAGGCGGAATCGACCGAGACTGACATCGCCAGCTCGCGGCCGGCCCGGTCGTAAATGATCCCGCGGCGGGCGGATACGTCCACCGTGCGCTGCTGCTGACGCTGGGCGCGCTGTTCGAAGCTGCCGTAGCGGAAGATTTGCAGATAGACGAGCCGCAGACATATCCCGCCGCACCACAGCAGGAGACAGGCCGCCAGGAGATAGAGCCTGATCTTGGTGCTCTCCCGGGGTGTGTTGGAAGCCACAGATTGTGCCCTTAGACAAACTTGGCGGCCCGCCAGATGCTGGAAGGTCGCCAAAAGGCGGGCCACGGATTCACGCGGATCGTCACGGATAATTCCTTTTTCTTGCTGCCTGGTCCGTGGTCATCCGTGCAGATCCCTGGCCTGCGGTTTCAATAACCTGACTACGGCACCGAGATTACCGACACCGGAGCCACACTGGCCATGACCGGCGTGCTCGCATCCGGCAAGGCGGAGTCCATGCGGATTACCTGGCCTGCCTGTGGCGGCTGCATGCCAAACTCCCGCGCCAGCTTGTCGATGCGGTCGGGGGAGCGCAACGACGCTTCCTCCAGTCGGAGGGCGCGATTCATTTCCGACAACCCATCCCGCTGCGACTTGAGCGATTCCACCCTGTAGCCGTATTCGATGGCCTTGAAATGCTGCCACGTATAGGTCATCACCAACAGGAAAAGGCAGGCCAGCGCGACCCCGAACTGTTTCATCTCGCGGCCACGCTTCGGATCCTCGACCTTGACCAGGCGTGAGTTGTCGATTGGCTTGGCAAAGTAGATTTCCGGCGTGCCGTTCCAGCATGGCTGCCGCCGGTTGCGAATGGTGCCCTGAATGGTTGTGGCTGCCGCCGCCATTTACGCGACTCCCGCCAGACCTGATTCAAACTGCGTGAGCTGGTTCTGCGATACGGCATGCCAGAACGCCCGTTCTTCTTCCTGAGAAAGGTTATCGAAAGTGCGCTTCTCTACGCGCTCCACTGTGTTCACCAGATCGTCAATCAATGTGCCCGTGTACATCGCTGTCCTCCTCCTACCCAGAACCTTCTCCGGAACGGCATCGAGAGAAGGTGAGAATCGTTTCGCCCATAGAGAGGCGATGCCGTCCCGGAAACCCTTCAACGGTCCGTGTTGACCCGTCCCTGTACAACCTAAACTCTTTCCGCCGCCCGCAGCTTCGCGCTGCGCGACCGCGGGTTGCGATCAATCTCTTCCTCGCCGGGCGTCACTGGCTTCTTGGTCAGTGACCTGTAATGACCTTGCTTCACTCCTTCGCGGAAGGCATCTTTCACGATGCGGTCTTCCAGCGAGTGGAAGCTGATGATCACCAGCCGTCCGCCCGGTTTCAGCAACTGCGGGGCTGCCCTCAGCAGCGCCCGCAGATCGTCCAGTTCGCGGTTTACGAAGATTCGGAGAGCCTGAAAGGTCCGCGTCGCGGGATGAATGCGCTCATGTTTCATTGGCCGGGCCGCGGCTGATATCACATCCGCAAGATGAGCGGTAGTACGTATCGGCCGCGACCGGACAATGGCTCTGGCGATTCTCCGCGACCTCCTTTCCTCACCGAATTCGTAAATCACATCGGCACGCTCACGCTCGTCGAAGTGGTTTACCACTTGTTCGGCGGTCAGCTCGGCTTGCGGGTCCATCCGCATGTCGAGCGGTCCTTCCGCCTGAAAACTGAAGCCTCGCGCCGGGTCGCCAAACTGCAGGCTGCTGACGCCCAAATCGGCCAAAACTCCGTCGACCGTCGTTCGTCGTTCGCCGTTTGCCAAATCGGCAAACGACCCGTGGATCAGCGTGATGCTTGGCCAGTCATGTTCTTGGTTTTGGCCGACGACCGGCGGCCGCCGACCAAGGACCAGCTTTTCCCGCGCGATTTCCAGCGCGGCTGGATCCTTATCGAGCCCAATCAAATGACCCGGTGCGCCGAGGCGTTTTGCGATTTCGTAACTGTGCCCGCCAAGGCCCACCGTGGCGTCGATATAAGTCCCGCCGCGCCGGACGGCTAAAAAGTCGATCGCTTCTTTTAAAAGAACCGGGACATGGCCAACCTGC
>JAIQFW010000224.1 GCA_020073105.1 Terriglobia bacterium
GGAGGCAACCATGAAACGTCTGACCGCGTCCGCGGGAATACTCCTCGGCATCGTGACGTCGGCAGGTTTCATGAAGCCATTCCCAGCACACACCCATCAGCGGCCAACAACCACGACGTCGAAATCATCGAATATCCGCCGAAGCAAGGATCGGGGGCCTCGTGAAATCCGTCGCCGCGCTTGTCGCAGAATGGGCAGTTAGTCCAGGGTCCGGTGTGCGGCAGTACGGCCTCGCAAGGCTGTCCCGCTACGTCCGCAGGAGACTGACCGAGGCGCTGCAACAGGGCCTGATTAGCTTTCATGACCCGAAATTCGGCGTCGTGGACCAGCACTAGGTCCTGGATCGAGTCAAAGGTGTTCGCCCACTGGCGATGAGAGCGCAGAATTTGTTCTACCAACCGGAGGTTTTCTACCGCGAGCCCCAGTTGTTGCGCGGTGGTGGCCAGAAACTCCATCTCATCCGGGGTGTAGGTCAGCCGGTGGCGGCTTCCCAAGGTCAATACTCCGATTACCGACTTCTTCCCCAGAATGGGCACCAAAACGCAGTGGTGAAAACCCTCTTCCTTCAACTGAAGACGCACCGACTCGTCACTGGCCGAGGTCCTCACCACGATCGGAGTGGCATCGCTCAGGGTGCGCTCGAACTTGTCGTCCAGTGGGACCGAGCCACGTTCTCGGAGAAAGTCCTGGGAAAGGCCGATCTGCTGCACAATCACCATGTTGTCATTTTCCAGCAGGCGGAACCAGGCGGCCTTCGCGAGCATCAGGGCCTTGAGTTCCTCCAGCGCCGTGACCATCATCGGTCCGTGCTGCTGGGCGCGCGTAATGCTGGTGGTCAGGGCATTGATCACTCCCAGGCGGCGGGTGCGCTGCTTGGAGTCATCGAAGACGACCAAAAACGTGCTGACCCCAAGCATTAGACCGGCCAACACGTTGAAACCTAACGGCAGGTAAGCGTCTAGGGGGGGCCAGTCGAGATGCAGGGCGAGCAGGCTGACGCTCAGAAGCCAGGGCCCGATTTCCCAGCGTGCCCAGCGAAAACGTATCAGTTGAATGGCCGCGGTGAGCGCGATGATGCGATAGGAAACCTCCAGTGCCACGCGCAACGGGAACGACTCCGGCCACCAGAAGGCACGGGCCACGGCGTAGGCCATGACCAGGACCGACATTGCCAAAAGCGGCAACAGCAGCCGGCGAGCATGGGAATAGACAAAGACGGCGCCGGCAAACAGGGACACCGCCAGGACGAATTGCGCATGCGCAATCGCCACTAAATAAACGGGATTGGAGCCCTGCGGGGCGCCATGGAGAGTCCAGTTGGAGACCGAATAAGCCAGCCAACCTAGAATCCAGATCAGCAAGTAGCGTTCGCGAAAGGTGCGAAACACCAGCAGGCTGGCAGCGAGAACGACCAGGGCGGCGGATTCAACTCCTGCCAACCCTGGAACGGTCAACTCCCCGAACCCGTACCAGACACCAAAGACGTAGCTAGTCATCGCGAAGAAGGGCCCTAGTCGTACAATTTTTAATACCACGCCCACCACCGTTGCCGATGGAGTTTCCCTTGTGAAGTGATTACTTTCGGAACCGCAAAATGGGAACAGGTTGGCTGTACACTAGGGGGAGCCATGGCGTCCGATCGCATCCTAGTCGTCGATGACGAGGAGACTATTCGTGAGATTGTCTGCTCCATGCTGGCGGCCGCTAACTATAAGTGCAGTCAGGCTTCTTCCGGGATGAAGGCCCTGGCCGTTCTGGAGTCTGGGGAAGAATTTGAGCTGATGCTCTCGGATCTCATGATGGCCGACCTCGACGGCATCGGCCTGCTGGAACGCACCAAGGAAAAGTTCCCCGACATGCCCGTGGTGATGGTGACCGCGGTCCATGACATCTCAGTGGCTCTGGCGGCCATTCGCAACGGCGCCTACGATTATTTGCTGAAGCCCTTTGAGCGCGAACAACTGCTGGCCACGGTGCGGCGTGCGTTGGAGAATCGCCGCCTGAAGATGGAGAACCGTGCCTATCAGTCCAACCTGGAAGCCCTGGTCACGGCGCGCACCGAGCAGTTGCGCATGGCGGTGGCTGACCTGGAAAGCTCCTACGGCATGACGCTGGAAGCGCTGGGCGGCGCCCTCGACCTTAAGGATGCAGAGACAGAGGGCCACTCCAGACGGGTGACGGTGTTTACCATTGCCATCGCCCGTGCCATGGGGCTGTCGAAGGACCAAATTGATGTGATTGCGCGGGGGGCGTTTTTGCACGACATCGGCAAGATGGCGATTCCCGATATGATCCTGCGCAAACCTGGCGCCTTGAACCCGGACGAGATTGCCGTCATGCGCGAGCACTGCTACCACGGGTACCAGGTCCTAAAGAGAATTCCGTTCTTGAAGGAAGCTGCCGAGATTGTTTACGCGCACCAGGAACATTTTGATGGAAGCGGTTACCCGCGCGGCTTGAAGGGGGAAGAGATTCCGCTGGGGGCGCGCATCTTCTCCGTCGCCGATACCCTGGATGCCATCACCTCCGACCGTCCCTATCGTGCGGCGAAGCCCGTGTCCGCGGCCCGCACGGAGATCCAGCGCTGCCGTGGCACCCAGTTTGACCCCAAGGTGGTCGACAAATTCCTTGAGATGTCGGAGAACATCTGGACCGATCTGCGCCAGGAAATCGACGAGCAGATCAACCGCTTCGCCTATTCTGCCGGCAAGGGTGGGTCGTAGAGCACGACCCCTTGGCCCACTTCTGGCTTCGCCCCCGTCATGTTCGTAACAGTCTGAGAGCGCCGCGACCCCAGACCTTTTCTCCTCACGAGGAAATCGGCAAGCCACTTGCTCTCTTTGGACTTGTCATCCCGAGGAGCGAAAGCGAGGAGGGATAGGCAGTTCCTTCCGTCTCCGATACTGCAGATCCCTCTCTTCGCTCGGGATGACAGCGAGTCTGTAAAATCTCACTTCAGTCGGATGCCGCCGACCACGTCTTGCATGTTGACGCCGTTGCTGCTGTGGGCAGCCACGAAGTTCTCTTCTGCAGCCAGATATTCACGCGCAAGTTCGACCGGGCAGTTCGTTCCATCTTATAGATCCTCATCGCAGCAGTTTCGGCGTATAACTCTGGCTATCAGTATTTTTGGGAGAGACCTATGAAGAACCTTAATGCGTTGCTCCTCGTTCTATTTCTATCCCAGGGGTTTGCCCTGGCCCAGGACCGCCCCACCATTCAGGCCCAGCCCAACACGGTGTACGTCAGCGCGGACGGCAAGTTCGAGGCCGACCCGGACACCGCAGTGGTGCAATTCAACATTGCCGCCCAGGAAGATAACTCACGCGCCGCCTACGATCGCGCATCCAAGCAAGCCGAGCAGGTCCGGCAAATTCTCCGCAGCAACGGGATTGATCCCAAGGCGGCAGAGATCAGCTCGTTCTCGATCCAGCCCATCTACGACTACAAGCCTGCCAAGCCCAAGCTGGTCGGCTATCGGGTGAATGCCAGCGTCTCGCTGAAGCTGAAGGATTTTTCGAAGGTGGCGCCCATTGTGCAGCAGTTGTCGGATACCGACGTCACCGCCAACCAGTCGATCACTTACGTGCTGGAGGACCTGGATGCGGCCAAGACCAAGGCGGTGGAAGATGCCTACCGGCGCGCCCGCCAGTCTGCAGTCGCCGTGGCCCAGGCCGGCGGACGAACCTTAGGTGAGTTGTCGTATGCCTCGGTCGACACCTTTGAGAACGTGCGCGTGACTCCCATGGTGCAATCGATGGCGAGGATGGCCGGGCCTGGTGGTTTGCCGGCCCCGACCGAAGAATTCAGTCCACAAACCGTAACCGTCACGGCGCACGTGAATGCAATGTTCAACCTGAAGTAAGGCGAAGGCGATCATTGCTGTACCCCCAAGGGGATCCACGCTCCGGGCAGCACATCGCCCGGAGGGAACTACCGACCCGGTACGAGGATTTTCACGCGGCTTTCCACTCTTCATCTGCGCTCGGGCCGTAGATACAAGGGACTTTCGAGCCCATGGGCCGCAGATAGGTGGCCAGTTCTCCGCGATGATGGATGCTGTGATTGTTGACGAACCCCAGGTACATGAACGCGGGGAAATTGAACGCACCGTAGAAGTCCAGGTTCTTCAACAGCTGCTCTCCGCTCAGGGCCCGCACTTTCTCTGCCGACCGGGTGAAGTTCTTGTCGTACCAGCCGACCATCTCTGCCACCGTCTTGGGCGCATCTTTGTAACGCGGTTCCGGATTGAAATTGCCTTCCGCGATTTCCTCGAGAAACTGCACATCCACGGTGACCAGATGCCAGGCCAGCTCCCAGGCAGTCCTTGCCTTGGGATCGGGGCGGTAATCCCGCCGGGCATCGGGAATGGCAGCGATCACTCGCTTGGTGGTTTGCATCTCCTGCAGTAGTCCTTGCAACATCATGTCCCGATAAGCTCGGGCAAATTCCGGGCCAGGGACGGGTTGTGCTGCGGTCATAGAATCCTCCTCATTGGTTTCGGACGCAAAACACGAAAAAAGGACACCTTGCAACTGCTTCAACGTGGTGCAGCCGTGGCCCCCACAGCGCCGTAGCGCTGCGTGGCGTACCCGACGATCAGTCCCACGATGCTCCCCGGCAGGATGATCTCGAAGTAGTGTCCGTGCTCACCGAAGTGAGCCACCAGAAAAGCAAGCAGAAAGCCCACTGCCAGGCCAAACACTACCCCTAGCGGCAGGGAATTCACTTTGCGTGCGAAGAATCCGATCGCCACACCCGCGATGATTCCCTTGACTGTCGATCCGACAATAATTCCCGCCAGCTGCGTCCTGGCTTCAGGTGTAAACCACGCGGTCAATCCGTCCAGGGCTCCGAGGATCGCGCCCAGCAAGATACCCAACGCCACCTTGTTCATCGAGGATCCCTCCTTGTGCTCAGATTGTTTCCGTACTCAACGTTCTATACAACAGGGCGAAAAAATCCTTTAAACCGCTAGTGGCGGAACACCAGCAGCAGAAGGAGGCGCATTACCAAATAGGCTGCTATCAACAAGATAGCTACTCTATAGCGCGCGAAAAAGCGTTCCGCCCGCTCCAGAATGTTCTCGCGGTAGGCCGCTACGGGCAGCCCGTCGAGGTAGCCTGAGACCTCCGCCGCCAGTTCCGGCACGCTGGCATACCGCTCCCTCGAATCCGTGGCGGTGGCCTTCTGGCAAATCGCCGCCAAGGGTTTGGGGACCCGCCCTTTTCTGTTCTTTACTGGTTCCTCCCCGGCCGTAGTCGCGAGGAACTTCAGAATCGCCCCGAGCGAATATACGTCACTGCGAACATCCACCTGCTGCACCTCGCCGCGCGCCTGCTCCGGCGACATATACCCAGGCGTGCCCATGACCGCGCCATGGGCGGTTGGTGCGGCCTGTGTGGTGTGTTCCGTTCCGTCGGTACTGGCTGCCGGTTCCACCACGGTTTCTTCCCCAGCACCAGTCGACAGTCCGGATTCTCTTACCTCTTCCCTTTCCCGGAGAATTTTTGCCAAGCCCCAATCCATCACCAGCACCTCGCCGAAGGGGCCTACCATGATGTTGGCGGGCTTAAGATCGCGATGCAAGACTCCTCGGGCATGGGCGAACGCCACCGCGTCGCACATGCGCAAGAACAATCGAAGGCGCTCCGGGAGGGACGGCACCACCGCGATGTGCTCGTCGAGCTGCTTCCCTTCCACAAATTTCATCGTGTAGAACACCCGGCCATCACTCAGCTTGCCGACGTCGTGTACGGGCACGATCCCGGGATGTTCCAAGCGTGCGAGCACTCGCGCCTCGCGAACCAGCCGTTCCTCCAGATTACCGGTCGCATCGGGCAAATCCAGCACCTTCAAGGCCACGCGTCTCCCGAGCCGGACATCTTCGGTCGCGTACACTACGCCCATGCCTCCGCGCGCCACGTGCCCCAGCAGGCGGTAGGGCGTCCCGCTGAAGTCCGGCTCGTCCACGCTTCCACGCAACCGTTCCAGCGCCCGATCCGAGATAAACTTCACCGCGCCTCCCAGCCAAAAAGCGTCTGCGCTTCCCGGCGAAACTCCTCGTCATCGCCGCACATCTCGCGCAGCCGTTCGAGCGTGATTCGCCGGAACTCGCGCCGCGCCCAAGCCAGGGCGTTAGTGACGTCCGTCACCGCCATACCGAATTCCTGCGCAAGCCGCGCGTAGCTGG
>JAIQFW010000025.1 GCA_020073105.1 Terriglobia bacterium
TTGTCCTTGCCCCAACGCGGAAACTGCAACCGCAAAGTCAAAACCTTCCTTTCTAAAGGAAAAGACCAAGTGGGCTGGCGACGATGATGAGGACAATGACTGCGCTCTTCCAGGCTGGTCAGATCCAGCGGCTGGTAGCGTCGCAGCCAGCGGTAAAAGCTCTGGCGGGAGATTCCGAAATGACGGCAGGTCAAGGCCACGTTCTGGGTGCGATGGTAGAAATCCATCCAGCCCAGGCGGACCTGTGCCGCCCGGCTCAGTTCCACCCGGCTTTCCGTTCTTGGGTTGCATGCGGACACTCTACTTGAGAGTGTCACTCATCATTCTGAACGAGAACACCAAACCTCCGAAACGGTGGTGGCTTGGTTTTCGACCCTTCCCCCCAGCGTCTTCGCGAGTCATGGCCTGGGACTCATCAGCACGCGCGGGAGACTGAAATAAGTGAACGGCGAGTCTTCCATCAAGTCGGAACCCAGCCGTGGACTACGGTGAACGGCATAGTTTCCGAGTTGCCAACCCTCCATAGGGAGACGACCGAAGCGTTGCCAGTCCACAGCGCGTTTCAAATCCGCATGAGCTTGTTGCTCCAGCGTTTCGGAGCGGAACAGGTTGGTTCCTGAGCTGGCTTTCTAGAAATGCCCTCCCGTTCAAGACCAAGCGGAAGGGCATCACTCTTACAGTTAGCGGTCAGAAAATGTCTGTTACTGCTTGTCGTACACTGCAGTGTTCTCGACCTTCATGCCCATGGCATCGGTTCCGCTGGTATTGACGGTGCGGCTCTTGCCATTCTTCGACACGGCAATTCGGCCTGTAATAGTCACCTTGCCGTCCTTCTTCGAGGTTAATTCCAGCGTATGGTCATCGACCCTTTTGTAGGACCGCATGTCGGAAGTCGGATCGCCGATGACGGGGTAGTCCTTCCCATCGAACTTGCCCGTCCACTCGTTGTGCGTGGGCTTACCGTCGCTGCCTGTCCCATCCACTGTAACTTTCACGTTGTCACCGGCTGCCTCGTAGACAACTGTGTGGTTCTTGGTCGCCCCCGGGGCGAACTTCGATTTAGACTCGTTCAGCTTCCAGGTGCCCATATTTGCGTCGCTTGCGAAGCAAACTGCTGCTGCGAAAAAGTACATTGCGAGAGTCAATACGGTTGTTCTTGCTTTCATTTCTCCTCCTGATTGAGAAGCAAACTATCAGACTGATTTGGCTCGGGGTCATTCTAGTGCTGGGGGGCGTATTGAGCAATTCGCAATGCTTTCCAACGTCTAGGTCTAAGGCTCACGGTCGGCATGTGTGAAGTGCTGGCGGAGGAGACGAAGCGGGTGACGGAAAGTTGATTCCCCAGAAATTCTCTTTCACCGCATCGGCTTCGAGAAACTCAACCCCATAGGTGTAGACATCCTGAAGTGCGCACACCTGTGTGACCACTCGGGCCGAAACTTGAGCGTGGTGATTGTTTCGCAACACGATGGTCGAACCGACCGACAGTTCACGATTCAGTTGAAGGGCAGCCCCGTGTCTATTTAGCTTGGTTGCTCTGGCGAGGCGGCGTATGCCGGAAACGCGAATTGAGCTGGCTGGATGGAATGAAGGGAGCCTACTCCCGGTTATGGGAGGTAACCACAGATGACCCGCTGCAAATTGTTTGCCTGTTTGCCACTGGTCGTCGCGAGTCTGTTCTGCCCGTTGAGCTGCGGAGGTGGTGGGAGTTCCGGCGCCTCCAACGGTGGGATGCCGCCGCCCGACTCGCCGCCACCAGCGTTTGCCAATTTCGAGCCAGCTCAGACTAACGCGATTCGCCCTTCTGCGGATGGAACACGGCTGTTCGCGGTCGACACCCCTAACAATTCGTTGTCAGTATTTGATGTGACCCAGCGACGCAGTCCCGCACTGGTTGCCGAAATTCCGGTGTGAGTGGGGCCCGTCTCGGTGAATCCACGGACCAACTAAGAAGTTTGGGTCGTCAATCAGGTGTCTAACAGCGTGAGCGTGGTCTCCGTCTCCCGGGGTATCGTCACCGAAACCATCAAAACCGGAAATGGCGGCCCAAACGCCTTACTTCAGTCCAGTTCTGATATATTGATGTATATCAATGTATAGGCTACCGTCAGGCTACCACGAAGGTTAATTAGTGCTTCTCTATTGGACTTCAAATGGAACGACGGTTCGATAAATGCAGGGATCCTCTCGAAGACCTCGAGTTTAACCGCGGTGCGCGAGCGAAAGCGAGCGCAAACCGGCTGACATTCTTTTCGTTGTTGACGAGTCATGGTTCGCCGATCCATTTCTCATTCACAGCGGACAAACACTCAATGAGTAACACACATACCTGCGCAAATCACGACTGCTGATGTCAAGCAACTATTTGCTCTTGGGGAACGGAAGCGAGTACCTCGCCGCCTGCTTGGCTTTGTCATTGATCTCAAAGGGTTCCGGCTACTTTCCAAACGGTGAATCTCCGAAGAAAGTCTCCGAACTCACCTTCCCGGTATTCCGTTCGCGGACGTTGACCGTGGTCACATCATTCAGCTGGTTGATGGTGACACTTTTTTCGCCGGATATGGCAACCGTAAGAGACCCGATGTTCTCGCCTTTGTTGTTTCGATAGTCCATGTGCTATTCCTCCCGTTTGAGTGGGTTCTTAAAACCTGCCCGCGGACTCGCCTCCCAGCGCAGGTTCTGCTCGTTCCAGACAACCATCCTGCGGCCAATGCGGACAACGCTATGGTTCTCCAGCAGGGTGTGCAGTTGTTCACTATCTACATCCGCAACTACGGCGATGCCCGACCCCAGAATTGCGATTCGGTCACCACGGTGGGGTGTTTTTTCACGGGTGCGGCGGTCATACCAATGCTGCCCTCGGCTCATCAGGAAATCCAACCCAGCCGATTCAAACCCCGAATTCTCTCGCCAGAGAGCGATGCGAACACCATGGTGACTGATGAAAATGTCCTTGCGATACGAAATCAGAGCTTGAACGCGAGAGCGAATTTCTGCGAGCGTCACTGGCAGGGTGTCGGAGAGCAGATAAAGCGCCTTCGGGTAAGCGAACTGCGCACGCCACCCGAAGGCGCACTCCACAAGCGAACCCCACAGGTAGACTTCTCCGTACACTCCATATTTGTCGTACCCAGACTGGCGCAAATGATCAAGGTTCTTAGCGGCATAGACTCCGCATGTGCAGTCCATCTGTGGGGCGCCGTGCGCGCCATGCACCGCCCTGACACGACCGACTGGCCTGGCAACATTCGATGCCCGGCATGCCGCCGCCAGGGGCCTACCCGCAACCCACTGCTCACCGTTCAGCGAGCGGAGCCCGTGGGCATCCCACTGCCAAGCGCGATATGCAACCAGTGGGAAGAAGTAATCCGGGACTTTCATTGAGTGACTGGCACCGTTTCAAGCTCAGCCTCTGGCTGCACAACTGGTATAGGTTCGGGAGCAACCTTAGATTCCTTCACCGGAAGCTCAAGCGACTCCACCACAATGGTTCGAAGCGGCTTACCGATCTGCAAGTTCACCTCCTCCGTCCACCTCAAAATCTTTCTCGGATGAAGTACAAACAATCCCAGCGTGCTGGGCAGCGGAGTGACGGGAAAAGAGACAGTCGCAGATCAAGCATCGGTGTACATCCCGGTTAATAACCTGGAATACTTTGCCAACCCGGTCTGTGGGAATGAGCGCTGCGCTCTGACTTCTGTTTTCCATGCGAGACTGCGTTACAGAGGCGCGTTGCCGGTAGGTTCTCATTTGCCAGTGGAAGTATACAAATGGACCGGGCAAAACGGCCAAATCGCGAGTGTGGTTACCAAAGATTTTTCAAGATCTCCCCAAGAACTGGCCATTTCCGTCCGTCTGCTTTGTATACTCACGAAGGAAGCGCGTTTCACTCCGGGCCAACCCATGCAACTCCCGCGTTTCCAACTGATAATTCTTCGAGGAGACATGATGGAGAACTCCTGCAGTGTGTATGTGCTCACCAGGCTTTTTTTCGATGGCCAGGGGAATGTCTCCAGCAGGAATGTCGGTGTTACCTTCAGCCTGCACGATGCCGAGGCTCACAGGGCAGGAGGCGTCCAGAACGAGTTCGAGGAATTCCTGGTCAGCGATGACTGGCGCGAGGACACCGTGACGACGGCTTTGGTGAAAGCCATGCGCAGCTTCCGAGGCATGGTCGAGGAAATGCAGGAAGCCGCGCTGCGGTAGAGCGGGAAACACATGAAGGTGCTAGTCGTCGATGACGCCGTGGGCGTCCAATGGATTGGAGAACAGCTTGAGCCTAGGGGCTTCGAGGTCGTGCCCGCGCCCAGCCTCGACGCTGCATTCTACCTGTGGCGGACGTACGGGCCTTGGGACTTAGTACTGACCGAACTTTGGCTGGTGCAGGGGCAAGGGCTCAAGACCGGCCTGGAGCTCATCAGGGTAATACGCGCGCTATCTCCGTCACAAAGAATGGCGCTATACACCGCAGACCGAAGTATCTTAGCGTCTCCCGTCGCGGTTCTGAGCAAACCGTGCACGGTCAACCGCTTGTTGCGACTGCTGAGGCTACCCGTCTTGCCGTTGAGCTAGCTCCCCGCAGCGGAATGACGGTGAGCCACACTGGAGTTGAAAGGGAAGAGAACGTTGGGTCCCTACTACGAGGCGATGACCAGGGCGTGGGATTGATGCTGAGCGATCCTCAAGGAAAACGTGGCCCCAGAATCCGGAATCAGTTCTCCCGGAAGGAAAACCGAGGTCTAAGCGAACATCCGTCAAATCGCGCATTCGCTGTTCTTGAAATGTGATCATCGAGAAATCCAGGTGGACAGGGTTCAACAGGAGAAGCCACTCTCCGCCAAAAGCTGCTGGGGGACGATCAGCGGCACAGTCTCTCCGGCCTTCACACACTCCTCCGGCAGACGCTTGCCAGGGTGGCGAGTTGGGTGCGTCGGCGGCCGGGTTGAGCCACGTTGTCCAACCTCGCGCAACGCGAGCCGGGTTTCGCACTCGAAGAGAAGATAGGCTGTCAGGCCTTGGGAAGCGGCCAATCCCGGTGAGTCGGCATCTTCCACATCGACTTCTGTAAAGAAAAAAGCAAGATTCCAGCGGGTTGCTGGAACCTTGCCTTTGGGAGGGGCGGTCGGTGCTCTGGGCTAGGCCACCTTGGGGTTGTGGACGTCGAGGGCGGGGGCTGACGCTGGGTCACCGGCAACCGGTTCCAGCGATGGCGAACCATGCTTCGACCGGTTCGGAGGCCCTGGGATGGCGGACCCATTTCCCGGGACTGGGTGGAGTGTTGTTTCGCGGGACGATCTGGCATTTCCGGTGTCGGGGATGTTGCTGGCAGCCTGCGGGCTGGGTGAGAGTTGGGGCCGGAGCTTTTCGAGCATCTCGAAATGCTTCAGCAAAGCCCGCTGGCTACCGCTCATATAACGTTGAAGATTGGTCATACCCCCCTGCGGACCGAAGTGGACGTCGGATTCGTTGAGAAACTGAACCTCGAACTTGAGACCTCGTGCTTGCCGCCAATAGTCGGTCACGATCGACTCCAGTAGTAATTGGACGAGAATGTCATCACGTCCGTACTGCTCCTGTAAGTCTTCAAGCAACTTCAGCAAACTCTGATCGAGTAGCTCGTGGTGCGGGCAGGACAAGATACGCTTCGCACACAGTCCGTGTTTCAGAGCATTGAAGCGGCTGTTGGCTTTTCCCCGGGCTGTCGTGGGTCCGGTGGACTTCTTGGCATTGTTGCGATTTGAGGCTCGCTTGCGTGCGGAGACGGTTGGGGGACGGTGGCCCCCGACGTTCTGCGCCGCAGTTTCGGCGTGGTGATGGCTCTTCATAGAGCTGATCTCCTGGTTTGAAATCACCGAGGGCACTTCTCCGGGACCCTGCCCACCCGAGGAATCAGGCCCCCGGGTGAGGCAGTTGATGCGGATAGCTCCTGGTCACCAGTTAGATGCAAATAGTTAAAGTAATGGTTCATAGAGAGATGTCTAATAAACTATATATAAATATGTTAATTGATAGCACGATTGAAAATCCCCAACGGCCTGCGCGCCCTATCGTCGTCGCTTCTGAAAGCTGAGGAAGATGCCAGGTTCGAACCCGAGGTGGAAGCAGTTCGAACGCAAAGACGACGAGGAAGCTCACCCATCAGCAAGCAAGAGATGGGGGCGTAACTGGCTGCACCCTGAGCTTCTCAGAGAGGGTCACGATGCTGGAGAAGCTCAGCGACCGCGGCCTCACAAGGAAGCGTGCAGTTTGATTTTGCGAAACGAAGCCAAGAAATAGCCTTTTATCAACCACATAGGGTTTTATCGAGAAAAGTGCCTCGATCCGGACAACAAGTGGGCCGAAATGATTCCCCGCCAGGCTTTCCCGCTCCACTGATTGCTTTTCCGTGTACACTTCCAGCGGGCGTCTCAGCCCGCCAGGAGCGGCATTTGGCGGGTACCACCCGGTTTGAGGTCTGCTCCCATGATGCTGAACTGCTCCGTATATCGTCTTGCTGTCCTAGGTCTCCTCGCCGTAGTTTTGCTTTCGATTGCGCCCGCCGTGGCCGCACAAGTTGCACCGAAGCCGTCGCCAGGCACGCCGCAAGACGTCCTGACCTATCACGGCGACAACTTCCGCACCGGATGGTTTCCTTCCGAGAAGTGCTGACAACGAGCAACGTGAATGGGCAGTCTTTCGGCTTGCTGCAAACCGTCACCCTCGACGGACGCGTCGATGCCGAACCGCTAGTCGCACTCCAACAGGCGATCGATGGCCAGGGAGTTCACGACGTGGTGTATGTCGCCACGGAAAACAACAGCGTCTACGCCCTCGACGCCGGTGACGGTTCGACACTATGGCAGCGGAATTTCGGAACACCAGTCCCGTATCAATACAAGAACTTCGACGATAACGTTTACCCCGTGATGGGCATCCTGGGGACGCCGGTGATCGATCGTACGGCGGGCGCGATGTACGTGGTCGCGGACGTCTATAACGGGTCGGTGGATGCCTTCCAATTGCATGCTATCTCGCTAAGCAGCGGGAAGGACCTCGGTAAAGCCGCGACCATTCGTTTCTCCGCAAAGCTGCTGGACGGAACCACCTGGACGTTCGATCCCAAGTACCACTTGCAGCGCGCGGGCTTACTTGAAGCCAATGGCGGAATCTATGTGTCGTTCGGCAGCAACGGCGATATCAATCCCGACATCTCCCGTGGCACCATCGTGCGCTACGATGCCGCGACACTCAAGAGGCTCAGCGGCGGCATCACCGACAGGCTTGGCGAAAATGCATCCAACTACTATCTCTCATCCATCTGGCAGTCGGGCTATGCACCGGCCGCAGATCAGGCTGGTGATATTTACTTTTCGACAGGCAACAGCGACCCCAGTCGTCCGACATATTCTGGCAGCGGTAACCGCCCGGACAGCATGATCCGTGTGTCCGGAGATCTGAAAAAGCTGCGCGGCAGCTTCACTACCTACAACTACTTCCAACTGGACCAGGTTGACGCCGACATGGGGTCGGGCGGCATGCTCGTGCTTCCCGATCAACCCGGATCAATCCCGCATCTGGCAGTCGCCGGCGGCAAGGATGGGCGCGCTTTTCTGCTCAACCGTGACCACCTGGGTGGCTATACGCAGGGTGGCCCGGACAAGGTGGTCCAGATAGTCGACATGGGCTCATGCTGGTGTGGTCCCGCATACTTCGTGGGCTCAGACGGCGGAGCGCGCGTGCTCACTGGCGGGAACCAGGGCATTACCAGTTGGAGACTTCAGACTTCACCGTCGGCGCAGTTGGTGTTTGAGAGTTCCACTGGTCCGGGGCCTGTTTGTGCAAAGACCAGCTAGCTCCTCGGACCAGGATCCGGGCACTCCCATTACACTGCGCGCTTTTGCCGCTTCCGATCTGAGTCAGGAATTGTTCTCCAGTCCTGCAGGAACCTGGAGGCACGCCGTGAACAGCAATGCCAACCTTGTGCCTACGGTTGCGAACGGAAAGCTGTACGTTGCCAGCAACAAGCAGTTACAGATTTTCGGACTGTTCTCGGGTCGCCCCACGTCCAACAAGGCAGCCACGCCAAACCCGCCCGCACCCTCAATGCCAGACGTCATCACTTGTCCAGTTGAGGTGTCTCCGCTGGCAGTCGCCGGGGGCGTTGCTGGCGGAGTGCATACATTCCGCGGCACGGTCTGCGCCGTAACAGGGAATCAATTGCGAGTCGCGTTGCCTGGACAACGAAGTATTTCGGTCGACATTAGCGAGGCTGTTTCCCATCATCGCTCGGCCCTGCTGACTCCCGGCAGGCCGATCAAGATTCGTGCAACAATCGATGAAGAGGGACTTGCCCACGCCCAGCGGGTTTCGCGGTCACATGCAATACCGGAACTTGTGCCGTGAGCGAATGTGTGGAGCGCGGAGCGGTTCGGGAAAAAGGATCTCGGCAAGGCTAGAGCGCAGGTCACCTAAGCATCGAGGGTTCTAGAATCGTCTGCTAGGGCCCGACTCAGCCCTTCGTTTCGGCAGGTTACGACTCCCCCGTCATCATTGTTAAGGCCGGTTGCTGAGAAGCTGCTGTGTTATAAATCTCACACATGCCGAGCGCTCGCCAAGGGTCAGTTCATCTGTTTCGCGCCGCTGGGATTGATGTCTTCCTGCATTGGTCCTGGTTCTTGGTGGCTACGTTTGGGATGAGTGGCCGAGCGAAAAGCTATTCCTCTCTGATCTTCAACGCGCTGGAGTATTTGGCGCTGTTTCTCATTGTGATGCTCCATGAGTTCGGCCACGCGCTAGCCTGCCGGCAAGTTGGGGGGACGGCAAACCAGATCGTGCTGTGGCCACTTGGTGGGGTGGCATACGTGAACCCGCCGCCACGGCCGGGAGCTACACTCTGGAGCATCGCTGCCGGGCCGCTGGTAAATGTTGTACTTCTTCCAGTCTCGTTATTGATCGGCATGTTAAGCCGGTCCTTGGGATGGTCGGAGGCCATGCCCAATGCTCACGCGTTGCTACGGACGATTGCGTTCATCAATGTGTCCCTGCTGGTCTTCAACCTGCTGCCCATCTATCCGCTGGATGGCGGTCAAATTCTGCGGTCCCTGCTCTGGTTTGTGTTGGGACGTGCCCGCAGTTTGATGGTGGCTACGATCATTGGCTTCCTCGGCGTGGCTGGGTTCATCGGTTTGGCTTTGTGGATCCATTCCGCCTGGTTTGGAATTCTCGCGGTCTTTATGCTGATGAATTGCTGGAGCGGGCTGCGGCAAGCGCAGGTGTTGTTGCGCTTGGCGAAGTTGCCGCGTCGTGATGGGTTTGCCTGCCCGAACTGCAGAACGGCGCCACCGGTGGGAGAGCTCTGGAAGTGTGGGCAGTGCGAGCAGCCGTTCGACACCTTCCAAACCCAGGCTGTCTGTCCGCACTGCGCGGCCCAGTTCGCCGGCACGCGATGTCTGGACTGCGGAGCACTGCGTCCCGTAGGCGAATGGGTTGTTCCGGTCTAATTCGCGGCCACAGCGGCTTTCTATGCCTGCGGAGTGCTGCAGAAAGAAAAGGGCAACCGGTTGGCTGCCCCTGTCTTCCCAACGTTAGCTTCAGGCTCCAGTTTACGGCTCGGGAACGCTGCTGAATTCCACGTTCTGCACCGGAACGCCTGACACCGCAACCCGTCCATCGGTCCAGGTCACGAAGGCATTGCCGTTCAATGCGGTGCTGTAGTCGTAGTCGCCGGCATAGCAAGGCTGCACGCCGGTGTCGTTCTGTGTCGGTTCGGGGATAATGACGTCGCTGATGGCGAAATTGGGTCCCCACGTAGCGCCGTTATCCGGAGATTGAATTCCGTAGCGCTGATAGTTGCATCCTGCATCCCCCGGATTGTTACAGGCCGAGGTGGCTTGACGGCGATCATACCAGGAGACGGTTACCTGGCCACGCTGCGCGCCGCCCAAGGCGCTATAGTTGACCGAAACCGAGGGCATCCAATGGGTCTGGAACCCGGTCCCGGGATCGTTGAGAACGATGGGAGACGACCAGGTCTTACCGTTGTCAGTGGAGCGGACGTAGTAGATGTCGCCATTCTCAGACGCCCCTTTACCCGCGTACGCGTAGTGGACTACCCCGCGCGGCCCCGCTGCGGGCTGGCCCCAGCCCATGTGCCGCCAGATCGGGTTTATCCGGGCAAAGTAGCTGTTAGACGGGCAGGTCGAATCCCCAACCGCATTGAATCGCGGACCGAGGGTGACAGACGTCCAGGTGGCGCCACCGTCCAGAGACCGATACACAATGTTCTGGCGCGTGGCAAGACCGCCCCCACCCTCATCCATGCCAGCCAAAAACACCGCGGGGGTCCCGCGCGACGTCGTCGACAGCGGGCCCGGAGGCGTACCCGTGAGTTGCACATCGCGAATGAAGCTTGATGCGACCTGTACCTTGGTCCAGTTGGTGCCGTCATCGGAGTGGGTTACGAACAGCGCGCCCCCGTTGACGTTGAAGTCGTTCCAAGAGATGTACATGCGGCCGTAATGCGCACTGAACGCATTGTTGTCGACCCACATGGACTCACGGTCGTCGCCTGAGTTGGAATGGGCACAGGCACCAGAGGTCCAGCTGATGCCGTCGGTCGAGGCCCACAGACCGATGCCCTGACCACCGCAGCCGCTCACCAGGTCGCCGGCAAACCACTTGCTCAATTTCTGGTTGTACACCACGATGGGATCGCCATAGTTGGTGCCATGGCTGGTGCCGAAGGGTGGCGGCAAAATCTGGGTGAAGGTGGCGCCGTCATCCGTGGAATAGGACGTGCCCGAATACTGGTTAGAATTGTGGTCGTTGTAGTTCACCACGACCGTGTGATCGTCGGCCTTCATGCTGTGGTACACGAAGCTCTCGCTCTTAGTGCAACTGCTGCTCGAAACGCAAGTCCGGTTGCTGACCAGAATGTTGGGAGGCGCGGGTTCCTCGCGGCTGGTCTCATCGCCTGACCCAGTGGCCTCAGGTCTCGCTATTACTCCGCATTCCATCAGGGCCAAGCCGGCCCGCATATTGTCCTGCTGCAGCAAGTGCAGTGCGGCAATCTGCGAGCAGTCGATGCCTGTGGATGTCATCTGAGCCTGGACCGGCATCGACCCAAGCACGCACGCCGCCATGATAAGGACTGGAAGCGCGACATAGCAAAACACCTTATTTCTGTCGTTCATCTCGGTCTTTCTCCTCTCTGGTTACAGAATTGGTTGGGGCCGAAGGGTTAGGTAGCGTACTGGAGGTCGACGCCGGCGTAGCCGCTCCAAAGTATTGCTCATCCAGCCAGAGACCGCTGGTCTTTTTCAGATCTTCCATCTGACTACGCAACTTCTGGCTTTGCAGTTTTTTCTCGATGACCGGCGATATCTCATGCAGGTCCCGGCGGTAGCGTTTCACAACATAAATCAAGACAAGAGCATCGGGCGTCTGTTCCACAACACTCCATTGGCCTGGCTGGAGGCCGAACGCGGCTTCGTTCAACTTGCCCGGCAACTCTCCTCGCTGAAAGGGGATGGGTTGTGGATCAAGCAGGACATCCTTCTTGCCTTGCACCAAGTTCGCCGCATCGCCTCCGTTGGCAAAAGCCTGACGAACGGCGGCGATCAGGGCCTGGGCGTCCGGCGGACTCATTCCTTTCCCATCCTTCGAATTGGTGCTGTTCTGCCATACGAAAAGCCGGCGAAGGTCCACCACGTCGTAGTCGTCGCCATGGGCGGAGTAATAGGCGCTGATCTCTTCCGCCGTGGGCTTGGCCCGGTTCTTCAGCCTGGCAAACTCAGCATTGGAGAGTATCTGATTGCGGTCAATGGCCAACTGGCGGATGACGTCGGGGGAGGAGTCCAGATGATTGGCGATCGCCTGCTGGGCCAGCATGAGCAGCGACGCGTAGTTCTCGCCTATGGCTCGACGACTTAGATCCGCCGGACCTTGCTGCTCCTCCAGGGTGGCCAGCAGTGACTCGAAATCCGACTGGGTAAGCTGCAGGTTCCCGACCTTGATCACTACCTTTTCACTGGGTGGAGTGGCAGATTTCGCGGGTGCTGATGCTGCGGCAGCCGAGGTTGGAGGGGAAGGCGCTTGTGCTTGGCTCACTACGGTCAGAATGCTGGCCAGCAAGAGGTTGAGAACCAATCGTGGTTTGACCGGTGCAGTGTGAAACCGAAACAGATATGAGAATATGCCGACCAGCCCTTTCGCCCCAGGGATCTTCAAAAGCACGTCCTCCACGCCGGAAGGAATTTGTCCCTGGGTGCTTTCCGCAGCGCAGAGTGTGAAAGCTATCCTCCTCCACGACGGGGCAGGCCAGGAAAGACCAGCCACAGGAATCTACTGCCATCGACAGTAGTTCGTCAATGAGTAAGAGATACCAACGAGAAACACTAACTAGAGTAATTAGGCTCTATTGGTAGCAGCTGCCAGCAGGAACGCTAAAGCGGGCCCCGAGAGGGCTCCACGAGTCGAGGCAGGTATTCTCTGACCGCATCGTGCAGGCGCTGGTTTTGTTCTCGCATGATGAACCGGTCGCGTCGCGAGATGTTGTAGATGTGCATGGAATGTTCCACAACCATCCGATCCAATGCCACGAGGATATCCAGTACCTTGCTGAGGTCGTTCTCGCGGATGACTGGATTGTCCGATTTGTGCCATTTCCTTTCGTTGCGCTGTGTCATTCGGTTCACTCTGGCACCGCTCTGTCATCCTGAAGAAATGATTCGGCTCCGCGATCTTGCTCTCAAAGTATTGACGCGACGAACCGCGGACCGGTCGCTGATTACACTGGCGACCAAGGGCTGAACCTGGGAGTGAAACTAGCAAATCGAACTCAGGAATGGAAATCGAAACAATTTATCGGTCCCATAAACGAAGATGGTTTGCGTAAAGGCATGAAAGCAACTCGAGTGAAGTGTTGCGGACCACCATGTGGCGCTTGTTCGATACTCGCCAGGTCTAGTGGTTAGCAGAACCGAAGAGTTCCGGAGGATCGAAATAACAGCGACGCCACAGGGCCTCGTCTGACAAGGTGCCTGCCTTCCACTGCTGAAGAACCGGCATGGTCGCGGCCAGCATCCCGCCGTCCGAGGAGTCAAAGATCACGACCACGCCGGCGGCGGTCGACGAAGACTGCGTAAGCTCGACATATTCCTTGTCCAGCAGCGATTTTGCGAACGCTAGTTTGGCCTGCGAGCCGGTGTCCGCCGTACGCTCGCCCGTTTTCTGGAGGGAGATAATCTTCACGGTTCTGCCGCGCAACGGTTCCCAGTCGGCGGGAAAAGATGCCACCTGCTCATCCTCGATCCGAAATCCCAGCTTGCCGGCTGCAGCGGGCTGACTGACCGGGGCGATTTCGGCCGGCGCGGTTTCTGTTGGTGAGGCTTCCGGCATTTCCAGATTTGATCGAAGGATCCACCCGCGCGAGAGCCCGGAAATTCGAACGTGTACCCAGCTCGCATTCGTATCGAGGATCTCGTACTCATCCTCGGCGGCTGCGAAAAACATGACTTTCGCTCCTTCACTCGGGCTGACAAAGACCGGAGTGCCTGACTTCCTGACCGCGACCAAGTTGTTGGGATGCGACTGGTTGCGCAGGATCTCCTCCAGGCTCTTGGCTTCCCGGCTCAGTTCTTCGGTGTGCTGGTCCGCATTTGCTGGTTGGGTTGCGGAAGAAACGCCCGGGCCCAGCTTGAAGTGCAAATCGACATCAGTTCCGCGCGGCATCGGCGCAGATAGGGTTGGGGCGGATGCGTCTCTGCTCCCCGCTTTTGGAGGCGCTGGTTTGGAGGGCGGATTGGCAGAACCCGAGGCGGTCCTTTCGCGGAGCGTGTCCGCCAATCGTTCCAGGAAATCAGACTCCAGGCGCCCGTTGGATGCCAGCACGCGATAACCGGACTTCGAGGCCTCGGTATCGGCATACCAGGCGGTGATCTTGGCGCTGACCCGCACCAGCGCTCCGCCAGACGGGGTCGAACTGACCCGCACCGTACACTGGTAGTAGGCGTGTTGAAACCGGTCAAGCGGAGAATCTCCGGACACAGCAAACCCATCCAGGACGGGAAGATGCCCGGCAGTGCTGGATTTCAGGTCACGGACCGCTTTCTCCACCGCAATCTTGGACTGCGGGAATGTCCGCTCGTAGGGAGTGTCTTGACCTCGGCTGGCGGAGGAGAAGAGAGGCGCCAGCGCCGCGAAGTAGACGATGGCCGACAGCAGATGGTTGTGAACGGTTCGGTTCACTAGCCTCAAGGCAGCAGCTCCACTTGCGAGTGATTGACCCAGCTGTGCTGACCGTCATGGGTCTCCACGCCGTACCAGTAGGGAGTGGTGATCAGAATTACCAACTCCGTCCCGGCATCGAGGGTTTTCAAGCTCGATGCGCTCTGGAAAGGAGCGGATTTGAGCGTGGCGCCCGGCGCCTTGACGATTCGCTCCACCTGCCGCCGCAGGTTCTGGACATGCTGTTCCAGGGTTGTGGGAGACGTCTGCGCTGCGGAAACGACGGTGGCCTCCTCTTGCACACGCTTTCTTTCCAGAGCCTGTTTACCCAATTCCTCCTGGCGGTGTCTCGCACTCTCCTCCGCCTGCTTCTTCTGCAACTCGAGGGCATCCACGTGGTCCTGGATGTCCCGGTACTCGGCGTTTTCCACGCTGCCGTCGGAGGAGTGTGCGGCGCGGCGAAAATCCTCCACGAAAACCGCGTCAATCCGCAGGATCGTTCTGGACGCGTCCTTGCTTTGTACGATGTAGCGCACCGCCAGCGTGCCTTCGTCCTGAGACTCTTTGAAATTGGCTGGCGCCAACACGTGGGTGCGCACTTTGTAATAGACCTTTCCGGCTTCTTTCCATGTGGGGAACAATGGCGAAGACGTGGCCGAGGAGGCCTTCTCGATATACTTGTCCTTGTTATATTCCTTGCTGCCCTGGATGATACCGTCGTTTACCACTTCCTCTACCGCCTGCAGAACCATGCTCTCGGGCGATGAAATCTCGGTGGAAAAACTTGTCCCATAATCTGGCTTCGTTCGGTGTTCATGCCCGTGAAGCGGTGCGGTTCCGGTCAGGAGCAGAATCTGTAGAAACGCTGCGACGGCCAATCCGCCAGGCAACGACGGTCCTCGACGTGAGGAGGTCCACTTCACGGCGGGAAGGGAACTAAGAGGTCTTGTTCTTCTGGGAAATATTTCCATTGGCTCCGAAGGTTACTCCTGCGCAGACCGCTGCTGGGTACTCCTTGTACGCTCTCATACTCTCCGGGCCGCGAGCCTGTCAACTCTGGAGCTAAGTGAAACCCGCCCACTCTGCTGCCAAACCGCGATGCGCCCGGTGCGCCCTGGTTCCGCAGACTGAAGGTTCTGACAATTTTTTTACAAATTAAGGCCGCTTAGGCTCTTGACACCGCGCCCGAAAGAGGCGATACCGTCGTTTGCGGATTGGAGACCGTAATCTTGAATAGCCTGAACCCAGTCAGCTTCGGGCCTCAAAGTCGGCGTATCGCGACCGCCAAACCGGGTGCCGTCGCACTCCAGGTGCAAGCCAGGAGAAAGCGGGACCGTGCCGGCAAACAACAGGCCCTCATCCAGGCTGCCCTCAGGCTGTTCGCCACCAAGGGGTACGAAGCCACCACCACGCGTGAGATCGCGGCCTCCGCCAACTGTGCGGAGGGCTTGATTCACCGTTACTTCGGGGGCAAAGCTGGGCTGCTACCCGCCCTGGTCGAAGATCAGATATCCAAAGAAGTCGTCGATCTCGGTCATCGGGTGCAGCCTGCCCCGACCATGGAGGAAGAATTCATTCAACTGGTGGTGTGGGAAGTCGAACGCATGTGGGAGAACCGCGAGTATCTTGGCGTGTTTATCCCGCGCGCCATTGTCGATCCGTCGGTACGGAACGTGTTGCACCGTGCAGTTCTCTCCATCCGCGTCGAGGCCGTCGCAAAACGTCTGCGACGCTACAAGGGTGGCGCGTCTCTCTCCGAGGACGAGCTGGCCGCATTGTCCGAATCTGTAGGTGTGCTCGGTTTGGTATTCGGTTTTATGCGACCCATGGTTTTGGGACAGGACCGTTCTCGCGCCAAGGAGATGGCCGCCATCACCGCAAGAATGCTAATTCAAAGGCGATAAGTGCCCCGCCGCTGATCGATTTTTTTGTCCATCTGATCAGCATTTCTTATTTTTTCTTGACACGAATCTGTCGAACGTGATACTAAGTGCGTCCACGCGCACTTGTGGGGTTATATTCGACGGCTCGGTTCCTTAATGTATTGCGATCAGGGGAATGAGAGTCTTCCGTCGGTCTGCTCGGGTGATTGTAGAAGCTGAGTATTTTAGCGAGCAATCCGGCCATTCGCCGTGGCCGTCAGCAGCGGAGGAACGCTCCCATAGTCTGAGCGCAACTCCATTCAATTAATGAGTAAGTAGTGCCTGTGATTTCGTGTCAGGAGGACGCCATGACCTCTCCCCGGAGGCATTTTGCGGGTCTTTTGGTGCTGGCTTTTTTTCTGGTAGGGACGCTGCCCCAAGCTAACGCGCTTCCTGCCTTTGCCCGCAAGTACGGTTTACGTTGTTCGGCCTGTCATGAGGCCTGGCCGATGCTTAATTACTTTGGCCAGAAGTTCAAGGACAACGGGTACCAGTTGATGAATGACCGGGACGCCCCCATCTGGCAGAATCCCTCGTACTGGCCGGTTACCTTCCGCATTACGCCGTTCTGGCATCGGGAAAGTACCGACAAAGTGGCAGTGGATACTCCCACGGGGGGAACAATCAACCGCCAGATCAGTTCTTCCGGTTTCGACCACGGCGGGTTGGACATCCTCAGCGGCGGCACCCTGGAAAAGAACATTTCTTTCCTGCTGGTGCCTTCCTCTGACGAAAATGGCGCGTTCCACATGGAATCGGCCAACGTCCGGCTGGATAACCTTTTCCGGAGCCCGTGGTTCAACCTGAAGTTCGGTAAATTTGAACTCGATAATATCGTTTCCGAAAAACGCGGCTTAACGCTCTCGGCGAACGGCGGCGCATACCAGATCTACCACTTTATTCCGGCGGGGGACGGCAACATCTTCGGGCAGATCGGGGACAATATGCTCGGACTGGAGTGGATGGGACACTCGTTCAACGATCGCACGCGCATTTCCGCCGCGCTGTTGAGTACGACCGACGGCAGTCCGGACCTGTCATACGGCAGCAACGCCTACAGTGCATTCTTCGCTGCTAGCCAGGCATTTGACGTGGGCAAGCTGGGAACAGACCGGGTAGGCTTCTACGCCATGGTTGGGGAGGCCCCGACGACATACCTGACTCAGGGGGGCGTACCCATCGCAAGCTCGGGCATTGGAAACAAGTCCTTCCATCGCGAAGGCTTTGTCGGGCTGTTTTATTTCGGCAAGCTGGATTTTCAAGTCGTAACCCAGCATGGTTGGGACAGTGAATGGTTCGGGGCCGGCTACGGCGCGTTCGATCCCGGCAGTGGCGATCTTCCTCTCAACAACACGCCCGGAACCACCCTGCCAACGGGAGCACGCGCACCCACATGGAACGGTGCGTTCGTGGAGACCCACTACGTGCACAACCCACAGCTGATTTTCATCCAGCGGTCGGAGTGGGTACGGATGTCGCAACAGGCGCTACCCGGCACACCATCCGATCTGGGAAGCATCGATAACTACGTGTTTGGCGTTCGCTGGATGCCCATCATGACCAGCCGGGCGGGCTTCGCCTGGCATAATGAATTTTCATGGATTCGCCTGGCTGGCTTCGCTCCCAACGGGACCGACCTGACCAGCAATAGTCTGATGTCTGGATTCGACTTCGATTTCTAGAGGGAAATCAGCGATGCTTACAAAATTGCTCCAGAGGCCGCTATGGGTGTGCGGAGTTGCGGTTCTCACTCTGACTGCGAACTCCTCGGCTCAGCTCACGACTTACGACCTGCAGGAACGCCTCGCTACGGAGAGCCATGCGGGCAAATTGCACGGCCATGCCAAGGACAGTGCCATGAATTATCGGCGGTATTGCGTGGGCTGCCATGGTGAGTTAGGGGACGGCAACGGCGAAAATGCTCAGTGGCTTGACCCCAAGCCAAGGGATTTTCAGTTGGGGATCTTTAAGTGCCGCTCCACGCCGACCGGCACCTTGCCCACCGATCAGGACCTTTACGATACCATCGGCCGTGGCCTGGACCGCTCCAATATGCCGGTTTGGAATGCGCTCTCGGCCCAGGACAAGATTGACCTGGTCGCATGGGTCAAGCACTTCTCTCCCCGCTGGGAGAGGGAAAAAGCGGGAACGCCGATCCTGATTCCGCCTGAGCCCGAGGTGACTCCGGAACGGGTGAAGGCCGGGCAGGAAGTCTTCGGAAGAGTGCAGTGCTGGAAATGCCATGGTGTGCAGGGAATGGCCAACGGGCCTTCGGCCTCCACGCTTACTGACGACCTAAACCGGCCCATCCTTGCGTACAACTTCACGGATGGATCTCGACCGAAGTGTGGAAACACGGACCAGGATATCTACAGGATCTTCATGACCGGGCTGGATGGCACGCCCATGCCGTCGTTCTCCGACAACATCAAGCCGGAAGAGGCGTGGGATTTGGTGTTCTATCTGCGTACGCTGCAGCCCATGAACGGCTTCAATACCAAGGAGAGACAGATCGCCAAGCAATTGGGACTCAAGCCGGTCAGACCGACCCAGTGATCCCGCATGGCGAGTATTCTTTGCATTCAGGAGAAGGTAAATGAAAAGTTTGCACGGGTGTAGGTTTGCCGCCATGCTACTAGCCGTTACAGTTGTTTGTGCCGGAGCGCTGATTCTAGGACAAAAGGTCAATGCCGCCGCAGAGGGCGCCATCACCGGCACCGTGAAGCTTAGTGGGACAGCTCCGCACATGAAGGGCATCGACATGTCCAAAGACCCCTACTGTGTGAAGCAGCACGAGAACAGCCCGGCCCACCTGGAGAATGTGGTAGTTGGTCAGGGTGATGGGTTGGGAAATGTGGTTCTGTACATCTCTGAGGGCTTGACGGGAAATGAGGCGAACGCGGTCCCGTCGGAGGAGCCGATCTTCGACCAAAAGGGCTGCGTGTATGCCCCACACGTGTTGGCCATGGACGTCAACCAAAAGTTCAAGGTGATCACCAGCGATCAGACCACCCACAATATCCATCCGCTGCCGAACGCCCGAAACCAGCTGGAAGACAGCGGAAATGATTTCGGTGAAGTGCAACATCCATCCTTGGATGCACGGCTATTTCGCTGTAGTGAAGGGGCCCTATGCGACCACCGACAGCAACGGCGCTTACACGATTCATAACGTGCCGGCGGGAAGTTACACCGTAACTGCCTGGCAAGAAGAAATGGGGACCCAGACAGCGAAGGTCACTGTGGCCGCCGGGGGGCAAGCCAAGGCCGACTTTACCTTCAAAGCGAAGTAGGCAGAATCGATCTCACGAGACGCTGCAAGCGATTCGAGGGCACCATGGGGAAATTTTTCGCAGTTACCATCGTCGTGATTGCGATCGCTTCGGCGATTCCGATCCTGCGGCACACCTGGTGGATGGCGCCGGACATCTCAACCCACGGAGCGCCGATCGATGAGCAGATGTCAGAAACCATGGCCGAAGCGGGGATTTCCTTCTTAGCTTCGCAGATCATCCTGGCCCTGTTCATTTGGAAGTTCTCCAGTTCGCGCCCCAGCGACCCGATCAAGAGCTTCCCGGGCGGAGCTAAAGCCATGGTCTGGGCGGCATTCCTTCTGGTGGGGACCGAAGTTCTGGCGCTGGGGGTGTTCGGAGTGAAGGCGTGGGCCAACGTCTATTTCGCTCCGCCGGCGGCCAACGCCATGCCCGTGCAGGTGCAGGCCGGGCAGTTCGCGTTTTACTTCCGCTATCCGGGCCCGGATGGGACCTTTGGCCCGCTCCACCCTGACCTCATCAGCGAATCCAACGCAAATTTCTACGGTATCGATGTCGACCACGATCAAGACTCGAAAGACGACATCGTGACCGCGGAAATGGCGATTCCCGTGAACCGAGAAATTCATTTGCTCATGCATGCCAAGGACGTTGGACATTCTTTTTTCGTGCCGGAATTGCGGGTGCAGCAGGACTTTGTCCCGGGTTTGGATCTCTCCATGCATTTCACTGCAACCAAGATCGGGAGATACGAGATTGTCTGTACACAGCTTTGCGGTCTGGGCCATTACAACATGAAGGCATATCTTTCCGTGATGTCCCAGGAAGACTTCGACAACTGGCTGAAGAAACAAGCGGCCATGCAGTAGGGCGTCCATCCGCGCCGTCAGGGAGACGAGACATTTCTTTGAGGTGAGATATGCACGACATGTCCCACACCGTACATCACCACGCGCCGCCGACGAGCTTCATTCGGAAGCACATCTTCAGCCTGGACCACAAAGTTATCGGCAAACAATACTACGGGCTGGCGCTCGTGGCGGTCTTGGTTGGAATGGTGCTTTCCTGGATCATGCGCATCCATCTGGGCTGGACCAACTATGCGATCCCAGGGCTGCATTTGCTGTCCAGCAACGGTGCGCCGGGGAACGTAATGACGCCGGAATACTACCTGCAGTTAATGACCATGCATGCCACCATCATGGTCTTCTTCGTGCTCACCACGGCGCCGTTCGCGGCCTTCGGCAACTACTTTCTGCCCATCCAGGTTGGCGCGGAGGACATGCCGTTTCCGCACTTCAACATGATGTCGTTCTGGGTCACGTTCGTGGCCTTCCTGGTCCTGGTTGCTTCCTTCTTTGTAGGCGACGGCCCCACGCTGGGCGGTTGGACCCAGTACGCTCCCCTGAGCGCGGTGGGAGCGGTCGGCGGTCCGGGCGAGGGGATGGGCGTGGTCCTCTGGGCGGCCTCCATCGCGATTTTCTGCGTTGGCCAGTTGCTGGGCTCATTGAACTTCATCACCACCACACTCGATATGCGGACCCGCGGCATGAGCCTGTGGCGCCTGCCGCTCAGCGCCTGGGCATGGTTCATTACCTCCTGCATGGGCCTGACCGCGTTCGCGGTGTTGATGCCGGCCTGCATTCTATTGATTCTCGATCACGTCGCAGGAACCAGCTTCTTCGTACCGTCCAACCTCGTGATCAACGATCAATTGCAGCCGCATTCGGGCGGCTCAACGCTTCTTTGGCAGCACCTTTTCTGGTTCTTTGGACACCCTGAGGTGTACATCGCCATTGTGCCCGGTATGGGGATCGTCTCACACGTGCTCATCACCAACATGCGCAAGCCGATGCTGAGCCACCGGGTGATGGTCTACTCCATGGGAGCGTTGGCTGTGCTCAGCTACATGGTCTATGGCCACCACATGTTTGTCAGCGGGATGAATCCGGTTTCGTCCCTGGCTTTCTCCTTCCCCACGCTGATCATCACCATCCCGTCCACGATCATCGTGCTCATCTGGCTGGGCAGCCTTTACGGAGCCAAGCTGCGCATCAACACCGCCTCGCTGTTCGCGTTGGGCTTCGTCTCGATGTTCATCAGCGGCGGGGTCAGCGGGTTTTTCCTGGCCCAGCCGTCGATCGACATCATGCTGCATGCCACCTACTTCGTCGTCGGGCACTTCCACATGGTGATGGGTGTGGCGGCGATGTTCGGGATCTTTGCTGGAACCTACTTCTGGTTCCCCAAGATATTTGGCCGCATGATGAACGAAACCCTGGGGAAAGTTCACTTCTGGCTCAGCTTCGTGGGCACCTACTGCATCTTCATGCCGTTCCATTACTTGGGCATGGCGGGCAATGTGCGCCGCTACCAGGCGTTCGTAATCGAGTACATGCAGCCGCTGATTCCGGTGCATAGGTTCATCACCGTGGCGGCACTGGTCACTGGCGCAGCCCAGTTCATCTTCCTGTACAACCTGATTCACAGCCGTTTCTGGGGAAAACCGGCGACGGACAACCCATGGCAGGCGACTTCGCTGGAGTGGAGCACGCCAACGACGCCCCCGCCCCATAACAATTTTGGCGACAAGCTGCCGGTGGTCTACCACGATCCTTATCAGTATGGAGTGGAAAGCTCGACCGGTGACTACCTGATGCAGGCGTCCCCGGAGCAAGTCAAGACGGCATACGACGAGGCGTGAACTGAGAACACAGAGAATACAGACGATGGCAACCACGATCCATGAGCCGCCGAAAATCGAAAAGCAGGGAAGTGCCCCACACCCGGTGGGCGGCAATGGCGGCGGACGGAACCTGGTTCCGGCCGGGGCCGACCTAGCCCGGGTCAAGGACTATGCTCCCCCACCGGCATCCACCGGAATCTGGGTTGTGCTCGCGTCTATCAGTATGACATTTGCGGCGTTCACCAGCGCCTTGATTGTCCGACAAGGATCGGCGCCGGATTGGCGGCATCTCGCCCTCCCACAGATCCTGTACTTCAATACTCTGGTGTTGATCGCGAGCAGCGTTACGCTGGAGATGGCCAGGCGCCAGGTTGGCGCGTACATGGCGGGGCCGAGAGATCAAACTGCCGCGCCGGCCCGCTGGCTCTATATCACGCTGCTCCTTGGCCTGTTTTTTGTGTCGGGTCAGTACGTCGCGTGGCTTCAACTGCGTGCGCAAGGACTGTATCTGGCCACGAACCCGAATAGCTCATTCTTCTATGTGCTGACCGCGATGCACGGCTTGCATCTTCTGGGGGGCTTGGGCGGGTTGGTCCGCGTCATTCGCAGACTGGATAGGTCCATCCTGCGGAAGAGCACGTTGGATGCGACCTCACGTTACTGGCACTTCATGGATGTCCTGTGGGTGTATTTGCTGTTGTTGCTGTGGATGAAACTTTAGCCGCATAGGAGGCGTTCGTGAGCCAAGCCGACTTGACGATGGGAGGACGTCCCGCGGGCCTAACGGCGGGACCGGCTTTCTCGGTTCCGGCCAAGAAGATGGCGATGTGGCTGTTTATCATCGCCGATACTGCCACCTTTGCTGCCTGTCTCGTAGCCTACGGATTCATTCGCAACGCCACTCCCAACTGGCCTAGGCCGTTCCACAGTATCACCAACGTGGCGATCATGACTTTCATTCTCGTCACTAGCAGTCTGACCATGCTGATCGGCGTGCGGGCCGCTCGCGCCGGGGACAAAGCCGGAGCCCTGCGCTGGACCTTCATCACCGCCGCAGCTGGCATTCTTTTCGCCCTGCTGCATGTTCGCGAATGGCTCGCACTGATAGCGGAAGGCATGACGCTGTTCAAGAATCCCTGGGGGACCGGATTGTTCGGCTCGGCATTTTTTAGCATTACAGGTTTGCACCTGACCCACGTTACCGGCGGTGTCATTGCGCTGATCGTGGTGGGGATCCGATACAAAGGCAGCCGCTACAACGCCGACGACCTCGAAATCCTTGGCCTTTACTGGCACTTCGTGGACATGGTTTGGATGTTCGTGGTCCCGTTGGTCTATCTTTTGAATCTGGCGCACTGAGAGGAAACAGGTAGGAGCACAGAACTATGACTACTGCCGAAGAACATAAGGCTAAGGGGAGCGGGAAGGACCTGGTGGTCTACCTTTGCGTCCTGGCGCTGGCGGCGATACAGTTCGTGATCGCCTATCAGAATATTGATGGATCGCAGATGTTTGTGCGCATGCTAATCGTTGCAGTGATCGAGGCCGGATTGGCACTTCTGTTTTTCATGCACCTCGCGGAGAATCGCGGACTATTGTGGTTTGTAGTCATCTTCACGGTGTTTGTGCTGCTGGCCATGCAATACGGGTGGACGGACAGCTTCCGGTTGTCAGTCGGCGTGGCGGGGGCAAAATGACCCAGGCGGCGTATGGGGGCAGGGGATGAACACCGGGATTCCGCGGCGGTTGATCTACCTGGCGCTTCTGGGTGTGGCTTGTCTTGCTCTATCTCTCCCGGCTTCTTCCCAAAACTGCGCGCTCTGCTATACTCAAGCGGCTTCGGCAGGGGCCAGGATGATTCAGGCATTGCGCAGTGGAATTCTGGTTCTCATCATCCCTCCCACGCTCGGCTCGATCGGCATGATTTTTATTGTGCACCGTAAACGCGATCAGTTTAGACGCCCTGAGGGAGCGCGCGAATCCGGGCAAGACTGGTAAAATGGCGACCACCACTGTGATGGCAAATCTGATCTCCCAAACAATGAGGACCAAGTTCCGCGATTACGTCACTCTGACCAAGCCGGAAGTAAATCTGCTGATTCTGATGACCACGTCGGCTGGATATTATCTTGCGGCACGCGGACCGCTCAAGATCAGCGGGCTGGTGAATACATTGCTGGGCACGCTGCTGGTGGCCAGCGGTACGGCGACACTGAACCAGTGGATGGAGCGAGTGTGGGACGGGCAGATGCGACGCACCGCCTCGCGCCCACTGCCGGCAGGCAGAGTGGGGGCTGGGGAAGCACTGGGTTTTGGCTTGCTGCTCAGCATCGTGGGTGGGTTGTATCTGGCGCTGGCGGTGAACCTACTGTCTGCCATTCTTGCCCTTTCGACCCTGCTTTCGTATCTGCTGGTGTACACCCCGCTCAAGCGCAAGACGCCCCTTTGCACATTGCTAGGAGCGTTCCCGGGCGCCATGCCGACGCTGATCGGGTGGGCGGGAGCGTCGGGAAAGATTGAGGGCCAGGCCTGGTTTCTGTTCGCCATTTTATTCCTCTGGCAGTTCCCTCACTTTCTGGCGATTGCGTTGATGTATAGGGAAGACTACGCGCAGGCGGGATACAAGATGCTGCCGGGCTTCGATCGGGATTCCCGCTTCACCCGGGCGGAGATTGTCGGCTTTACGGTAGTTCTGATCGTGACCACGATGCTGCCCCTGGCGGGCCGCGGTGGACTGGTGTATTCGTTGCTCATGGCAGTGGCAGGAGTGTTCATGCTATATCACGTCGCCAAGCTGACCAGGTCGGCTTCGAAGGTCCTGGCCAGTCGCGTGGTCCACGCTTCTGTGCTCTATCTTCCAGTGGTTCTTTTGGTGGTCGCGACTTTCAAGTCCTAAAGTGCGTGCACTCCTAGCCCTTGTCCGACCCTTTCCACTCATCCATTCTTCGACATGCTACGAGATTGAGGTATACTCGCGCCGTCTTGACTTCAAACTATTCGTCATCCTTGCCTAGAAAGCTTGCCGGAGGACATCTGGTGCGCCCATCTATCATCGGTCTCGTTCTGACTTTGCTGCTCGTACTTCCTGCCCGAGCGCAGGAACCCGCGGCCAAGCCAATCTTCAGGCTTCAAGAAGTCATGATCCCCATGCGGGACGGAGTTCACCTGCAAACCGTGATCCTGACGCCGGTTGATCAAAAGGGGCCACTGCCGATCCTTTTCCGGCGGACGCCCTATGGAGTCCCGGCTGAACCACCTAAGGAGATGCCGCCGAGTACCAAGGAGCTGGCGCAGGATGGGTACGTCTTTGTCCTTCAGAACCTGCGCGGGCGATTCAAGTCTGAAGGTGTGTTCAAACTCTCTTCCGAGGTCAATCTGGATGACCCCAAGGCGACCAACGAGACGACGGATGCCTACGATAGCATCGATTGGCTGGTGAAAAACGTTCCGGGCAACAACGGGAAGGTCGGCATGTCTGGTGTCTCCTATGACGGCCTGACCACCGCGCTGACGCTTCTTCACCCGCATCCGGCGCTTAAAGCCATCAGCGAGCAGGCTTCACCCGCCGACCAGTGGATGAACGACGATGACCATCATTACGGCGCGCTGCGCGAAAGCTACAGTTTCGAATATGCGGTGCTGGAACAGGCGGACAAGAACAAGAACACGCACTTCGATTTCGAGACCTACGACACCTACCAGTGGTATTTGGATCTCGGGCCGCTCTCAAACATCAACGCGAAATACCTCCACGGCTCAGTTCCTTACTGGAATGAAACCGTCGAGCACCCTGACTATGATGACTTCTGGAAGAAGGAAGCCTGGGTCAGGCAGCTTCATGCCTCAACTGTCCCCAACCTGAATGTGGCCGGCTTCTGGGACCAGGAAGATCCATGGGGTCCCTGGCAGATCTTCCGCCACTCCGAGGAGCATGACCCCGACCACACCAATTTCATGGTGGCGGGTCCCTGGTTTCATGGCCAGTGGAAGACGGCAAAAGCCGACAGCATTGGGATCATTCCCTTCGGGGGTCACGAGACGGCGCGTGAGTTCCGAGAAAACATCGAGGCGCCATTCTTTCGCTACTATCTGCATAGCAAGGGCGAGAAGCCGCGTTGGCAGGCCAGCACTTTCCAGAGCGGCTCCAACACCTGGCGCACTTACGCGGTTTGGCCTCCGAAAGAGGCCCAGCCGACGAATCTGTACCTGCACTCCGACGGTACCTTGTCCTTCACTGCGCCTTTAGCGGTCGAAAGCGCCGGGGCTGGCCAGTACCGGGAGTATGTTTCCGATCCAGCCAGTCCTGTGCCGTACCGCCAGCGACCGATTTCGCCTACCTATCCAGGTGGCGACTGGCGCACCTGGGAGGTGGCCGACCAGCGCTTTGTCGATCACCGGCCTGATGTTTTGACGTTTGTGAGCTCAACTCTGGACCACGACATCACGGTCACCGGTCAGCTGGCGGCGGTGCTCTTCGCTTCCACTTCAGGCACCGACAGCGATTTTGTGGTGAAGCTGATCGATGTTTATCCAGAGAATGCCCAGAAAGCCGATTGGGACCCAGAGGAGGGACCGAAGCCGGGCCAGTTCGCGCAGTCCCTGAATGGATATGAGTTGCCGATCGCCATGGAGGTTCGGCGCGGCCGATATCTCGCCAGCTATGAGCAAGCGCACCCTTTGACACCAGATGAGCCGGTGAAATGGGGCATCCCGCTACGCGACCACGACCACGTGTTTGTGAAGGGTCATCGCATCATGGTTCAGGTTCAGTCGACGTGGTTCCCCCTGATCGACCGCAACCCACAGAAGTTCGTGCCAAGCATTTACCAGGCCACGGCTGCTGACTTCGTAAAAGCAACCCAGCGCGTATATTGTTCGCCAGCGATGCCCTCACATATTGAGCTGCCGGTCGTGCCCTAGATTGGGACGGAACGCGATTGTGTTCTCCCAGGGTTAGCCGAGTTGCAGGATAGGCAGATCCATTGCCAACGGCTATTAAATCGATTTAAATAGCCATTCAATGTGAAGTCCGGGAAGTCAGTTTTTCCTCCAAGGCAGCAAAGGTGAGAACATGGCAAAGCAAGGCGTCCGGTGTGTCAGCAACATAGCCCTGATCGTCGCTCTGGGCTTTTTCTCAACTGCTCAGGCACAAACTATCCGCGTCGATGCCGCACCCGATCACGCCACCAATTTCTTTATCCCCACCCAAGCCTTGGCGCGGGCATCGATCGCATTCCATCCGCAGCTGCCGAGAAGTTTTTTCTCAACCTGCACTGGATGCTGTGCTCTCTGCCGGATGGCAAACCGTCACCTACCGGCAAAATACCGAGCTTTTTGTGGAGGCCTGGCACTGGAACCCGCAAGGCACGTGGAGCCAACGCCGAGATAGAATACGGCCAGAGCGGCGAGCCAATGGGGGAGGGCCATAACGCCGTCCTTTCAAACCCAGTATCTTTCCGGATAGCGGTGTGGTCTGTGATCCGGATCACTAGCGTGCTTTGGGAGTCAATTTGCACCCGAAGGGATCCGTGATGCCGGACCAGTTCACGGCAACGTAACTGGAGCCAGAACAATCACTGCTCTGTCGAACTGGCAAGGCGCGTATATTTGTGGACAGGCTGGTGCTAGCTCTGAGAACTCGACCCGACCGCCAATGACCAGATTTAGCGCGGCATCCAAGTTCGCCTTTCTGTTCGGGGTTTCCCTGGTCGCGGGGTGGCGGCCCCTAGCGGATACGATCAATCTCTCCCTGAGTAATGAGGAGTACACCCACATCCTTTTGATTCTTCCTCTTGTCGTGGCACTGATTGCGCTGGACAGGCATATTCTGAAGTCTCAGCCAGAGGCTGGTTTTCAGGGTGGTGTTGCGCTGCTCATGGCTTCCGCGGCGGTCGTCACGCTGGTACGATGGGGCCCCGGATTTCACCCCGATGTCCAACTCTCGCTCGCCATGCTTGCCCTGGTGCTGTGGTGGGTTGGAGCTTTCGTTTTTTGCTTCGGGAGCGAAGTGTCGCGATCCCTGTTGTTTCCGCTGTGTTTCCTCTTGTGGCTGGTTCCATTTCCTACGTTTATCCTGGACTGGATCATCCGGCTCCTGCAGCGGGGGTCAGCCTTCACTGCGTGGCTTTTGTTTGAGTCTGTGGGGATTCCGGTGTCGCAAGACGGTCTCTTCCTGACTGTTCCCGGCGTTACGCTCGAGGTCGCAAAAGAGTGCAGCAGCATTCGTTCCAGTCTGATCTTGATAGTTACAACCATGGTAATGGCGCAGTTATTTCTGCGCTCACCTTGGCGAAAGACGCTGGTGATTGCGGCTGCCGTTCCTCTGTCCGTGGTCAAGAATGGATTGCGTATTTTTACGATTGCGATGCTGGGAACCCGGGTTGACCCAGGCTACCTGACAGGACGATTTCACCACAACGGGGGAGTCGTGTTTCTATTGGTCGCCTTGATTGTTGTGTTTGTGCTGCTTTGGATCTTGCGACGCGGAGAAGGCCAAGCCTCGATTGCAGCGCGTTTCGGCTCCGTTGTGCCCCTAGAGTCCACGCACGACTGATCTGCGGTGTTGACCGCGGTAAACGATTAGGGATATGACATGGTAGCAACGGCAGAGCTCAATCTTGGGGCAGGCTGCCGTGGCGACGTCCGCAGTGATTCTGCGGCGTTGTCTTGAGGGGGAGTAAAAGAATTTCGGCAATGTAGGGGCCTGCTGAGATGAGCCGATCGCTAATTTGGATAGAGGACGATCAGAACAAGGGTTGGGCCTGCTCGTATTGCCCCTGGCGTTTCCCTGTGCCTACGTTGCTCTCCGACCCGGAAGCAAAGAATGCATATGATCGGCTCGCCACCACAAAGTTTCGCGAACATAAGTGCGAGACCAGCCTCCCCGTGGTAAAGCCAGCTCCGTCACCGGACTCCGACCACGCTTTTGAGGAGCGTGCGCGAACGCTGGTAACGCGAGGATACAAGCCGAAAGACGCCGTCGAAATCGTTCTTCAAGATCTGGCGCTCGAGTATCTCAGTGATTCCAGGCGGATGGAAAGGGCGCGTGCTGCTGCCGAGGATTTCCTGCGCAAGGTCCGGAAGGGACTGATCTGAGAGCCCGGCTTGCCAACCGGCAGCTAAGTAGTTTCCAACCTATTCATGCCGTGCTACTTCGCCAGGCAATCAGGGGATTGCCGCTGTCGCCTCATTCGAATACGTGCTCTCGCTATTGTTCGAATCGACGGATGTTGCAACGTAGTAATACGTCGTCCCGGAGCCAACGGTCGTATCTGTGAAGCTGGTACCAGCCTGCGGCGAAGATGTCAGTTTCGTCGGATAGGGGCCACCGGACTGGGTGCCACGGTAGACGTTGTATCCGATCACACTGGAAGTACTTGGATCCCATGAAAGAGCAACACTGTGTTGGCTTGCCTGCACTCCGTTGCCCGTAAGGGTTTGGGTCGAAGGGGAGTTCGTGGCGTCGCTGACAAAAGAAATCGTTCCCGGAGCGTTGCCCGGAGCTTGTGGCGTGAAAGTCACGGTATAGTTCACACTCTGCCCGGCCGGCACGGTTACGGGAAAGGTAATTCCGCTCACCGAATATCCCTGTCCGTTCCAGGCCGCGGAGGACACCGTGATGTCCGACGCTCCGGCCGTCAGCGTTCCGGTCTGGTTGGCGCTATTGCCCACCGTCACGTCGCCAAAATCCATGGTGGCGGGAGAGACGCCAAGCTGGCCAGCAGTCAGGCCATTGCCCGACAGCGGCACGGTAATGTCAGTGTTCGACGCGTCTGACGTAATAGACAACGTACCTGTCGACGACCCTTCGGACGTCGGTGAAAACGTAACCGCTGCGCTCGCAGTCTGCCCGGGAGACAGAACGAGTGGTAGCGGAGGAACAGAGCTTAAGGTGAAGTCGGCGCCGCTGATGCTCACCTGAGAGATGGACACACTTCCTGCGCTGTTCGCGTCATTGGCCACAGTCACAGAGATGGTCTTGGTGCCACCCACCGCAACGTCGCCAAAAGCTAGGCTGGTGGGATTTATAGTCACCGTCGACTGTCCAGAGCCTGGATTCGCAGGCGAACCCGACGAGACGCCTGAACAGCCAGTCAGCAGAGCAATGGCAAGAGCGGCCACCAGGCCGCCAAGCAAGGGTAACGGTAACCGGGATTGGAAACGAGTCTTCACGGGACGATTATCCAGGCAAGCTTCCGGTCGGTCTAGAGAGCCAAAAGCCATGGCCGGTTACTCAACGCAGTTACAACTTCAGTAACTTAGGCTGGTCTGGCTGCTGGCTCATACCAGGAACGGGTCTTGGGATTAGTAAAGTGGACTACGCCGAGGCAACTACGGTATCACAGCTTTGGTTTCGACGGGAAAGTCTGGTTACCCGATAGTACTAGTCTCGAGAGGTCACAATCTGGTGGTAGGCTTGCCGCTGTTCGCCATATGGCCGGTAAAACGGGCTGAGTACCCGACCGGCCAAGGGCTTTTTTTCCCTTATCGGTGAGTCAGACCGTAGGTCACCGCTACCGCCGAGGCACCGATATTCACCACAGAAGTCATCCGTTCCAGCTTGTGATGGCCAGTCTTGTGGAAGAAATAGCTGAGTCCGATTACTCCGGCAGTCTCGCCCGCGAAATTGGCTGCCAACCCGGCGGTGCTGCCGCTGAACACCCGCGTAACAGGATTTAGTTCTCTGCCACCGCTTTGCAGGTTTGCATTCGTAACCGCGAAGTCGGCCGCGCTCATGCCTGCTACTGCCCCGAACAGAAAAACATTCTGTTTGTCCCAAAAGCGGTGTTCGCTCGGAGCAATGGGCAAACGCTCCAGGGGTGTGTTTCTGACCACCGGGGAAGGTTGCAGTGCAGCCGGTTGAAGCAGAGCCAGCGAGACATCTTGGGATGATGCCAACACGGAAACGGCCAGAACGAACAGGAGTGTTGCCGTCCCGTACTTGAAAGCCGCTTTGAATTTAGTCTGCATAAACTTTGGTGAGGGCTCGGTACTGGCCTCTAGGACTAGTACTATCGCATCTGCCGTGCCCAGCGGCAATGGCACCTTCGTACCAGTAAGCCATTTAAATTCATTACGTTGGGAAACTGCAGAGGTTACTGGAGTTACCGTGGAAGCGGCAATCTTTTGCAGTGTTTTCCCGAGGATGCGCCCGCTGCCGGTAGACAGCGCCGGTTAGGGGCATTGTGCTACAGAAGGCAATTCAGATGGTCAGCGGGTGCGCAGGCGTATAAAATGGCCCGCTTAATGAAGCCAGGCGGAGTGTGGCCGATCATTTTCGGGATGGTTCTGATCCCTGGCGGGATCCATTTCCGGGCTATCGCCAGCCGTAGCTATTTTCAACCTGCATCTGACGCCGATCTACAGCCAACAAGTGGCAATCAAGCGAGAATCCAGCAAATTGCGGTGGCTAGGCCTCTGCTCGGCGGTGTGTTGCTCCCACAATCCCCGATCTCCCAACCTCCGAGCAAACCGCACAGGATGATTTAGTCTTGGGATCCCAGCCTTCCCGCCAGTGTGGAGGTAGGAAATAACATCGTCGGCTACAATGTGTATCGCCGCAGATGGGGTAGGCAGTGGGTAAAACTCAACTCCGATCCAGTTCCCGACACATCCTATACCGATGTACGTGTCCGTAGCGGCCAGAGCTGCTCCTATGCCATCAGGTCGGTAAACATCAGGGGAGCAGAGAGCAAGCCTTCGAACCTGATTTGGGTCCTGATCCCGTCTCCATGAAGTGGTTGCCGGGATTCGTTGGCATAGAATTCAACGATCCACGCTGCGAGAGCAGTGCTTCCGAGCCACCGTACTCCCTGGCTTCGAATTGCTAGAGTGCGAGTACGAAGGCAGGATTTGAGAAGAGGAGGGGCTCAAGGAATCGCAACCTGAACCTCATTCGAGAAGCCGCTTTCGTCGCCAGCAGAATTGAGGGCTGTGGTGACGTAGTAGTAGGTCTGGCCGCTGGCTATGGCACTATCAACGTACGTGGTGCTGGGATCCAGAATGGCATTGATCCTCGCATACGGGCCACGTGAAGTCGCGCTGCGATAGACGTTGTAACCTACTACTTCGGAAACGCTCGCATCCCACGAGAGGCTGACGGTGTGCTGTGTGGGTGGAGTGCCGTTGCCTGTGAGTGACTCGATCGTTGGGGAGTTTGCAGCATTGCTGACGAACGAAACCGTGGCGGATGCCGTTCCGCTGTTCTGCGGCGAGAATGTGATGGTGTACGAGGTGCTCTGGCCGGCCATGAGATTCAGGGGAAGCGACATTCCGGACAGAGCAAATTCTGGGCTGCTGCTGGTGGCCGAAAAGACGGTCACACTTGCACCGCTCGCGCTAAGGGTTCCGGTTTGGATGGCGCTATCCCCGACCGTCACGTTGCCGAAGGGCAGAGTCGCAGGAAAAACCGTCAACTGACCCGCATCCGTTCCGTTTCCCGTTAACGGCACGGTCAACACCGGACTCAAGGGGCTGGTTGCGAGGATGCTGCCGCTTGCCGGGCCGCCGGTTTGCGGCGCGAACGTTACTCTGAAGGTGTAGCTTTGCCCCGCGTCTAGGGTGAGAGGCAAAGTCACTCCGCTGACCGAGAATCCGGTTCCCGACAATCGGCCCGACGAAACGGTGGCGCTCGAGGTGCCCGAGTTGACCACCGACAGCGGCAAGGTCACTCGGTTTCCCACTTGCACGTTGCCGAACAAAAGGCTGCTTGGATTGGCACTCAGCGACCAGTTGTTTACGCCCTTTCCACTGACCGGGAGGCTCAGCGTGCCGCCAGGCATGGTACCGGTAAACACGACGACTCCGTCCGCGCTGCCAACCATCGTAGGGGAGAAGGTGACGGTGAAGTTGATTTTCTGACCTGCAGTCAGGGTCACAGGCAGGATCAGATTGTCCACCCTGAAAACCGGCACACTGACAGTCATCTCTGAGACGGTGACGCTGCTCGCACCGTTGTTAGTCATGGTGACGGGCAACGTGGCCATCTGGCCGGCCACGACTTTGCCAAACCGGAGATTCGCTGGACTGCAGGTGACTTGCTGTCGGCCGGCGTACACCGACGGCACCATAGCACCCAACAAGAGGATAACGGCGACTGTGCGAGAAACGACGGACTTCGAGCTGGCTTGGGGGAGGGCCATGCAGCGAGTGTGCAGGCTTCCCAGCCCGGAGAAAAGGTCTCGATGGTACATCTGGCGCGGTATTTGCCCGGCCAGTTCGGTTTGTGGAATAGGTCCTTTCTGAACACCGCCGTCGGGATGGTACCAGCGTGGGAACTTGGCTAAAGCCAGGGAGACGGAGGTACAAGTCAAGCCCTGGCACCCGGACAAAATCCGCCCGTAGTGGGCAGGAAAGGCAACGCTGATTCTACGTTGCCAAGAGGAAGGTTAGGACGGTGGAATTACGGCTACGGCTTCATTGGAGTTGACGCTCTCCTGGTTGCTGGAATCCACTGCCCGCGTCACGTAATAGTAGGTCTTGCCGTTTGCCACCGAGGTGTCGGTGTAGCTGGTGTCGGGATCCAGAGAGTCAATCTTAGAATACGGACCGCCGGATGTGTTGCCGCGGTAGACGTTGTAGCCGACCACCCCCGACGAGATGCTGGCGGTCCAAGAGAGCAACACGCTGTGCTGGGTCGGGGAAGTGCCATTGCCGGTCAACGTTTGAACCGTCGGGGAATTCGCGGCATCGCTGTTGAAGGTGAGGGTTGCGTCGGCCACGCCTGCCGCTTGCGGCGTGAAGGTAACCGTGAAACCTGCGCTATTGCCTGCCTGTATCGTGACGGGAAAGGTTAGCCCGCTGAATGTAAACTCCGAGCTGCTGGAACTGCCGGACGTGACCGTGACGCTGGCGCCGGTGGCATTCAGGGTGGCCGGCAAACTAGCGTTGTTCCCCACCACAACATTGCCGAAATCTAAGCTGGTGGGTGTAACGGAGAGCTGCCCAGCGGGCGTGCCCGTACCGGAAAGCGGAATGACCAGGCTTGGATTGGACCCGTCCGAAATGATGGTCAGGTTGCCATTAACGTTGCCCGACGATTGAGGGGTGAAGATCACGCTGAAGGTGACCTGCTGCGATGGAGTGAGAGTTAGCGGCAGGTTCAGCCCACTCACACTGAAGCCGGTTCCGGTGACAGTGTCCTGCGAAATGGTGACATTGGAGCCGCCGGTGTTGGTCAGGGTTTCCGAAAGTGACTTGTTGTGGCCGACCTGTACATTCCCGAAATTAAGACTGGTGGGGTTCGCGCTCAGCGTACCTGGCGTCACACCGGTACCAGAGAGTGGAATCACCAGACTGGAGTTGGACGCGTCCGAGATGATGGTCAGGTTGCCGTTGACGGTCCCCGGCGACGGAGGAGTGAAAATCACACTGAAGGTGACCTGCTGCGACGGAGTAAGAGTCAGCGGCAGGTTCAGCCCACTCACACTGAAGCCGGTTCCGGTAATGGTGTCCTGCGAAATGGTCACATTGGAACCGCCGGTGTTGGTCAAGGTTTCCGACAGCGACTTGTTGTTGCCGACCTTCACGTTTCCGAAGCTGAGGCTGGTCGGGTTCGCGCTCAGGGTACCCGGCGCCACACCCGTACCGGAAAGCGGAATCACCAAGCTGGGATTGGAGGCATCCGAGATGATGGTCAAGCTTCCGTTCTTGTTCCCCGGTGACGGAGGAGTAAAGATCACGCTGAAGGTGACCTGCTGGGATGGGGTAAGAGTCAGCGGCAGGTTCAGCCCACTCACGCTGAAGCCAGTCCCGGTGATGGTGTCCTGCGAAATGGTGACATTGGAGCCGCCAGTGTTGGTCAAGGTTTCCGACAGCGACTTATTGTTCCCGACCTTCACGTTTCCAAAGTTGAGGCTGGTTGGATTCGCGCTAAGCGTACCTGGCGTCACACCCGTACCAGATAGTGGAATCACCAAGCTGGGATTGGAGGCATCCGAAATGATGGTCAGATTCCCGTTGACGTTCCCCGGCGCCTGAGGAGTGAAGATCACGCTGAAGGTGACTTTCTGCCCCGGCGTCAGGGTCAGCGGCAGACCGGGGCCGTTCACGCTGAAGCCAGCACCAGTCAGTGTGTGCTGCGAAATGGTGACGTCGGCTCCACCGGTGTTAGTCAAGGTTTCGGAAAGCGACTTGTTGTCACCGATATTCACGTTGCCAAAACCGAGGCTGGTCGGGTTCGCGCTGAGCGCGCCCGGGGCCACACCTGAGCCGGAAAGCGGAATCGTGAGGTTGGCATTAGAAGCATCGCTGACGATGGAGAGATTGCCGCTCGCCGATCCGGTCGATTGGGGTGCAAACACTACGTTAAAACTGGCGCTCTGGCCGGCTGGAAGAGTCACTGGCAGGTTCAGGCCACTGATACTGAAGTCCGCGCCGCCAACCGTGGCTTGGGTGATGGTGACACTGGCACCGCTGGAGTTGGTCAGGGTTTCAGGAAGCGTTCGGTTGTTCCCTACCACCACGTTCCCAAAGTCGAGACTCGCAGGATTCGGCGAAAGTGAACCCGGCGCAAGCCCCGTTCCAGAGAGTGGCAGATTCAAAGTGGGGTTGGAGCCATCGCTCACAAACGCGACGTTCCCGTTTACTGCACCCGCCGCTTGAGGAGCGAAAGTGACGCTGAAATTCGCGCTCTCGCCGGAGGACAGGGTAAACGGCAATGTTAGACCACTCAGGCTGAATCCGGCCCCGGTCACCGTGGCCTGGGAAACCGTGAGGTCACTGCCACCCGAGTTGGTGAGCGTGCCAGATTGCTTTTGGCTGCTTCCTTCCAGGATGCTGCCGAAGACCATGCTGGTCGGATTTACCGAAAGACTTCCGGGCAACTCACCGTCACCGGAGAGCCCTAACCCCGCAGGACTGTTTGCAGCATCGCTGGTCACCGAGATCGTAGCATTGACGCTTCCCGCCCCGGTGGGGGTGAAGCTGACGCTCAGGCTGGCACTTTGGCCTGGCGAAATAGTCAGGGGGAGGGCGGGTTTGCTCAGGATGAACTGCTTAGCAGTACTGACGGCTTCGGTGATCGTGACCGCGGATGAGCCACCGTTGGTGGCGTTCACCGTCATGGTCTTGTTCCTGCCCACGACGACCGCGCCGAAGTCCAACTTGGAGTTGTTCAGAGCCAGATCGCCACTGGGCGCCGGTGGATCCGAAGGAGTGCCGGCGCTCAAACCCTGACATCCCACTAGGCCCAAGAGCGCTAGCAGGACCAAGAGAGCGGAGCAATAAGCGGTGAAGTGCTTGCGGTGGCGTCCTCTGGGTTGGGGGCATTCAATCATAAGCAGGCATTAACGACTGCGCTGATTTCCCATTGGTAACTGGTGGTAGTGTCTACCAAGGCAACCCAAGTCAGATAGATCGCGGAAGGACATGGGGGGTTACACCGTATGGGCCGGGGGTTGGCCTCCAAGAATCACGCCGGACGGTGGCGCTTGGCACATGCTCGAGCAGGTTCCAAAGTAATCGGTTGGACATCACTGAAATTCTCTTGGGAACGGAGTTTAATAACCAAGCTAGAGAGGCTGGGCGATCGCTGGCCTTGCCCACAAGGAAGGAGGCTGGCCTTGAAGACACTGCTACATTTCCGGACGCACGAGGGCGGCTATTTCCACACCCATCCGTTTCATGCGATGTTCTCGCTGCTGGCGAGCTTTGTCCTGGCGCTGCTGATCGTGCTGTTGCTGGTCGCCTCCGCCAGGTGAGGACACGATAAGCAGGAATAGCAGCGAGAACCGGCTGCGGGTGTCCGAGCCATCGCGCCGGCTTACGGGGCGGCCTCTGGCACAGATTGCGCCTGCGCCATCACGGCCAGCAAAACTCCGGCGAGGAACATCAGCACCATCCGAACTGGAGATTTCCTTCGCACTCTTGCCCTCTGCCTCAGCGGCTGAAGCCGTCATTCAACCTGGGCCATCTCCGCAGCGCTGGAACCGCTGCGCCACCCCACCCCAAAACACTCCCCACCTGGTTCGCGGCCAGTCAACCCATCTCTGCTCTCTCCCACTTGTCATTCCGACGAGCGCAGGCGAGGAGGAATCTGCTGTTACCTGCGTCGCTGCACGGGCGAGATGCCGCGCTTACATCACTTCAGCCGGATGCCGCCCACCATGACTTGCATGTCCACGCCGTTGCTGCTGTCCATCCAGGCGGCGAGGAAGTTCGGCCCGGCCCAGGTGTTGCCCGTGTAATCGCCCATCCAAGAATTGCCGGGGTACCCGTTATTGTTGGGGTTGGAGAACGCTTTGCTGAGTAGCACGTTCGGCTTAAATGTCTGGCCGCCGTCGGTCGAAATCGCAGCAAAGGGCTGATAGTTGACATTGGCAGGATCGTTGCGGCGGTCCAGCCAACTCACCCCGACTAGTCCGGTGGGACTGACCGAAAGCCAGGGGAAAAACTGGTCGTGATTGGCACTGGGCGGCGCGACCGGAACCGGCTTGGACCAAGTATTGCCGCCGTCGGTCGAGCGGATGACCCCAACCCGCATGTAGCTACCCGTCCAGGAGTACATCACGACGTAGAGATTGCCGGCGTACGGCCCATCGCTGTTGTCCACACCAATCACTGGGTAGTTGCTGACACGGATCCCGTCCGTGTTGGGTAAATCGCCCCACAAGCAACGGCACGCATCATTGTTCAAAATGACGGCGGTCATCAGTCTCGGATGAGACCACGTGTTGCCGCCATCAGTGGACGTAGACAAGAGCATGTAAGCTGTGCCATTAGCGCAAAAGGCGGCTGGGCCGGATCCAACGCAATGCTGCCAGGTCACGTAGACTGTGCCATCCTTGCCCACTGCTAGGTTAGTGAAGCCATCGTCCGCTGGATAGGCTTGAGGCGGATCGACAGACGCCGTGCTCCAGTTAGCACCACCATCGTTGGAATGCGCCACGGCAATTTGGACCGTCGCATCGATATCGTTTGTAACCATGGCGGAAACATAGACGCTGTTTACATAAGGGCTTCCGACATTTGTGTCCACCGCCAGCCAAGGAAAGTCGGAAGATGTGTTGGGCGGTCCAAGAGCGACCCCCGCTTTGCTCCAGTTGACACCATCACTCGATTTCTCAAACCCGACGAATCCCGTGTCCCCGGTATAGTTGTCAAAGTAGTCCCCCGCGAGATACGCCGCCCCGTTGCGGTCATAGCCCACCGCCGGATTGATGCTGGGATAATACGACCGTCCTCCCCGTTGAACGCCCCCAGCCATGCAGAAGGGCCCCGCCCATGTCGATCCCCCGTTTGCCGATGTGTACGCCGCCAGTGGGCCGGTAGATCCGGGACAGTTGAAGTCGTTCGCCCCCATAAGGAGGTGTTTCGGAGTCAGCGGATCGGCCACAACCGGAGTCGTGTTCACCAGAAACCCACCTTCCGACACTTGCCTAAGAGGAAGTACACAGGGGGCGGGTGAGCAAGTCAATGTATTGGGGTTGATCGGGGCTGAAGCCGAATTGGGCCCTAGGAGCCCGGAGCGCATCGCCCCAAGCGTCTGAACCCGGTTCTGTCGAAAATCAGCCCCGGAACTGTCGTTCGATTGGCCCTTGGCGCGATCAACGACGAAGCACCCTGCCAAGATGAGCGAGAGCACCAAGAACAACCCACGGTATGCGTTTCTCATGTGGCCTTCCTACTGTTAGTGGCACTGTGATGGGTTACCGCAGAGCCCGAAAACATCAACCTCCCCCGTGGTGCCGTAATCCGACGGCAATCCCAATGTTCCCATATAGACCCGGCCGTTGAAGATGGTCGGAGTCGAAAATTTGGCTGCCAAGCCCGCGATATTTGGATTTCCATTACTGGTGTAAAGGCCATTCTGGGGAGTCGAGACATCGGTCGCGTTGTACGCATGCAGGACTGCGGGCAGCCACGTGTCACTGTTGCAGTCTTGTTGCAAGTGTGCATTGACCCTCTCGATCGCCCACAGAATTCCGCCTGTGTTTTGGCTGGCGGATATCGAAGGTGTAGCACCATGGGTACAGAACTTGGTTCCCGTGGCTTTGCTGCCAGTCGTTAGAATCGGCCCCGGTGCGCCGATACTGAGCGGGTACATGTAGAGCGGCAGCGGAGTCGTGTCTTTCCTGATCTGTGCCGAATAATACAGCCAGCGCTGGGTTGTACCTCCGTTGACGTACTTCCAATAAGCAGGATTGCTGTAATAGGACTGCTTTTGCGCGTCCCACTGGGGGTTCGGCGGCAGCGTGATTTCTTGAACGATGTGATCAGTTCCGGGAGGCGCGGTGTATCCGCCCAAGTTGTCCCGATCCACAACATAAGTAGACGACTCTTTGTCAGCGCTGACAGCGAGGTTGAGGTACTTTTGCTGGTTCGGGTCGTAGTAGAAGGCTTCTGGAAAGATCATCGGTCCCCCGGACCCGAAGTCTTCGTCGTTACCATACTCGCAGCGCCCATCTCCATTTGGCGTGTGATAGGTGAAAACGTCTGAAGGCGTGAAATAGTTGGCCACGGTCAGGGCTCCGCTGGTATTGTCCACCGCCAGTTTGATCAAGCTGTCGCCGTAATCGGTGCTGGGAGTCGGCTGGATGTTGATATCGAATGTTCCGTTGCCCGTCGCCACATAGATGTACTTGCTGCCGTCATTGCGGATTTCCGCCGCCAACCCCGCGCCGCTTTCCCAGATGCCGCCACCCGTCCCGTTGGGTGTGGTGACGAAGGTCGCGACTTTGGTGAATCCCGAACTGGTGTTGTACCGGTAGCCAAAAATCCAGCCGTTCTGCGTCTCGCCGATGATTGGGGTGAAGGCAACGTAGAGCACGTTCTGTCCGTTGACGGGCAACAGCAGCAAACCGGCCCGCTGCAGGTGATGGGTTGGATCGAACGAGACCGTGCCGGCACCCCGGGGTATGGACGTGGTGCAATCGCCGGTCGTCGGTGCTGTTCCGATCACAGTGCCGGTGACTTCTATCGGGCTGTTGCTGGCGGCCTCCTGGCCCGTCCGGATGTTAATGGCGTGCAGGTACTGCCGCACATTGTCGCTGCCCGTGCCGTTCGGGATGATCGCCGTAACCACGTAGAGAATGCCGGCATCCCGGTCGATCACCGGCGTCCCCGTGACCCCAATGTAGGGGTAAAGGGGGTCGGTTGGGATACACTGGCGGAGGAGCGCAAAGTTTCTGCAATCGACCGGGCTGCCGTTGGTGGCGATGTTGGCGGACCAAACCTGCGTGGAGGAATTGGCGTCAAAGCCGTAGAGCATGTCCTGTTCGGTGGCGATGTAGACGAGGCTGCACGGAGAACCGGTGCAGTTTGGCAACTGGACCGCTAGGGGCTGGGCGTAAACTTGCCCCTGCACGGAATACTTCCAAAGCCAACCGAAAGCGCCAGCCGCACCCACAGCGCTCGGGGTGAGCGCGGTCTCGTAGAGTTGCTGACCGGTGCGATTGATGTCGTTGTGCCACGTGGTTACATTCATATCCGGCGCGAGTTGGGCGTGGGCGTTAAGACTCAACAAAACCAGAACTCCAGCCAGAACGCAGAGAGAGAGAGAGAGAACCGAAGCGACGACATGGCGGGCCTCCAGGAAAAGGAAGTCAACTGCACCCGGGGTCTGCTACTTACTGCGGTAACGAACCTTAGCGGCAAACCTGCCGCGTGTCAAGAGGCGAAATCGTACAGTGCAAAAGATTGCATCCTGCTCGAAGCCGCCCTTGCCCATCGTGTCACACACACCTGTGCGCCCTGCACTTTCGCGTGCCCGTTCACGGCTGATAATAAAAACTGGAAGAGTGTAAGCACAGGAAGGGGGTGCATCCATGCGTCTCTCGTCCTTTCTGTTTGCGCTGGGTCTGGTTGCTGTCCTCGCATTCGCCGGATCCCTGCCCTCACGCCGGCCCTCAAGTTCGTCCGAAAGTTCCGTCCAGACTGCTCAAGATACGTCTGGCATGTGGAATGGCTGGGACAGCGGCCGGATGTGGCGCCGGGCGGAAATTCGCGTCGTGCCTCTTGACCGGGTGAGCGCGAACCGGGCTGAACTGCAGTCTTTCCGGGAGCGGGTTGCCCAAGCGGAATTGGAGGGCATCGGCCTGGGACTCGCGGATCCCGCCATTCGTCGCCGGCAACTCTATCTCATGAAAGATCTGCTCCGCTTTGCCGAGCGGCAGGAATCGAACCAAGCCGAGGGTCCGACTGCCATGGAGGTACAACAACGGCTGAACCGGATCGAAGGGCAGGTCATGTGTGAGGCATGCCACAGCGGAATCGTGGCAAGGGCCGGTACCAGCACAGCGCTCCGGAAGTAACTTCATCGAACAGCCCAGCCCAGGGTCTTGCTGAGAACATCTCCCGACCTCGGCTGGTGCTAGAGGCGGGGCCTCGAGATTGCGCGTGGCCCGGGAACAAGGAGAGTACCATGTCGCTGACCAGGTTGAAAGAATTTCTCGACGCTCACAACATTCAATACGTGGTGATTTCCCACTCGGTGGCGTACACCGCGCAGGGAATTGCCGCACTCACACACATACCAGGAAGGGAGCTCGCAAAGACCGTGGTCGTGAAGATCGACGGTGCGTTGGCCATGGCGGTCGTCCCCGCCAGCTGCCACGTGGATCTGATGCGCCTGAAGCAGGCAACGGGAGCCGCCGGTGTGCAACTGGCCTCGGAAGACGAATTCAGGAGCAAGTTTCCGGATTGCGAGACCGGCGCCATGCCGCCCTTCGGCAATCTGTACGGCATGGATGTTTTCATCGACGAGAGCTTGTCACGGGACAAGGAGGTCGCGTTTAATGCGGGTTCTCACCGCGAGCTCGTACGCTTGGCGTGGGCGGACCTGGAAAGGCTGGTTCAGCCCAAACTCATGAAGATTGCCGCTGCGATAAGCACGGCCACGGCGGCGTAGCCGAACCAGTGCGTGAGTTTCAGGAGGACACTATGGAACTGACATTAACTTCTGATGAAAGAGAATTGTTGATGGAAGTTCTCGAGCAACACCATCACGAGTTGCTGAGGGAGATTTCTCGGGCAAAGCATCGTGAGTTTAAGCTGGCTTTAAGGAATAAGGAGCAGTTGCTCGGATCGATGGTTGCCAAGTTGAAAGCCGAGAAGGAATCGGCGCTTCAAGCCGCGTAACCGGGTTAAGCACGGGTCAGGCGCATCACCGCGGAACCAGGCGTGATCGCGAGAGGGGGAAGGTGGCCTGTGTCGAACCCAGACCGAGAGAAACTTTTGCAGGTGCTCAAGCGCGAGTTGGACTTCCTCGAGGGGGGTGGTTATCGGTCACCACGGGGCTGGGGAGTCCCTTTGATCTTTGAAGATTCCCCAACCTGTCTGAGAAGTCCCTACTCTAATTGCCCGAGCGATAGCTGCCCGTTATTGCGGCTTGTGCCCACCGAGCATCGCTCCCGGGCGGCTGCCTGTCGCTATATCGCGTTGAACGATGTCGGCGACACCGTAGACAGCCTCTACCGGACCGCTACTCAGCAACAACTCGAGGCGGCACTTCGTGACTGGCTGACCACAACCATAGTCCGTCTGGAAAACCAGGCTCCCGGCCATCCCAGCGAAGCATGCCTGTAAGCCCCGACTCCATGGTCCTCCGGATGAGGAGGTAGGGCGCTTCCCAAAAACCCTGATTCATGCAATGCTGCTAACCGTCTCAGGAGATACGCTTTACCCCGCACAGTAACTGCTGAGAGCAGGGGTAGGCGGCGCCTGCGGTTTCGGGTCGAGGCTGTGCTATGCAAAGGATCGGTTCTGACATTGAGGTGTTCTCAACCTCTCCGCAGTCGATCGCGGTGAGCCGCGAGTCATACCTGGAGAACGTGATCGAGGTCGCCCGCTGGAGTGAGGAATGTGGCTGCCAGGGAATTCTCGTCTACACCGACAACGGCCTGGTTGACCCCTGGCTGGTGGCGCAGGTGATTCTGCAGAACACCTCCCGGTTGTGTCCGCTCGTCGCGGTGCAGCCGGCGTACATGCATCCTTATTCCGTAGCCAAGATGGTGAGTTCCTTTGGCCACTTCTATCGCCGCCGTCTGTACCTCAACATGGTAGCGGGAGGGTTCACCAATGACCTGGTCGCGCTCAACGATACCACTCCCCACGACAAGCGTTACGCACGGTTGACCGAGTACACCACCATTATTAAGGGGTTGCTGCAAAGTCCCAACCCAGTCACTTTTCGGGGGGAGTTCTTCACCGTCGACAAACTGAAGATGACGCCACCACTCCCCGCGGAGCTGATGCCCGGCATTCTGGTGTCCGGGTCGTCCGATGCAGGGTTGGCCGCCGCTCGTGCTCTGGGCGCGACTGCCGTCATGTATCCCAAGCCGGCCAAGGAGTATGAGGACGAGCAGGTCCGGGTCAGCCCTGACACCGGAGTGCGGGTGGGAATCATTGCACGCCAGAATGAGGATGAAGCGTGGGCCGTCGCCCACGAACGTTTTCCGGAGGACCGTAAGGGGCAGATTGCGCATAAGCTCGCTATGAAAGTCTCCGACTCTTCCTGGCACAAGCAACTGTCAGAGTTGGCCGATGAAACTGAAAAAGAGAGAAGCCCATATTGGCTGTTTCCTTTCCAGAACTACAAGACGTTCTGTCCCTACCTGGTGGGAAGTTATGACCGAGTTGCCCTGGAGCTGGCCAGGTATATGGGAATCGGATACCGAACCTTCATACTGGACATTCCTCCCAGCCGGGAGGAGTTGGGGCACATTGGCGCAGTGTTCGCTGAAGCCCAAAAGAGAGTGACTCAGGGGTTGGGTCGAGTGTAAGGAAGCCCGACCAGGGCAATCAGGACCAGATCAAAGATAGTGGAGAATAGCTTTATGGCTGGCGCAGTTACGGAAACGCTTCTGAGCCGGGCAATCGCGGAGCGGCGGGCGACGCGACATTATGAGCCGACTCCAGTGGACGAGAACGACCTGCGGAAGATTCTGGAAGCGGGTCTGGCCGCTCCCAGCGGCTACAACCTTCAGCCCTGGCGTTTCGTGGTGGTGCGCGACCTGGAGCAGCGAAGGCGACTGCGGGAAGCCGCCATGGGCCAGTCCAAAGTGGAGGAAGCGCCGGTAGTCATCGTGGCTTGTGGTGATCCGCAAGGCTGGAGAAACGGAGACCTCGATGAAGTGCTGCGAATGGCGGCGCAACACGGCCCCGACGGGCCCGCCAAGCATGAGTCCGTACGGCGGAATGTCATCCGGTTTCTGGGCGGTGTGCCCGGCAATCAGGGTGGCATCGGGCCGGATCTGGCGGTATGGGTGAACCGTCAGGTCATGGTTGCGTTCACCACCATGATGTGGATGGCGGAGGTGTTGGGCTACGAAACCGCACCCATGGAAGGCTTTTGGGAGGACAAGGTCAAAGCCGTTCTGAAGATCCCGGATTCCGTTCGCGTGGTCGCGCTTCTGGCCATCGGTCACGGTAAGCAAACCGATAAGCCGTTCGCCGAGCGTTTCCCCATGTCGCGCGTCGTATTTGCGGAAGAATGGGGCAAATCGATCCGGGTGGCAGGAGATCGCCAATGAGTTGGGCTAGCAAGCTGGTGAAACCGTATCGCGTCGAGGACGGCAAGAAATTTCGACTGAAGGATTTTGATCCCGGAGACACCGGACAGCTGCACTCCAAGGAGCACGCCGAGGAACTCCTACAGCGGGGAATCGCTTCCATGGCTGAGTTGCAGGACAAGCTCTACGCGCAAGATCGCTGGGGTGTGCTGATCATTTTTCAGGCGATGGATGCGGCCGGGAAAGACGGCGCCATCAAACACGTGATGTCCGGCGTTAACCCGCAGGGCTGCCAGGTTTATTCCTTCAAAGTACCGTCGGCCGAAGACCTTGACCACGACTTTCTCTGGCGCACCAATCGGTTGCTGCCGGAGCGGGGCCGGATTGGCATCTTCAACCGCTCCTATTACGAGGAAGTTCTGGTGGCCCGGGTTCATCCCGAGATATTGCAGAACGAAAGGATACCGGCGCCCCTCGTGACCAAGGACATCTGGAAGGAACGCTTCGACGACATCAATGGCTGCGAAAAATACCTGACGCGAAATGGTATTGTCACGCGCAAGTTCTTTCTCCACCTTTCGAAGAAGGAGCAAAAGCGGCGTTTCCTCGAACGCCTGGAAAAACCAGAAAAAAACTGGAAGTTCTCCGCTGCTGACCTGCGTGAACGCGAGCACTGGGACGACTATATGAAAGCTTATGAAGATATGATCGTCCAGACCGCCACCGAGCATTCGCCCTGGTATGTGATTCCCGCGGACAACAAGTGGTTCACTCGCCTGGTGGTGGCGGCGGCCATTGTGGAGACCCTCGAGGACTTGAAGCTAGCCTATCCCAAGGTTGGTCCTGAGAAGCGGAAAGAATTGGAGGCCGCGCGGGCCAGCCTGGAAGCGAAGAAGTAGCCGTTCCGGCTTCTTCGGCGATTGCCGTTGGTCCCGGAAATCGAGCCAGGGCCGTTACTCTCCGGTTACCGCGGCGGTTCCCACCCCAAACTTTAGTGCTACGTCTATGGCCCATCCGGGGCTTGTACCACCGGTGTGAGCTTGCTACCGTGGGCGCAGTGAGCCTCCCCCAAGGTGCGGATGCATCTTTTCGGGGGTGATCCATGAAGTTGGTTCATCTGTGCTACGCGGTGTTGGGCTATGCGGTGGCGCGCTGGGTGTTCCGGCGTGAGCCGGTTCCTGTGACGGATCCGGTGGCGCGTTTTCGGTCCTCTGGCTTGCTGTAAGGTGGTTGCCTCCTTTACGGGCGTGCGTAAGCCCCGTTGTGTGCTGCTTCGTCACGCACGCCCGTCCTCTTTTCCTGTCCACTAAGGTTCTACGACCTTGGTTTGCCTGTCTGCTCGGCCTCTGACCCGGATTCTGGTTACAATTTTTGGCAGAGTTCCGTGAAGCGCACCTTCCAATTCCGTCTAGCTTTGGTTTTGTTGGGGTTGTTATCCCCGGTTTGTGCGCTGGCGCAATATGACGGCCCCATTTCCCTGGGTGATTTTGCCCGCTCTCTGCGCCGCGAAAAACAACCGGCGGCGCCCGTAACGATCGACAATGACAATCTCTTTCAAGTCTTGGAGCAAGTCCAAAGCCAGCGGCTCGGACGGGGTCCGCTGTTCTCCTGGAACGGCTCCGGAAACACCTTTCAAGCGACTTTTCCTGACGGAACCTGCAGCCTCTCCTTCAACGCCAATGCAACGTCGCTTCTGACCGTTCCGTACGTAGCAGAGGAACTGCCTCAGGACCAGCTCGCGAGGCTCGACGGTCCCGCGAGCATCGACGGAGACACCTTGCAAGTCTCGATCTACAACGGCACGGGGTGGAGCTTGAAGGAAATTACGGTAGGCTTGACTATCGTGCGCCGTCCCGAAAACAACACCGCCTACTACGGGGCTGCCAAATTGCTGCCTGCAGTCGCGGACAATCCTCCGGCCGCCACGAAGCCCTCTGACTTGACACTGCTGCTTCACCTAAAAGGCACGGTTGTCCCCCTAGGCACGACCATACTTCAGGAAAAGCTGCCTGCTGTCCTGGCCCCCGGCCAAGAATGGCACTGGGCCATCGTACAAGCCAAAGGGATCCGGCCCAGCCCGCTGCTAGCTCCACTCCGCTACTAGCAGGCTGCGGAAAAATGCAGGTATTGGGTGGAGCAGCGCTGCATCAAGCCGGTCCTTTTCATTGTGCCCTTTAGGGCCCGAGGTACTTACAGCGCATTTCTCCGCAGCCTACTAGATCGTTCATCCAGAAATCTTTCGCGTTCCTTCTTGTGCTAACCTCCGGGCGTACATGCCTGGAGCGGGTAGAGTTCGCGTTGGCACGGCAGGCTGGTCTTACAAGGACTGGGAGGGCATCTTCTACCCTCCAGGAATGCAGCGGCGGAGGCAGCACCCGCTGGAAATCCTGGCGCGGTGCTTTGACGTCGTCGAGATCAACACTTCATTCTACGGACATATCAAGCCCGAGTTAGCCAGACTGTGGGTGAAGAAGGTGGAGGCGGTGAATTCCGCTTTCATGTTTACCGCCAAATTGCATCGTTCGTTTACCCATTCTCCCCTGGCGGTGATGGAGCCCACTTCGGCGGCGACCATCAAACCTACCGACGAGGATGAGCGCCTGGCGCGCGAAGGGCTGGACGCGTTGGCCGCGACCGGCAGGCTGGGAGCGTTGCTGATTCAATTTCCGTTTTCGTTCAAGAATACGTCGCTCAATCGTGAGTACCTGGAGACGCTGCTACGCCAGTTTATCGAGTATCCCAGGGTGGTCGAAGTGCGCCACGAGAGCTGGGACAGTCCTGAGACCATTCACGAGTTCGAACAGAAGAATGTTTCCTTCTGCAATATCGATCAGCCGCTGATCGGGCGGTCTTTGGATGCTACCGAGCACGTGACTTCACCCGTCGGCTATGTGCGGTTGCATGGGCGCAACTACGACCAGTGGTTCGAAGCGGAAAGAGGCGAAGACCGCTACAACTACTTGTACCCGGAAACCGAACTGGCCGCATGGAAAGATAAGATCAATCGCATGGCGGGGAAGGCCGAGGTGACCTACGTGATCACCAACAATCACTTTGAAGCCAAGGCCGGAGTGAACGCACTGCAGTTGAAACACATGCTTAGCGGCGAAAGAGTGAAAGCGCCCGAGACGCTGCTGAAGCATTATCCGGAGCTGAAGGGAATCGCCGACCCCCTACCGGAGGACGAGTCGGACTTGCCGTTGCTGGCGTAACGGAATAAAGGGCGGCCCACCCGCCGGTTCCTTCCCGATTTGGAAACAGCTTCATCGATGATGGTCATCCATCACATCCACTGGCCCCAGAACTGTCCGAGGATCGTTTGGGATCTGTGGTGGGTTCGGCACGCGAGGGTGGGAACGTACTCTATTCCGGCCGGCGAAACAGGTAATGGCCCCGTAGCTCAGCCGATAGAGCGCTTAGGTTCGCACCTTAGAGGTCGTGAGTTCGAATCTCACCGGGGCCACTCTAGCGCCCAATTACGAAGGTACGTTCTGGCTTGACATCGAATCGAACCAGAGAGAGACTTCAGTTGTAAGGTGCGAACCTAAGCGCTCTGCTTGGGAAAGTTCTTAAGGCGGCCCCACGGCCGCCTTTGTTTTATGTAGGCGCGGTCCTCGCCCGGACAATCGATATCCCCACAATCTTGTCATCCTGAGCGAAGCATCTCGATTCGCATTGCGAATCGGGATACGTAGTCGAAGGATCCCTACTCCCTCACCTGCAGCGCGAATGCATCAGGGAGTTCTCCCCGGCAATTGGGCGGGAACACTGCGGACAGCGAATGGACAAAGCTGAAGAAGGCTGCCGTCGCGGTCCCAGCACCCGCCCATCGATATCACAGTGAGACTTCGCCTTCCATGATCTGCACCGCATGCCCCCCCACGCGGACATTTGAAATGCTGTCTCCACTCTTGCTCGATCGAACGAAGATCTTGCTCGGCCGCTTCATTTCTACACCTTGCAAAATCAGCACGGTTTCATCCGGCTGGGCCATGCCATACTTGACCATCCATGCGGAAGTGCATCCTGCGGCGGATCCTGTAGCGGCGTCTTCGCCCGTGGAATAAAGGCCTCGGGCACGAAGGCCGACCTTCGGGTCGCCGGTTTCGCGGCTAATAAAGTAAAAATCACTCGCTTCGGCCTGCTGGCTCTTCAGACAAGCGGAAGCCTTCTGAAAATCGAACTGCAAAGCTTGCAGCGTGCTCAACCGCCGAATGGGGACGATGGCAAACGGCAGGCCTGTGGAGACCGTCTGGACCGGAAATCCGGAGTCGATTTCCGCGGCATCGAGCCCCAAGGCCTCTGCCACTGCGCGACGATCCAGCACAGGGCCGAAAATCGGGGGCACCTGACGCATCTCGCCGAACACGCCATCCGCCTCTTCGCGAAACGACACCGGAATCTTCCCGACCTTTAAGTCCAGTACGATCGTCGACGCCGCGGCCTCGCTTGCCTTGACCATGCCACTGTCCAGTCGCATGGTTCGGAGGATAGTTGCCGTGCCCAGGGTGGGATGCCCGGCAAACGGGACTTCCTCATAAGGAGTAAAGATGCGGACTTTCACTCCCTCACGCGCTTCGATGGCAGTCTCACGAGGAAACACAAATGTGGTTTCTTGCAGATTGGTTTCACGAGCCAGGTCCTGCATCTCTGCATCGCTTAGCCCGCGGGCATCGGTGAAGACCGAAAGCGGATTGCCCTGCAATCGCTGGGACGCGAACACATCCATTTGTACGAAGTGAAAGTGTCGAGAACTTCCATTGGGATTAGGTTCCGCGGAAGTTCGCGCACCGTCGAGCAGGACGGGTGCAACCGTTGAGACAGCAAGGGTTTTTAGAAACCTGCGCCGCGTGTCTTTCATGGGTAAGGATTGTACGCTGGGACTCACTCTCCCACATTGCATGCGCGCCGAAATCCCCCATATTTGTCATCCTGAGCGAAATGGCCGTTTCGCGAAGCGAAGCGGCCACGGAGCGCCGCGTCTATCAACGACCCTCACAGTCTGTCATCCTTCTATGAAAACGGGCGTACGTGTCCATAGGGAACTTTGCGGCGCTGCGGACAGGCTTCTATTCGTGCTCGAGGCACATAAGGTATGTCCGGTCTCCGCCGCTCCATCTGAGCGTCGTTCTCGAAGAAC
>JAIQFW010000026.1 GCA_020073105.1 Terriglobia bacterium
GTGTGAAGCGACTGGGTGCCGCCGAGCACGGCTGCGAGGGCCTGGAGCGCGACGCGCGCGACATTGTTCATGGGCTGCTGTGCGGTCAGAGAGACGCCTGCCGTCTGAGAGTGGAAACGCAGCAGCCAGGTGCGCTGGTTCTTGGCCTTGAAGCGGTCTTTCATCACCTGGTACCAAATCTTGCGTGCGGCGCGGTATTTGGATATCTCCTCAAAAAAGTCGTTGTGCGCATTGAAGAAGAAGCTGAGGCGCGGGCCAAATTCATCGACGTCCAAGCCCCGCCTCCGCGCCCATTCCACATACTCCACGCCGTCATAGAGCGTAAACGCAAGCTCCTGAAGCGCTGTCGATCCTGCTTCCCGAATGTGGTATCCGCTGATCGAGATGGTGTTAAACCGCGGCGTGAACCTCGATCCGAACTCGAACGTGTCCACCACCAGCCGCATCGACGGTTCCGGCGGATAGATGTATTCCTTCTGCGCAATGTATTCCTTGAGAATGTCGTTCTGAATGGTGCCGGAGATCTTCTTCCAGTCGGCCCCCTGCTTCTCCGCTACCACCAGATACATCGCCCACAGCACCGAGGCCGGCGAGTTGATGGTCATCGAAACGGTAATTTTCTCGAGGTCGATTCCACCGAAAAGAATCTCCATGTCTTCGAGCGAGTCGATGGCCACGCCGCACTTTCCCACCTCGCCTTCACTGGCCGGGTGGTCGGAGTCGTAGCCCATGAGTGTCGGCAGGTCAAACGCTACCGATAGTCCGCCGCCGCCGTGCTCGAGCAGGTACTTATAGCGCTGGTTGGTCTCCTCCGGCGAAGCAAAGCCGGAGAACTGGCGCATGGTAAAAAGCTTGCCGCGATATCCCGTAGCGTGGATACCACGGGTGTAGGGAGCCTGACCGGGATAGCCGAGATATCTTTCGTAGTTCCAGTCCTGCGGCAGATCAGCCTGAGTGTAAAGCCGGCGAATGGGCACGCCGGACACCGTGGTGAAGCGGGCATTGTCGTTCTCGTCGAGATTGACGCCGGTGGGCGCGCCTATGGGCCGCTCCGGGGCCTTCTCCAGGGTAGGCGCAAGCGTCTTTTCTGCCCACTGCTTCTCGGAATCGGAGGGATGGCGTCCTTCAAAGACGTCTGCGATCGGATTTTCGACGACCTGCGGCGGTTTCTGGTCAGCCATGCTCACCCCTACAGCTTTCATGATATGGGGAGTTAGGGAGACGTAGCAAGCTACGTTTCTACGGTCGGACGTTGATGGGGACATCGCCTGCTGCGTCCTTCCCGTGCCTGCGTGACAACTCCCACGCCTTTGCATATTTCCACGAGACATAGACTGCGTGGTAGAGGTGCAGCAACAGACCCTCGCGGCCATCGAGGAAGCCGAGGCGAATGAAATAGTTGTAGGTGAAGGTCAAAAGCGGACGGACGATGATATTGATCAGACTGAAACTCCGGTGACCCTTCGCAACTGCAACCTCCGCCCCCGACGACGAGTAGCTGTTCATGTGGTCGATATAGCCGCGCAGTGTGGGGTAAGCGTTGTGGACGAGGGCATGCTCGAACCGGCCGGCCGGTCCGTTCACCTTAATTGTCGGATGCGCCCCGTACTCCTCAAAACGACCGGCACCACGACGGATCAGCCGTAGTTTGGGGTCAGGATAGAAACCGCCGTGACGAATCCAACGGCCAAGAAAAAAGTTCTTTCGCGGGATCCAGAAGCCTTGCAGCGAGGGGTTCGATTCAAGGGCGGTTTCGATCTCTGCCGCCAATTCCGGCTCCAGTGGTTCATCGGCATCCAGTTGCAGCACCCAGTCGCACGATGCCTTGTCCATCGCCGAGTTCTTCTGCGCCGCAAAGCCTTTCCACGACTCGAGGAAGACCTTGGCGCCAAACGAACGGGCAATCTCCAGGGTCCGATCGGTCGAGCCGGAGTCCACCACGATGATTTCGCCGTTGCCGTCGCGCACTAGGTGCTTCACGCTTTCGAGCGTTCCTGGAAGGTTCACTACTTCGTTGTGAGTGATCAGAACGACGGAGAGCGTCACGCGCCAAGGATACCCCGGACCGAAGAAAAAAGGCAGTTCTTGCAAAACGAAAGAACTGCCCGCGCTTGTCCGAGTTATTGCTGTGGTGGTTGTGGTGTTGGCTGCTGTGGTTGGGCTGCCGGCATGAGGGACTGCGGATTTTCCCGCGGCGCCACATACGGCACGTTCGGCATGCGCGTGACCTGGCCGCGCTCAGCGTCCGCCATGATAATTCCGGCATGGTCCAGTAGCAGACCGGTGGCCCGATCCAGTTCGAGGCGGGATTTCTCATACGCCGCCATTGACGAAACCAAGGTGGATTCCGCCGTCGCCAGGGCAGACTGGTTCTGCAGCACCAATGTGCTGGTGGAAGCGCCCAGGGCAAACTTCTTTTGTTCCGCGTCCAGGGACTCGCGCGCGAGCCGTACTGCCGCTTGGGCGGACTCGACGCTCGCGCGGTTTTGCTGGACTGAAAATTGGGCGTTGCGGACTTCGATTCGAACCTGGTTCTCAATCTGCTGCAATCGCATCTGGGCCTGCCGGTATTCCAGTTCGGACCGTACCTGCGCCGCCTGGCCAGCGCGGTTGCGTAACGGGATATTCAGCGTGACTCCGACGCCCTTGTCGGGGGCGGTGGAGTCCACCAACTGATTCAGCGTGCTGCCGTAACCGACTGCGCTGGCGCCCTGGTTATTGGGAGTGCAAAAACCTGAAGCCTGCAGTTCCGGCGGCACATTAGAGCAGAGGTTGGCGGGATTTTGAGCGCCTCCCAGGCCGGAACCGCCATAGTAGGCAAACAGATCGAGACTGGGCAGCAGCGCGCTACGTACAGCCTTGTTGCTGATCTCGGTGGTGGACAGATTGATGCGGGCCTCCGCCAGTTCCGCACGATGGCCGAGCGCGTCGTTCACCAGGTCTTGGGTAGGAATAACCTCCTCTTGCTCCGGGAGGCGGACGGTCGAAGTGGGAATAACCTCGGCATCGGCCAGCTTGGGATCGACCAGAGTCCGGCTGAGGGCGTTCTTCATCAGCAACTGCTGCAGTTGAAGGTTGGTCTCAGCCACGGTAAGGGCTTGCTGGTCGCTCGCCACGGTGCTCTGGGCGCGAACAACCTCAATGGGTGCCAGACTGCCGATCTGTACCTGTTTTTGATTGTCAGACAGGGTCTTCTGGGCAAAAGCCAGCGATTCCCGCTGCACTCGTACGTTTTCGTATGCCGATACCAGGTCCCAGTAAATACTCTCGATCTGGTTCACGGTGGTGATCACCTGCAGACGAAAGGCAACGTCCGTGATCTCACGGTTGTTCTTGGCAATGCGGATGAAACGCGTATTCGGCGCGAAGCCCAGGCCCTGGAGCAAATGTTGAGTCAATCGAAACTGGAACCCAGAATTCAGCAATGGGCTCAGGCTGGTGAAAGGACTATTGGTGGTGGTACGGGAATTGTTGAACCCTACCGAAAGATTAGTGCCCCACTGAAATCCCTGGGTATAGGAAAAATTGTAGGTGCTGAGATTTTGTGCGAGTACCGGCACACCGACGAAGGAGTTGCTGGCAATCGAATTCGAATGGTCCCACTGCAGCGAACCCGTGAAGATGGGATCGAAGCTGGAGATGCTCGGACCCAGGCCCAGAGTGGAGCCAACCAGACCGCCAAGGCCCGCACCGGCACCTCCGGCTCCGGCACTGGTTCCGCCGGTGCCCGAGCCGACCTGTCCTCCGAGACCGCCCGCGCCGCCGCCCGGCGTTCCCTGCACGACTCCGGCGTTTACACCCAAAATGTTCGCGCCCGCCTTGGCCCGCAACACGTCGGTGTCAGCGATATTGAGGTTGTAGCGCGCAATAGCGATATCAAGATTATTTTCCAGCGCCAGGGCGACCGCGTCATCGATGGATAGAATGAGCTTGCCGTCGTGCATCAATTCGTTGATGCGCGCCGTATTGCTGAGGTTCGGGGGCTCCACGTGGCGTGGCATGTACGGTGCAATGGGGTTGGGAAAATGCGACTGCGGCTTGGAATAATCTTTCATGACGAACTGTTGCGCTGGAGCGGTTTGCACAGGCGTGCTGGGCGCGGCGTCTTGGGCCAAACCACAAATCGAAAATGTGCCAGCCAGCAGGAAGGCAGCAATCAGCCGGTTAACCGAATTCAAAGTAGGCAAAGGCATGCGCTTGTCTCCGTTAGATTAGGGCTGTTGTAAAGATGACAGTGGCTCTTCTAAGGTCAAGGTTTATTTACGCAAAACGAGCGGCCCAGGTTTCAATTTTGTTCTCCTCGGCAGATCGCGCTTTGGGCCCTGAACCGTGGGTGGAATGCAATAGTATAGCTGACATGTAGGGCCTGATTCCGGCCGGTCGCGTGGCAATGCCGCGGGACGGCCCTGGTCAATTGGCCGAGGGAAGCAGTCAAGCAATCCCAATGCGTAACCTCAAGCTCGTCCTCGCCTACGATGGTTCAGAGTTCTTCGGCTGGCAAGTCCAGCCGGAATCCGCCACGGTCCAGGGCACATTGGCCTCAGCTATTGGACGGGTCACCGGGGAAAAGGTGTTGCCCCAGGGCTCAGGACGCACCGACGCGGGTGTCCATGCCCTGGCCCAGGTGGCCACTTTTGTGATCGAGTCTTCCATCCCGGCTGGGAATCTGATGAAAGCTCTGAACGACCTGCTGCCAGGCTCGATTCGTGTCCTCGAGGCCAGCGAGGCACTGCCGGAGTTTCATGCCCGCAAGTCAGCAAAGGCTAAGACCTATCGCTACCGGATCTTGCGGACCCCGGTTTGCTCGCCCTTCCTGGCACGCTATGTCTGGCATTACCCGTATCCCTTGGATGAAAGCGCCATGCGCGAGGCGGCCGGCATGCTCATCGGCGAGCATGACTTTACCTCGTTTGCCGCAGTCGATCCGGAGCGCGGCTGCGAGGGAGGGGTTTCGAATGTGCGGCGGGTTTTCGAATCCACGTGGGAACGATCGGGCGATGAGTTCGTGTACACCGTCCGGGGCAATGGCTTCCTTCATCACATGGTGCGCAACCTGGTGGGGACGCTTCTCCTGGTGGGCAAGGGCACGTTGAAGCCGGAAGACATCAGGCGAATCCTGGAAGCACGCAACCGCTCCGCCGCTGGCGCAACCGCCCCGGCCAACGGCTTGTACCTGGTGAGCGTGGAGTACTGATGCCGTGTGGCGCGGGCGCCTTCGCCCGCGTAAACTTGCAGATGATGGCCACGGATGTTCAGGTCGCGGTGCGGAAGGTCGTTTCGGTAAACCCAGCCACGGGTAAGCTCCTGCGCCAGTTTGAACCTGCCACCGAGGCAGACGTCCGGGCGGCGGTCGCCCGGGCGCGAACGGCTCAGCCTGGCTGGAACGACGCTGGAGTGCGACGAAGGATTGCGGTCCTGCGCAGTTTTCAGGGCCTGCTGCACCAGAACAAATCCGAAGTCGCACGGGTGATAACCAGCGAAGTCGGCAAGCCGCTGGTCGAAGCGCTGCTCACCGAAGTCCTAGTCGTGCTGGACGCCACCCGGTTCTGCATCGAAACCGCCTACAGCTTCTTGCGCGATCAACCAGTGCCGCATGGCAACCTGGCGATGAAAACCAAGTCGGGCCGCATCTTGCGCCAGCCCTACGGCGTCGTTGGGATCATTTCGCCGTGGAATTACCCGTTTTCCATCCCTGCGACTGAGACGTTGGCCGCGCTCGTCACCGGGAATGCAGTGGTACTGAAGCCGTCAGAATTCACTTCGCTGGCTGCCCTGGAGTTGGCCAGGCTGCTCTGGATGGCGGGCGTACCGGAAGATGTTTTCCAGGTGGTCGTCGGTGATGGAATTGCAGGCTCGGCGTTGCTCAATTCGGAAATTGACAAGCTGATCTTCACCGGAAGCGTCGCCACCGGGAAGCGTATCGCTCAGGCTGCGGCGGCTCGAATACTCCCGGTGGTGCTGGAGCTTGGGGGAAAGGACCCCATGCTGGTGCTGGACGACGCTAACGTTGAGGTCGCATCCAGCGGAGCAGTTTGGGGTGCTTTCATGAATGCCGGAGAGGCTTGTCTTTCGATCGAGCGCTGCTACGTACATCGCAGCCTGTACCAGCAGTTCGTCGAGACCTGTGCATGCAAGGCCAAGCAACTGAAAGTGGGCAACGGAATGGATTCGGAAACCGATGTAGGGCCGATGATCCATGAGCGCCAGCTGAGGATTGTGGAATCGCAGGTCAAAGATGCCGTTTCGCGCGGTGCGCGGGTGTTGAGCGGTGGCGCACGTTTGGAGAAACTCGGACCCAACTTCTATGCTCCCACGGTGCTTGCCGACGTCACCCACGACATGCAGATCATGCGCGAGGAGACGTTTGGGCCCGTGCTCCCCGTCATGCCTTTCGATAGCGACGAACAGGCGGTTACCCTGGCGAATGACTCCGACTACGGTCTTGGGGCCAGCGTCTGGACTCGCGATCGCGCCCGTGGCGAGGCGCTGGCCAAACGCATCCAGGCCGGGACGGTGATGATCAACGATGCGGTCTCCTGCTTTGGCATCAGCGAGGCCCTGCATGGCGGCGTGAAGGCGAGCGGACTGGGCCGCTCCCACGGGCACTTTGGACTGGAAGAAATGGTTCGAGTGAAATATCTCGACGTTGACCTTTTGGGCGGCGTCAAGAAGTCGTGGTGGTACGGGTACGGAGAAAAGTTCAAGCGGCAAATGGAAGGGCTTGTCGATATGATGTTCGCCCGTAAGTGGACCGAGCGTCTGCGAGGCACACTACTCACGGTGGGAACATTCCGGCTTAAGGGGAAACTCTAGAATGGCGACTGATCCAAGACGTGAATTGTTGCGCCACACGCTGGCTACGCTCGCTTACCGTGGCGCAAAAACCGTGCACAACGCTCCGGCAACCTTTGCCGAGTTCAGCGGTGCCGGGCGGACTCCAGCGCAGATCCTGGCACACCTTGGCGACCTGCTGGATTGGGCACTTTCCATGGCGGACGGAAGCCGCCAATGGCACGACTCGAAGCCGCTTCCCTGGGAGCAAGAGGGGGCGCGCTTCTTCGCGGCACTGAAGAAGTTCGACGACTACCTGGCTTCCGAGCAACCGCTCCAGGCCCCGATAGAAAGGCTTTTCCAGGGGCCGATTGCCGATGCGCTGACTCACGTGGGGCAGCTTGCCATGATGCGGCGGCTCGCCGGTGCGCCGATTATCGGCGAAAACTACTTTGTTGCTGATATTGCAGTTGGCCGCGTGGGCGCAGAACAACCGCCGCCGAAGAAGCCGTTTGCCTGAACGCCGCATGGCATCCCGCCGAAGGCTTCGAGTAGAATGAAAAGTTCGCAGCCGAATCCTGCGGCCATCCGGCCGCTCCGACGAGGGTAGATTCCTTGGCCACAACCGCAGCCTCCGGAACGCAGACTCCTCCGCAGCTTCCTCATCACAAGGTCAAGATCAAGAAGCCGGGGCAGCGTGCCTGCAACGAGAAGGATGCCAAGGGAAAGTTCTGCGGCGGGCATCTCAAGCGCTGGTTCTACACTACGGACGTGCTGGAACAGGCTTGTGGTGACGTAGAGAAGGCCTGGGGCCACGATGCCGAGGTTTATCGCTGCGAACATTGCAAGACGCTCTATCTGCCAAACCCCGAAGCGGCAGGCGGTTTGAACGTGGCTGGGCCGGGCCAGACGTCAGTTTTTGGCCTGACGATACCGGGGAAAGAGAAGTGAACCATTGTCATCCTGAGGTCGCCGCTTTTGCGAACGAAGGATCTGGGCGAGTGACCGCGCGCGATCGCGATTTACAGCGATCGCAATAATGCGCGACACGAGCATCCTTTGCATGAAATCTTCCGAACTCATCTACGACTGGAACCGGGTACATCCCGCGTCATTGCGGCCCATGGGCCATGTGTTGCTCAACGATGAGACCCTGCGCGACGGCCTGCAGTCGCCTTCGGTTCGCGACCCGTCCATCGAGGAAAAGCTTGAAATCCTGCATCTGATGGAAGTGCTGGGTATCAACTCGCTCGATCTTGGTCTGCCCGGCGCAGGTTCGCGCGCGGTGGAATCCACGGAGGCGCTGGCCCGCGAGATCGTGCGGCAGAAGATGAAGATCAGGGCCAACTGTGCCGCCCGCACTCATCAGAATGACATCCGGCCCATCGCCGAGATTGTGCAGCGCACCGGGCTGAACATCGAAGTCGCGATGTTTCTCGGATCAAGCCCCATTCGCCGCTATACAGAGGGTTGGACCGACGATTTCCTGCTCCAGACCACTGAAAGCGCTGTGAAGTACGGCGTGTCACTGGGGCTCGGCGTGATGTATGTGACCGAGGACACGACCCGCTGCGATCCGGATATGGTACGCCGCCTGTATTCGACAGCGATCAATTGTGGTGCACGGGCGATTGTGCTTTGCGACACCGCTGGACACGCCACACCGATGGGAACCTTTGCTCTGGTGAAATTTGTCATGGACGAGGTGGTGAAGCCCTCCGGAGAGAAGGTCCGGGTGGATTGGCATGGCCACTGTGACCGTGGCCTCGCTATTGCTAACTCGATGGCAGCTCTGGTCGCTGGCGCGGAATGCGTGCATGCCACCGCCCTTGGGATCGGAGAGCGGGTCGGCAACACCCAGATGGACCAGATGTTGGTGAACCTCAAGCTGATGGGCATTCCTCCCTGGGGCGAGCAGGATCTGACGAAGTTGAAAGATTATTGCCAGGTGGTTTCTCGATCCACCGGCGTACCCATTCCCGTCAACTATCCCGTGGTCGGCGAAGATGCCTTCCGCACTGCTACAGGTGTCCATGCCGCAGCGGTCATCAAAGCCTACAAGAAAGATGACATCGAACTGGCGAACACGGTGTACTCGGGCGTGCCGTCGCACGTGTTTGGATTGCAACAGGTGATCGACATCGGCCCCATGAGCGGCAAGTCGAACATTCTCTTCTGGCTGGAGCGCCGCGGGATTCCCGCCTCTGATGATGTAGTCGAGCGTATCTACGGACGCGCCAAAGCGTCTGACCATACCCTTAGCGAGGCCGAAATTCTGGAGTGCGTGGAGAGCGCTAAGGCGCACTAAACACCTTTTACCCTCTTGTCATCCTGAGCGCAGTAGATCGATTCGCTCGCGAATCGATCTACGAAGTCGAAGGATCCCTACTCTGTGAACGGCTCCTCTGGAGGCTCAGGGAATCCTCACGATGCTGGCGTCTCGCGAAGCAAACTCCCGAGCCGCCGGCGTGATCTAGCAACAAGGGATCCTTCGACTGCGTGAGAAGTTCGCATGTGCGAACCTCTCACTTCGCTCAGGATGACATAGCCAGCAGATGGCACAGACATGCCGCCTCCGGGTGGTTTACACTGGGCCGTTTCCCGGAGGCATTCATGCGCCGTGTCATCTTTCTTATCCTCGTAATCTCGCTCGCGGTTCCTCTCTTCGCACAGAAACACCCCTTCACGTTCGAAGACATGATGTCGCTCAAGCGTGTGGGCGAGCCGGAAGTCTCGCCTGACGGCAAATGGGTGATCTTCAGTGTGGTCGATGTCGATCTCGCGGCCAACACCAAGACACCACATGTATGGATCGTGCCGGTGGCTGGGGGACAAGAACGGGAGATTATCTCCAGTCAAGACGCGGACCGTCCGCGCTGGGCGCCGGATGGCAAGCGCTTCGCGTTCTTGTCGACCAAGGAAGGCGGCTCGCAGATATGGATTGCCGATTTCGACGGAGCTGCGGGAACTGTCACCGGAGTGCACAAGCTGACGTCGATTGCGACCGAGGCCGATGGGCAGCTATGGTCGCCCGACGGCAAGAACATTCTCTTCGTCTCGAATGTTTATCCCGAGTGCCCGGACGAGGCCTGCAACGCCAAGAAGCTGGAAGAAGCCGACAAGTCGAAGGTCAAAGCGCAAATCTTTACGAAGCTGCTGTATCGCCATTGGAATGCCTACAAGGAAGGGAAGCGCAATCACCTGCTGATTGTTCCGGTGGATGGCGGGGCGAGCCGAGATCTAACTCCCGGCGACTACGATGCCCCTGTCTTCTCGCTCGGCGGGCAGGATGACTACGCCTTCTCGCCTGACGGCCAGGAGATTTGCTACACCTCGAACCACGACAAGAACGAAGCTGCGTCCACTAACAACGATCTTTGGGTTGTTCCGGTCAGTGGAGGGGCGGCCAAGAACATCACCGCCGATAATCCGGCCAGCGACTCCACGCCGCTCTACTCGCCGGATGGAAAGTACATTGCCTATCGCGCACAAGCCCGTCCTGGGTATGAGGCGGACCGCTTCCGCCTGATGCTGTACGACCGCAAGACGGGAGAGAAGAAGAATCTGACGGAAAACGTTGACCAGTGGATCGGGACGTTTACCTGGGCTGGAGCACATCAGATTTACTTGACTGCCGAGAGCAAGGGTGCCTCGCCCCTCTACTATGTTATCCCCGACCTTTGTCTTGACGGTTGTCACCCCCTCAAAATCACCGATGGATACGACGACGACCTATCCCCTGTCGTAATCGAGACCACTGACCAGCATGACAATTTGACTGTGGGTGCCTTCACTCGAATGTCGCTCCAAACGCCACAAGAAGTCTTCATCGCCGAGCACGCTGATTGTGCAATTGGCCTCGAAAAGGTCAAGGCGATGTTACGCGGAGAGTCCAAAGAGCCGCTGCCAAAGTGCGCCTCAGCGAACACGCGTCAACTCACCCACCTCAACTTCGCCGTCCTCTCCCAAGTCGCCATGTCTCCCCTCGAAACCTTCTGGTTCACTGGCGCGCACAACGACAAAGTCCAGGGTTTCCTCGTCAAGCCACCGAACTTCGATCCCAGCAAGAAGTATCCCTTGAAATTTCTCGTCCATGGCGGACCTCAAGGTGCCTGGGGAGACGATTGGAGCTATCGCTGGAACCCAGAACTCTTCGCCGCCAACGGATACGTCGTCGTCATGATCAACTTTCATGGCTCGACCGGCTACGGGCAGAAGTTCATCGACGCCATCAACGACGACTGGGGCGGCGCTCCCTTTGAAGACCTGATGAAGGGCCTCGACTACGCGGAGCAGCACTATCCTTTCATCGACAAAGAGCGTGAATGCGCGCTGGGCGCGAGCTACGGCGGTTACGCCATCAACTGGATTCTGGGCCACACCGACCGCTTCAAGTGCCTGGTCTCACACGACGGCCAGTTCAACACCGAGTCGGCCTGGGGCTCGACCGAAGAGCTGTGGTTCCCCAACTGGGAGTTCAAGGGTTCGCTGCTCGACAGCCGCGAAGAGTACCGCAAGTGGTCGCCGCATCTCTTCGCCAAGAATTTCAAGACACCGACGCTCGTGGTCCACGGTCAGCGCGATTACCGGCTCGATGTTTCGGAAGGTTTCCAGCTGTTCACTACGCTACAAATGCTGGGTGTGCCGTCGAAGATGCTCTATTTCCCCGACGAAGGTCACTGGGTGCTGAAGCCGCAGAACGCCCAGCTCTGGTACAAGACCGTGAATGATTGGGTGGACCAGTGGACGAAGAGATAATCTGTAGAGACGTTGCTTGCAACGTCTCACGGTTCGAAAATGAGACGTAGCAAGCAGACGTGGCAGCTACGTCTCTATGGCGTGCCAACGTTACGCTACCGCCACTTCTTCCCGCACGTGCACGCTCTCGTATCCGGCGGCCAGGTAGAACAAGGCTTTGTCAAAAAACTGGTCGAGCAGCCGGAACAGTTCCATCTCGGCGAACAACTCCACCGGCTTCGTGACCACACCTTCGTCTTGCAGAAAAATCCAGAGGTGCTCTTTGGTGGCCGTGATCGCATACAGCAGGTGGCTGAATGCAACTTGTTGCCGTGCCCGCCGGATGCCGATCTCGGTGTAAACGTGCTCGATGTCGTGCTCGGTTTTGTACAGCAGCCAGTCGCTCAGGTTACGGTAGATTTCGTGGCTCCTGGCGGCCAACTCTTGCCGCGGTACCTTCCGCATATCCGCGCAATGCGGGTCGTTCTCCAATCTGTGGGTTAGTCCCTGAGACAGCCGATCGGCATGGGTTTCAATGAGACGTACCAGTCGCAGCGCCAGCATGACGCACCTCCGGTCAACCTGGTCTTTATTTTCGACCACGACAAGCAAGAAAGCTGTGACAAACCTCACGTGCGCGGGCCCATACAGCGGCTCTTCCGCCACTCCCAGACTTGCCGGGCGTCACTCCCTTGGCGCTAACGACTTCAATTTAAACGGCTGTTTGGCCGTTCCTCCCGAGGCTGTGCCCAGAATGTCCAAAGCCCCGTCGAAGCCGCCGGTGGTGGGTCGAAAACTCGCCAGGCCGTCCACGTCGGAAACCACAACCCCTTGCCAGGAGTAGAGGATGATCGGGGCTGGATCCCGGCCAATGTCCGTATCTCCGCCCGACTCGTCTTTGGAATTTTCGCCCGGTCGTTCGACCACGTACTGAAAAAGCACGTTCACCCCGAGCACAGGATTGGGGGGTATCGACAAGTCTGTGGCCCGGACCGTTACCGGTTGGAAACTCTGTCCCGCGGCAACAGCCTGACTGCTGCCTGCAACCGGTTGCAGTTGCATTCCGGAGTTAGAGACGGCGGTTCCGTAGAACGATAGACAGGGGCTGTTCAGCGGGCCGACGCAGGCACTCACCTGGACGTCCCCTGCAAAGGATGTCAGCTCCAGCGTGCTGTTCGCATATCCGTTACTGTTCGTGGGAACGCTGGGTGGGTTGGGAGTGCCCGATCCATTCACGACCTGAAAGTTGACGACCTTGCCGTTGAGCGGCACGCCGTTGGAAAGCACACGCGCGGTGAGTGTGAGATTGACGGTTGCGCCTTGGGCAATCCATGCCTCCTGTGGCGCCAAAGCGATGTCGAGTGAAGACGACGTCCCCCGCAGTGTGCTTTGCACCTGCTTCGGGGATGGGTAAGAGGCAGGCGCGAGCTGCGCGGTGACCGTTGTTGTGCCAGTCGCGAGCAAGGTGACGAAGGTGGAAGCCGAGCCGCTCTGGTCGCTCAGCACGGTACAACTGCCGCCTTCGGAACACGCGGACAAGCCGGCGGCTGGCGATGCGGTGAAAAACACACTCGCTCCCTGCACGGGAGTTGTCCCGTCGGGGGTGAATACCTGCACGCGAACAGGGTTGGGCGCTTGTCCGCCGACCGGAGTGAAGGGATTCGTACCTGGAAGCAGTCGCAGAATGTCGTCCGGGCCAGCGCCGTAGGTCACCACGCCGGCCAGAATCGAGCTTGCGAGCGTAGGTGGATCGACTAGCGTGATGTCTTGCACTCCGTCCGCCAGCGACGGCGCCGAGATCAGGGCTTGACTTGCGGTGACCGCGAGCGGAGGCACATTCACCTTACCGACTGAAATCCGTGTGTTGGATTGCAATCCAAGCCCTGTAACCGTGAGAGGCGTTGCTCCGCCCACGCTGGCCCGCGCCGGACTGACGTTGTCACCATAAAGAACTCGTGCGTGGTAGCGGTAGTCCGGGCGACCGTCGCCCCGGATGTCGGAAATCCCCATGCGGAAGCCGGTGGTTTGCAGCAACTGTGCGTTCAAGAGCGTCATTCCAAAGTAGGAGGTGTTGAAGGCCGAGGGAGTGTTGGCCGGGGCCGGCGAGGTTTCCGGATCCGACAGCCCCCACATTCCGATGACCGGTTGAGCTTTGCTTTCCGCGGCCGCGGCCGAGGCATCCAAAGCGGTCACAAACACGGAAAGCGTGCGGTTGGCCTGCCCCGGGAACCAGAAATAGTCAAGATCGCCGTGAGGGCTTAGCGATCCGACCCAGTCGCCTCCCAGAGGGACAGGGGCGGGGGTCGCGTAGCTTGTCGACGGGAACGGGTCCGCGCTTTGGGTGGCACTACCTTGCATCAGGATGTCTTGCTCGAAGTCTCCGCCCAGGCTCACGTTTACCAGGATCGGCTGCGTCGATCCGGAAGGCTGCACCTGCAGCGGACCGTAGGGTCCAACATCTGTTGACCAGAGGGGATCGACGGCCTCGATCGTAAGCTGGTAACGCCCGCTGGTCCCACCATTCGGAATCTGCAATCCGCCCAGATCGAAAAACCCTTCGAGGGCTGCGTCATTTGAACCGTAGCGGTTGAACGGTCGCTCCAGGCTGTCGTCGAAACCGGTGACGGTGTTTCCAGCATTCCCGCAGAACAAGAATCCCGAGAGAGAAGCAGCAGCGTAGCTCCGCGACGGCAAACCGCTGCCGGGGTCAATCCAGCGGGCCACCACGTTAACGCCCTGCATGCCCTGGCCCGCCAAGCCGCCGGTGTCCGTGAAGAACACGCTGCCGTGAATACGAACTGTCTCATCGGAGGAGACCTTCTTCCCGGGGAAGTTGGACACATTGTCCGCGGTCACAGGGTACAAGCGCGAGAGCGACGCCTGGTCGTCCATCTTGGGCTGATCGGGATTGGCATAGCACAGGGTGATTGGGATGCAGTTTGGCGGATCGATGGCGTGCATCACGGGAAAGCCGACATAGTCGTCCTGGGTTGGGGGTGGATTATGCGTCAGCACGTTAATGTTGACCTGGGACCAGTCGAGTCCGAGCACGCGCCCCAGTACCCGCACCAGCCGGTATTTCACGTCCGGCAGCTGGTTGGAAGTCTGCGCGCAATTCCCATTGAGAATGACCAGGGCATGCAGGAAATGGGCATTGGTCGCGAAGTTGTCGATGCCGCCGAAAGCCGCGTTGTAAAAGCACTCTGACGAATCTCCCGCTCCCTGGCCGAGAAGTGCACTCGTGACCGAGCCATCCGCGTCGTACACAATTCCCACCGGCGTGCTGGTCGCGGTCGGCAGAATGTCAGAGGGCATGGTCAGTGTGCCGTCGGGATTAACGAATACGTTGTCACCGCTAACGTTTTCGTCAAGTTGTCCGGCGCGGGTGGCCGACACTGCAGCCGTGGGAGTTGCAATCCACTGGCTGAAGGCGTCGGCCACGAAAGCATCCGCGCTGGTCCCGGGCAAAGTCGGACTGAGATTGCCTTGATCGGTGTAGTAGTTGATCTGACCCTGGGCCCAGGTCAGAGGCGTTCCGGCGGTGCCGGGATCGAAGTAGCTAACTCCCGCGACGTACTTGGGGCCACCCGCATGCGCGAGTTGCCCGGAGACGGCCAGCACTCCGACCACAAGCAGAGGAAGGTGCAACGGCCGGAGTAGCCGGGAGAGTCGCAGGCACGAATAAACTTGTTGTGTCATAACTCACTCCAGTTCTGCGTCTCGCAGGACGAGAAAAAGCTTTTGCGGAGGGAATCTCTGTTTCGGGAAGAAGCCGATGCCCTTCCCTAGGCCGGGTCGATCCGCCTTCCTTGGTTCGACTATGACATTCCCCTGCGGATCGACCCGGAAGCGGCCCGCCCCACCTCCGACCGGGCTGGTTAGCCCCACCTTGCTCGGCGGATACAAGAACAGCATCACTCGTTCCCCCGGTCGATAGCGTTCTCCCGCCTGCCACAGTCCAGCCCACTCGCGAACCACCAGAAGTTGCCCCTTGCGTACGCCACGCAACGCCTCTTCCACCTGAAAGGTGATGCGCATGACGGCAACGCTGTCCTTTCTTTGTGGAGAGATCCGCTCGACGGTCTTCACGGTGCCAGAAAAGATGAACCCGGAGTTGCGCACTAAAGCCTGGCGGATAGGCATGCCCTCGTCATCACGAGGCTGGAAGGGGCGTACCGCCGCCGCAGGAAATGCCGCAAGAAGAACCAGGCTGGGGAGAATGGGCTTCCAAGATGACCAGAACATCGCAAGCCTCGCAAAGAGGCCAGCCTCGAACGGGAGTGGAACGATGCTAGACAACCGAAGCAGGAAGGGCAGTGCGCGGAGTCACCGGCCTGGGTGACGGATGGACATTTCCACAGGAAAACCAAGGTGGACGCGGAGGCACCGGGTTCGGGACATCTTGAGTCTCTTGGCGGCTCCAGCCATATGGAGTATCGTTGTGCACGATTAGGGGGGTAGGATGGCACGCAATGGCTCTGCACTGAGTCGTCGTGAAGTTCTCGAACGCTGTTTCGCGCTGGGCACATTAACAATTGCCTCGCAAGTATCGCCAAGCTTGGTCCTCGAAGCGTTCGCGCAAAGCGGAACCCAATATCGCAAGCCTACGCCACCCAATGAACTCGGTCCCTTCTATAAGAGGAAGGCTCCGGGCAGTGCGATGCTGCGAGCGCCGGGCGACCCCGGCATGCCGTTGAGTGTTTCGGGCAAGGTTTTCAATGCGCGTGGCGACGCGCTTTCTAACGCCGCTGTCGAAGTGTGGCAGACCGATCATCTCGGCCACTACGACCTCGATGGATATCGCTACCGGGCTCAGTTGCCCGCGGACTCGTCCGCTGCCTACAAGTTCGATTCTGTCCTCCCAGGCCACTACCCAGACCGGGTGTGCCAGCACGTTCATTATCTCGTCACGGCCCCTGGGCACAAGCCTCTGGTCACTCAGCTGTACTTTGCCACCGATCCTGTCTTCGAGGGCGATCCCGACCGCAACTTCGGCCGCGATCCGCTCATCCACAGCCGTGAACTGGTTCGGCCGGTGCTGCTCAAGGGCGATCCGCAGGAGATGCAGGCGGTGGTGAATTTTGATGCAGTGCTGGAGATGCTCTGATGCGGCGGCACACGGTCTACCTTCTGGCGTTGCTGCTCATCTCTTCTGCCGCACTCGGACAAAACCTCAAGCTGGAGAAGAGCATTCCGTTCTCCGATGCCGAGGCGGTACAGTTCACTGCGATCTCGCCGAAAGGGAGTTTCCTGGCCGCGGCGTGTAAAGATGGCCGGGTGCGGCTGTGGAGCTATCCTGCGCTGGAATTGAAAGAAACCTTTGATCTGGTGGATGAGCGCATCGCGGGTCTCTGGTTTTCGCGCGACGGATCGTTGTTGGCGGCCGCGGGAAAGCGAGGGAGAATCAGGATCTGGAGCCTGCCGTCGGGAAAAATGAAAGTGGAACTCTCCGCCGGGGCCGATATCAATGCACTGGCCATCTCGCCTGATCTGAGCATGCTGGCGGTTGCGCCCGCGGAGCGACCGGCACAACTATGGGACCTCAGGCTCGGAAAGGTGGCAGGCAGTCTTCCGACGAATTTCTCAGGATCGCTGGCGCTTGACTTCTCGCCCGATGGCAAGTGGCTGGCTTCGGCGGATGCAGACACAGGAATCAGAATCTATGATTCGCAGAGTGGCGCCCCACGGGCAAGCAACAGCGATTTTCTACTGGAAACATTCGCTGCGGCCTTCTCTACCGACAGCAGATATCTTTATGTCGGCGGCGCGGACAAAACGATCTCAGAGATCGACACCCTCACAGGCAAAGTGGTCCGGAGCCTTCCCAAGCAGTCGTTTGTCGTTCGGATGCTGGAGACGTCTCCGGATGGGAAGTCCTTGGCGGCGGCGTACGCCGACGAGCACTCCTTCGATAATCCAGCGCCGGTGATGGTGTGGGATTTGGCCACGCAGGCGGTGCGAACCACCGTGCTTCAACCCGGGTTCACCACGAACGGCGGCGGGTTCCTGCCGGATGGGCGGCTGCTGTTGACGAGCAACGGGGCGGGGAAGCTGGAGGTGTGGTCGGTGAAGTGATGAGCATCAGGATTTTCACTCTCACAAATCTGTTTTGATTCAGCGGAGGCCCCTCCGCTCATGCCGCTCTGCCGACAAATACGCCCCTGTCAGCAGCAGCAATCCCGACAGGAACGCCCAAAACATCAGGCTCACCGACAGCGCGAACGGGCCGTACACTTCCTGAAAGTTCAGCCGGGGCAGTGCAAGGATGTAGCCGTACTTGAGAATCTCCGAGAGCAATCCCATAATCACCGCCGCTGGCAACACTGCCCGGGCCGGGACCTTGCCGTTAGGCAGCAGCCAGTAGATCAGAAAGAAAATCGTAATGCTGGTCGCGATGGCGAAGACTTTCATGGTGAGAAAGCCGACCAGCCGTACCACGAAAATGTCGTGGCCGAAGGTGAAGGTTTTCAGCAACGCAACGTTGCCCGCGGTCAATCCCACAGAAAGCAGAGCGAGCACGCCGCAGCCGAAGGTCAGCCCCAGAGAGATCATCTGGTTACCCAGGTAAGAGCGATTGTTGCGGAAATGCCAGATGCGGTTCAGCGCCACCTCGAGCGGCATGAAGATTCCCGTCGAAGTCACCAGCAGAATGAGCAACGACAAAATTTCGGTGCGATGCCGCGCTCCCACCAGCGCGTTGAGATTGCGGATCACAAAATCTTGTCCTGCGGGCAGATTGTCGCGCAGCAGCTGCACCACAACTTCATACATGACATTCGAATGAAAAACCCGGCGGATGAGCGTCAGCAACAACAGCACGAAAGGGAAAAAGGAGAGGATGGCGTTGGCGGCGACGGAAAACGCGAAGGTGTGAACCTCGGTACGCAACAAGTATCTAGCAGTGGAAGCCAACAATCCGGAGTAGCGGTTTGGGGATGCGCTTGGGAGGGGCGGCTTGGCGGCAGCTGAAGGCGTTATGGAGAGAGGATTGGTCAATGGGTTGATCCAATATTATCAGAGAGTTGCGGCGACTCTGATCATTGGAGGCCCCGACTGCGTACGGCCAAGCGATTGGCATGGCCGTAAGTGAACTCCGGGTCACAATTTAAATCGTTTCACTGCCCAGAATTCTCCTCTTGCCAGAAAGAAAGTTCCTGATATTATCTTTTGCTCGTTGCCACAATCTTGTGCATTACGCGTGCTAGTTGGGGAAATGTTCGTGTCTTGCAGTCGAATCTCGCGCCACCATGACAGGCTCCGGAGCTTGTGCCGTGCTTTCTCAGACGACGCAGAACTTGGGAGCCTTTCTTGTTGAACACGGGATCGACGGCTCGCGCGAATGACGTATCCACTTCCTGAGGGGGGAGTGAGGAAGCGTACGCTTCACGAAGGAAGTGGGATTTTAATCTCAGCAGAGGCGAAAGGAGTAATTTGTGAGAGAGAAGGGTACAGTAAAGTGGTTTAACGGGGCCAAAGGATATGGTTTTATCCAGCGCTCCACGGGGGAAGATGTCTTCGTTCATTTCTCCGCGATCCAAGAGAACGGTTACCGTACGCTGAACGAGGGCGAGACCGTGGAATTCGATCTGCTGAAGGGGCCCAAGGGGTTCCAGGCGGCCAACGTCGTCCGCGCATAGCATCCTCGATCATCCGACATCGCCAACCCTCGCAGTAACCGCTGCGAGGGTTTGTTGTCTCCATCCTAAGGTTCCGGCAAAATTTGGAGGTGGGGGTGGCCCATGTCTCGCCGCTTTTTGCGAGACATGGTGGGGAGCCTACAGAAACGGCTGCCACTGCGTTCCATGTTTGGGCGCAACGAACTCGCCAACCGGCGCACCCGTCATCTCGATCACAGTCAGAAACGGATAGGAGTGAATCGAGTGCACCGCCGCCTGGAACGGTGTCGCAGCTGAGGCAAGCTCAGCCCCGACCCTCTTGCTGATGCTGGTGGCATTCAGACTGTGGACTAATCCACTGACGTAATCCGCAAAGCGCTGGCTGCTGCCCTGCACGTCCTCGCAGATGTAAACTCCGCCCGGCCGGAGGTGGGGCAGCATCTCTTCCAGGCTGACAATCTGCTGGTGAGGTTTGTGACCGCCGTCGTCAATCACGATGTCCAGGAACGGAACTTCTTGTTTGACCCTCTTCCAGAAATCCCGGTCGGCCTGATCGCCGATGAAGATTCTGACCGACTCGTCCGCGTATGCCTGACATGCAGGTTCAATGTCCACGCCGTAGATCTTGCACTGCGGCCCGAAGTATTGCTTCCACATCTCCAGGCTTCCACCGCTGTACACACCAATTTCGAGAATGTGGACTTCCCGCCCCACGAACTTGTTCAAGTGCCGGTGATACGCCTCGAAATAGTGATTCCACTTCCAGATCCCTCTGCCTTCGACATGAGCTTCGAAATACTTTTGCAACGGGTTTGGAGAACCGGTGACAGATGATTGCACGGCAGGTCGCGCCGTTGCGGAGCTGCTCCATCCGGCAGCCATCCGTACCGCCCCCGCCAGCGTCGGAGTGCGTGTCCACGCCTGCAAGTAAGCGGCTACCGCGTGCCAGAAAGGGGACAGTTTGCCTTTAGCCATGATTGGAGGGCGGCCGCCCTTGTCCAAAAAATTAGAGGGTCAGTATACGCCCTGGTTTTAGCGGGCATGTCCTCAGCGTACTCCGCGGCCGTTCTCGGCGCTCTCAGCGTTTCAGGGTCTTGATAACATTCGGCGAACCTCAAGTCTTAATCGCAGAGGTCGCGGAGAACACCCGCAGAGGCGCGGAGAAATCTAGCGCATCTCCAGCGATACCAGATCGCCGTCCGCCTTCCCGCCCGCCTTGTAGTTGACCGAGACCGCGCGGTCCCTCCAATCGCAGGAGAACTGGTCTTCTCCAACCAGGGTCAGTGATTTGTAGTCCGGAGCAAGCAACTTCAGAGTTTTCGTTCCAGAGGAAATCGTCAAGACCGCGGCTGGGGGGTGAGAGCAATCCATTGCGATCAGTTTCGCTTTGAGATATTGGATCGGCCGTTTGTCGATCTGTGGCTCAGCTGGCTCGTCCGAACTCTCGTCAGCTGCCTCCGCGGGCGGCTGGGCTGTGGGGGTCTTTGTGCCTGGCTGTGGACTGGCAGGAGTTGGAGTCGAGGCGGTAGCTGTCGCCGGCTTTGCCTCCGGCTGCGACGCCGCTCCCGACTGGGCCGCCACGCCATATTTCCGTAACATGGGAAGGTCCTGCAAATACCCGCGTGCTGCGCTTGCCAGTTGCACATCCGAGCCGCCGGCAAGGCGTTCCAGCACCGCGGTGGCCGCGTCCCAATTTTTCCCTGCGAGATAGACTCGAGCCATTTCCAGCAGATAACTTTGGTCCCGAGGGTTAAGCTGGATGGCGGCGCGAATAGAATCCAGCGCCGCGTGAACGCCTCCACCTTCGCGCTGCGCCCATCCCAGCATGTGGTAGGCCTCGGCGAACTCCGGTTTCCACTCGAGGACCGTGTGCAGTTCCGGCATCATGTTCGCCAGGCCCCTTACCTGGTGCCCGCCACCGTGGAATTCTTGATACTTCGTCAAGGCCAGGTAGTAGTAGGGCCACGGATCCTTGGGATCGAGTTCCATCGCCTTGTTGAACTCCTCACGGGCCGGGTCGAACTCCTTCTTCTCCATGTCGTCCCAGCCTAGAGCACGGTGAGCAATGGCGGTCTCTGTCCGGGATTCGCCCACGAGGGACAGGAGTTCCTTCCGTGCTGCGTCGCGGTGCTCGGGCAGTCGCAGGCTCATTTCTGCCAGTAACGCCCGGGCGTAGAATGCCAGAACTTCACGAGTGCTGGTTCCGATGACATCCCCCGAGGCAGGACTAAGAGGTTGGCTGAATGGATTGGAAGTGCCCGCGTCTGCTCTGCCAGCAGATTGCTTCTGGGAAGGGGAGGTCAGTGAGCGGAAGTAGTCCTTCACCGCTTGCCCAAGCTGTACTGAGCTCATCCCATAGGCTTTTTGAATGGCCTCTTCGACCGGGATTTTCTCGATTTGTACCAGTGCAAAATAAGTGCCCGTCTCCGGCAGTTTGTTGTTATTGATCAGGTAGTGCATCACGATCCAGGCCTGAGCGTCGGACAGCGCACGCTGCGCGGCCCCGGGAGCGTGGGAAGCGTCCTGCGAAGCAGTGAACAACTCCGGAATGGTTTGCCAGGTTCTGTTTAACAGCTCCACAAATGACGCAGTCGGAGTCCCTGCAGATAATTGGGGAAGGCCTGGCCCAGGGAACGTCGCTTGCGGATCGCCGCCGATCTGGGCCTTCGTGTTGTCCAAGTGCAAGCTGGAAAAGTACTCAGCGAATCCTTCGTCAAACCACTTCTGGGTCGGAGGGTAGTTGAAATTCAGCAGGAAGCGCGCAAAGTCGTAGGAGATGGCATGCCAGCTCTCGTTCTTGGAGAGATTCAGCACGAAATAAACGCGGTCCGCGCCGGGGACCACGAAGCCGCCTCGCGCGATGCCTTCTTCCGGCCGGGTGGGGCAGACCTTGGAGAACTCCTCGTCGGTTTTCAGCGCGATGATGTCAATCGGCTCGGACACGTTCACCCGGCTCCTTAGCAAGAGTTGCGCGAAGATGTCACGCATCTGCTCGAAGCGGACCGCGATCTCGCGGCCGCTAGCTTCGTCTGCGTCGGTGAGCACGGAGAAGTGACTGGAATCGATGCGCTGCCAGTGCGGTTCCGCGGCCCGAGCGGGCAAGCACGATACTGCCACCAAAGCCAGGGTAAAAGCGAGGCGCAAGCGGAAACCTGAGCACATGATGCAATGATGGATGCGGAACCAGCCTGTTGAGGATGCTATCACGCGGCTTGGAGGACTGTGCCGGTTCGATGAACCAAAAACCAGTTGTCAGTTCCCGGTTCTCAGTTCTCAGACTTAAGCTTGGTGAGGGCCCACCGGGCGTGCCCGGCCACCACTCCGTCTTCGTCCGCGGCCAGCTTTGTCAGCACCGGCAGGAAGTCGCGGTCCCCGCTGTTCCCCATGGCAATGACTGCATTCCTCCGCAGGCCGTTGCGTTTGGCGCGACGGATGGGTGAGCGGCGAAACCTCTCCCGGAATTCGTCGGGGCTCATCTCCGCCAGCCAGTCCAGTGCCGGATTCACCAGGCCGTGCCGCGGCTGAAATTCAACCGCGCTTGTAGCAGGGGCTCTGCGGTTCCAGGGGCACACGTCCTGACAGATATCGCATCCAAACACGTGCCTGCCGACGCCTTCCCGCATTTCCTCTGGAACCGCGCCGCGCTTTTCTATGGTGAGATAGGAAATGCATTTGTTGGAGTCGAGTTGGTAGGGCGCAATCAGCGCGTCCGTCGGGCAGGCATCAATGCAGCGGGTGCAGGTGCCGCAACGGTCGGGAGCGGGCTGGTCAGGCTCGAGTTCGAGCGATGTCAGGATCACTCCGAGGAACAGCCACGAGCCCATCTTCTGATTCAGGATGCAGGTGTTCTTTCCGATCCACCCGACGCCTGCGTACTTCGCGTAAACGCGCTCTACCAGCGGGCCGGTATCGACGTAACAGCGGGTCTGCAGCGCTGGTGCCTCGGGTGCGTGGGTGCCCCACTCTTTCGCGTCTTGTGCGAAAGGGTGGGAACAGGCTTGCTTCAACTTCGCGTCCACAATTTGCAGCCGGCGCATAACCGCCTCGTGGTAATCTTCCTGACTCCACGCATAGCGTGAAATCCATCCTCGGTCCAGGCCTTCTACCTGGGTCGAGTAGGGCTGCGCCGTATTGTAGTTGATGGCGCAAACAACCACGCTTCGGGCCCAGGGCGCGACCGACTGCAGGGAAGCGCGCTTCAAGCTACCAGTCTCGTCATGCGCCTCCATGTATTTCATTTCCCCGGCACGACCAGCAGCGATCCATTCGGGAAAGCGCTCCAGTTCGGAGAACTCACGTACCGGAGCGATGCCGGCCAGCTCAAAGCCAGCCTCTTGGGCCGCCTGTTTCACGAGGTCTATGGTGCTGGCCTTCAGGATTCCGCCTCCGTGGCAAGGATACCGCTTTGCCGCGAACCGCGTAGATCCAGACGCATCGTCTGGGCGTTTCTAGGTGTGAAGAAGAGAGGCGCTTCAGCCGACGAGCACCGAACGCAGTGACTCGAGGCGCCTGTGGAACTCCGCGGTGTCCCGTTTGTCGGCGGCGAGGGCTGCCTCTTCTTCTGCCCATTGCTGCGATTCGGTGCATTCCAGAGTTTTCAGAAACCGCGCGGCGCACGGTTCACAGCAGAACCCCTGGAGGCGGTACGGCTCTCCCTCTCCTTCTTCGCTCTGAAATTCGTACTGAAAGATGGGAAGACGCACGCCGCAACCGCTGCAGGTCTCCGGAGTATCTTGAAGGGGATCAAAAGTAGTGAACAGAATACTATTGCGCATACCGCCTCCTGGGTAACGGGTCATGCTTGGGAGAGGGCTGAGAGAAACTACTTCGAAATTCTCCTGGACCACAGCACCGGACCGGGGACCGCGCGCTGTCAGGTGCCGAAAAAAAGAAGTCGTTTCACACCGCCGAGCCAACTACTCTTTCGGGCTTCGGCTGAAAACCAGGCGCTGTGGGTTCCAGCTGTGTACTTCTTTTTCGAAGTCCCGAGTCTGGGGTTCCTGGGCGCCGACCGCTGCCGGTTCCTGCTGCTCAGCCGCCAAGTGCTGGGCCAGGCATTTTTCCAGTTTCTCTCGCAGGTTGCTGTCGTTGACCAACCCCAGCAGTTCCGCCCGGTGCATGGCATCGAGGCCCTGGAGCAATGGGCACTTTAAGAGATCTTCATCCTTCATAGTTTCCCCCACCATGGCCATTACACTCGGCCAATTCTGATTACAGTTCCTGCTCTGATCCTCCGGCAGTGACCTTCGCCACAACCGCCTGTGAGCAATGTCACAAGCATGACATTGATGGAGGACGAACGCCCCCGCCGTTTCCCAAGCTCTCACCAGCTACCGGTCGTCAGGTACTCGTGGATTGACTTCGCCGCGCGCCGTCCCGCACCCATCGCCAGAATTACGGTCGCGCTCCCAGTCACGATGTCGCCGCCGGCAAACACACCGCGGCGGGAAGTGCGCTGGGTCATGACATCGGCTTCGATGTAATTCCGCTTGTTGGTGGCGAGACCCGGTGTCGTGCTCTGAATCAGCGGATTGGCGCTGGTTCCAATCGCAATTACCGCCACCGACAATGGCAGATCGAACTCCGAACCGGCGATCGTGACTGGCCGCCGGCGGCCGGAGGCGTCAGGTTCGCCCAGCTCCATGCGCACGCAACGGGCTGCCTTTAGCCAACCTTTGTCGTCGGCCAGGAACTCGACCGGAGCGGTCAGCATGTGGAACTCGATGCCCTCCTGCTTGGCGTGCTTCACTTCTTCCTTGCGGGCCGGCATCTCGGCTTCGCTGCGTCGATACAGAACATAAGCCTTGCGGGCCCCCAAGCGCAGCGCCGAGCGGATGGCGTCCAGGGCCGTGTTTCCGCCACCGATTACGGCCACGTCCTTGCCGCGGAAGTCCACCATAGGCTCGTCGTACTTGGGGAACTCGTAGGCGTGCATCAGGTTGATGCGGGTGAGGAACTCATTCGCGGAATAGACACCGTTGAAGTGCTCACCCGGGATCCCCATAAACTGCGGCAATCCCGCGCCCGTACCGATGAACACTGCGTCGTAGCCTTCTCCTTCCATCAGTTCGTTGATGGTTACAGTCTTGCCGACCACGACGTTGGTCTCGAACTGCACGCCCATGGCGCGCATGTAGTCGATCTGCTCGCGGATAATCTGCTTGGGTAGGCGGAACTCGGGGATGCCATAGACCAGCACGCCTCCCAGTTCATGCAGAGCCTCAAACACGTGGACTTCGTGACCCTTCTGCACCAGGTCGCCGGCCGCGGTGAGCCCGGATGGGCCGCTGCCCACGATGGCAACCTTCTTTCCGCTGGGCGGCGCCTTCTTGATGTCTTTGGGATCCATGTGCTGCTGCTCGTAGTCCGCCACGAAGCGCTCGAGATACCCAATGCCCAGGGGCGTAACCTTCTTGCCCATGAGGCAGCCGCCCTCGCAGTGATCCTCCTGAGGACACACCCGCCCGGTGATGGCGGGCAGCACGTTATCTTCGCGAATCTTGGCTGCGGCCCCCATGAAGTCCCCGGCCACGATCAACTGCACGAATTCTTTGACCTTGACGCCCACCGGACAATCATTGACGCAGATCGGCTTGGCGCACTCCAGGCAGCGGGCCGCCTCCTGCCGGGCTAGCTCTTCGGAATAGCCCAGGTTCACTTCCCCGAAATTGGCGGCGCGTAGCAACGGCGGTTGCTCAGGCATGGGCTGGCGCGGCACCTTCATCCGTTCCTTGAGCGGCAGAGGGTTCAGCGACTTGTTCACGGTCTGGGTCATCGCCCGCCTCCTTGCAGCGCGCACTCGGCCTCTTGTTGTTCTGCACGGATTCTCGCCAGCAGCGAATCGTGCTCACGCCGGAAGTCTTCCATGGATTGCTGCTCGGCGGCCCGATACATGGAAGTGCGCTGTACCAGTACGGCGAAATCGATGCGGTGCGCGTCGAATTCCGGGCCATCCACGCAGGCGAATTCGCTCTTGCCGTCCACCAGCACGCGGCACCCGCCGCACATGCCGGTCCCGTCGATCATGATCGGATTCAGGCTGACGATGGTGCGGATGTGCTCCTTGCGCGTCATGTCGGCGACGGCGCGCATCATGGGGATCGGGCCGACGGCCAGCACCAGGTCGATACGCGTGCCGTTGTCGATCAACTGCCGCAGCTTGTCGGTGACAAAGCCCTTGTCGGCGTAGGTGCCATCGTCGGTCGTGATCATCAGGGCGTCGCTGACCGCGCGCATCTCGTTCTCCTCGATGACCAGGTCTTTGCTGCGTGCCCCCACAATCGAGATCACGCGGTTGCCGGCCCGCTTCAGTGCCGCGGCCGTGGGATACGCCATCGCTGTTCCGACGCCGCCACCCATCACCACCACGGTGCCGAACTTCTCGATTTCCGACGGCTTACCCAGCGGTCCGACGATGTCCAGAATGCTGTCGCCGGTCTCCAGCGAATTCAGTAGATTGGTCGTCTTGCCGATCGACTGCACCACGATGTTGATGGTGCCGCGCTCGGGATCGGACCTCTCTATGGTCAGCGGGATGCGCTCGCCCTGCTCATAGAGCCGCAGGATGACGAACTGCCCGGGTTGCTGTTTGCGCGCGATGCGGGGTGCCTCAATCACAAACCGTTTGATTCCGGGCGCAATGAACTCAGCGTGCTGGATTTTGAACATGTTCTCCCCAGAACTGCGTACAAGCTATTGTCCGGGGAGGCACGGGCAAGGGGCTGTGATGTGGGTCACTAAGGGGGGAAGTCGAGATCACGTTCTCTAACCCGAAATACAGCAGAGGGATAGCCAGGTGTCCTAGTTGGTCCCTGTCCCTGTTAATCCTACGACCTGCACACGGAAGGGAGCATCGTCCTTGAGTCCCAGCTTCCCCTGCCGGGTTCCGGTCTGGGTAGGGGAAAACACCACGCCAACCCGGCAGCTCTGCCCAATCCCCAACGTCGCCGGCGCCTTGGGGCAATCATTTTTTTGGGCGAAATCACCGATGATCCCTAGGCCGACGATGGTTACTGCGGTGCTGCCGGGATTGCTGAACAGCACCTCCCGGGGTTTGCTCCTGGTTCCCACCTGCTGTGGGCCAAAATTCAAGTTCAGGGGCGAAACCGCAATGGACGGAACATTCGGGTATACCGAGACCGTGCTGTCTGCGTAGTTGGCCACAGCGAAGCCCGCGGCTCCGATGCCCTTGAAATCGGCCACGGCGATCGAGATCGCGTTGGTGCCAACCTGGTAGTCGGAACGCGGCTGCTGCAACGTGCCATCACCGTTTCCGCGGAACACAGAGATTTGGCTGGAAAACGTGCTGGTCGCCATCAGGTCTGCTTTCCCGTCCCCGTTGAGGTCGGTAATGGCAACCGAGTCCGGAGAATTCGACGTGACGTAATCCACGTGCGTCCGAAACGTCCCGTCTCCTAGTCCCATCAGCACGGAAACGCTGTTGGCATTAAAGTTGGCGGTAGCAAGGTCGGGTTTGCCATCGCCATTGAAGTCTCCCGCCGCCACCGAATTCGGTTGTTTCCCCACTGCGAAGTCGGCGTGAGTTCCAAAGGTCCCGTCGCCGTTACCCAAAAGCACCGACACCGAATTGTTCCCCGAGTTAGCGGTGATCAAATCGAGCTTCTGGTCTCCGTTTACATCCGCAGCGACGATTGAGGCCGGCGAATTCCCGACCATGTAGTCGACGTGAGCCTTCAGCGTGCCATCGCCTTTGCCCAACAAGACCGACACGAGGTTTCCACCCGCGGCGACTGCCACGTCGAGGTGCCCATCGTGATTAAAATCCCCTGCAGTCACCCAGAATGGCACATCTGCAGTGGGGAAATCTTGTTTCGGCTGAAACGAGCCATTGCCGTTTCCCAGCAGAACAGAAACCGTGTTGTCGCCGGCGTTGGCGACGATGAGGTCGGATTTCAAGTCTCCGTTAAGGTCGCCAGCCGCTACCGAGTTCGGAATCGTTCCCGTGGCAAAGTCCGCGTGCCCTCCGAAATGCCCGTTACCCTGGTTCAGCAACACCGATGCCGTATTTGCGGTGCTATTGGCGGTGGCCAGATCAGGTTTCCCATCGCCGTTGAAGTCGGCCACGATCACAGATGTCGGGTTTGTCCCGGTCGGGGAATCTGTACGTGGGCTAAATGTCCCATCACCGTTTCCGAGCAGCACGGTCACACTGTTGCCGCCGGCGTTGGTCGTCAGGATGTCGGTAGCCCGATCGCGATTGAAGTCACCGGCGACCAGGAAATTCGCCGCCAGTCCTGCCCCATACTCCTTGTGCGCCTGAAACGTGCCATCGCCGTTGCCCAGCAAGACGGATACGGCATTGGTCGCTGAACCTGTATCCGTGGCGCCGATATCCGGCTTGCCATCGCGGTTGAAGTCGGCGACCGCCACAGAATGAGGTGCGATGAGAACAGGGAAATCCTGATGCGCCTGGAAGGTGCCATTGCCGTTGCCTAGAAGCACAGATACGGCATTGGAGGCGCCGTCAGCAACGATGAGGTCGGGTTTGCCATCATGGTTCAGGTCCGTTATCGCCACCGTTTCGGGTCCTTGGCCGGTGGCGTATTCGACGTGCGTCTGGAAACTTCCGTCGCCATTCCCCAGCAGCACCGAGACATCATTACCAATGCTGAGTGGGTAGAAGTTTGACGTTACGACATCCAGCTTCCCGTCCCCATTGAGATCGGCAAGGGCCAGAGCAAGAGGGCTGGGGCCGGTTGCATACTCTACTTCGCTCCTCAGCGAACCATCACCGTTGCCCAGGAGAACCGAGATCGACCCGTCTTCGCAGGGATTGCTTCCGCAGGTCTCGTTTTCCACGACCACGTCCCGCTTGCCGTCACCGTTGACGTCTCCGACCGCTACGCCCTCCGGCTGGTTACCCACGGGATAATCCACCCTGGCGGCAAACGCTCCATTGCCCTTCGCCAGCAGAATGGAAACCGTGTTGTCGGCCTGGTTGGCCACCACAACGTCGAGACGGCCGTCACCGTCGAGATCACCCGCGGCGATCGAAGAAGGCCCGGAGCCGGTGGGGAAGGTGAGTTGGGACGCAAAGGCGCCGTTCGGCTTCCCCAGTAAGATCGATAGGGTGTTGTCACTTCCGTTTACTACCGCCACATCGGTGAGGTGGTCACGATTAAAGTCGGCACTCACGACGGCCGTCGGCAAATTGCCGACAGGAAAGTCCGCCCGGTTGAACAGGTAGACCTGGGCTGAAAGCACACCAGAAAAAGAAACAAACGATAACACTAGGGCGAAGAATGGTCTGCCGGAACAGCTCATAGGGGGCATTCGTTTCCTTAAACAATGTCTTGCGATTGTAAACTACGAATGGGCCGTCTGGCGGGGAGTTTGGGGGTAAGACTCGACTCAGATGGAGCACCTCCCTACAAGAGCCCTTCCGGCTTGAACACCATACCCCGGCTGGTCTTGCCGTTCATCACAACCACCAGCGGCTCGCGAAAGTGCAAGTGCCGCACGCAGCCCCGTTCTTCGACAGCGGGTTGAGCGCCCAGCCACTGCCAGTCCACGAAGCCCTCGCCCGCGTCTGGGTTCACCGTGAAATACCCGACTTGGAATGCCGTGAGGTTCTGGAAGAAATGGCTGCCCTGAGACGGTGTGACTCGGAAATCCTTGAATCCGGCTTCCACGATCGCGCGCGCCCCTGCAATCTCGTCCCACTCCACCGGAATCCCTAACCAGGAATCGTTCGATCCCCACCGGCCCACGCCGATCAAGAGGTAAGGTGTACCACTCTCGCTCAGCCTGGCGTTGAGTTGGGCAACTCCTTCCGCGACTTCCTGGCTGCGATTGCGCTCGAAACGGTGGAAGTCCACCACCACGACATCACGTAGGTCCTCGATTCGTCCATTACCCAGGACCTTGGTGCTCTGGCAAACCAGGCGCTCGGGATTGACGTCTTCCATCCGCAACTCTTCGCTCTCACGCGAGAGCACCAGCGGACGAATCTGCAGAAATCCAAAATCGGCGGTTTCATTCGGCCCCCGAGGCAGTCGCACGGCAAATTCGATCTCCACCGGACGCCCGAACGCGTCTTCGCCGATCCTGATGAGCTGTTCGAGAATGCCGGCCAGCGGGAAGACTCCGTGCTTCAAGATCGGGGCGAAGCTGACAATGCGCGTGCCGGGACGGCTCAGCCCGTCATACACGGCGTGGTTATCGACGGAGTAGGTCGATCCCACGTTGTGCAGCGTCTCGTCACCCTCGGCCACCTCCAGCCCAAACCGCACTTCGCGCAGGTCGGCAACCGGATCCGGTTGGCGCCCGGCATGGTCGAGGTCCGCCCTCCCCATTCCCAGGGCTACAGCTGCGATTCCGTCCCCGTAGCTCATCGGCGGAACAGGATAGAAATTGTGTGACCTCACGACGCCCGCGAAGTCCGGGTAGAACCGCGGCCCGTGCATGGTTCCAACCACCTGCTGCAGGATGACGCCCATCTTCTCTTCTTCCAGCCGGTAAGGTGTGGCCCGCACATACGCCTTGGCGTGCTGGCTGAAGGTGGAAGCGTACACCCGCTTGATCGCTTCCATGAGTTGTTCCAGGCGGGTCAGCAGATCGGAGTGCTGGTTGCCCAGCATGAAGGTCTCATACACGCCGGTAAAGGGCTGGTACTGGGAGTCCTCAAGCAGGCTCGAAGAACGGATCGCCAACGGATAACGCACTTCGCTCAGGAAGGCCAGCAGGTCGTCCCGCAGCGTTGAAGGAAACGCCGCCGCCAGAAAGCGCTGCTGAATTTCGGCATCGTCGGTGGCGTGCATGGCAAAGTCCAGCAGGTTATTTTCGCTGAGAAACCCGTCAAAGACGTCGGTCGCCAGCACCACGCATGGAGGCACCGCAATGCGCGCGCCAGGGAATCGCCGGGCGATTCGATTGTTGTGCAAAAGGTGCCGGACAAAGGCCAGTCCACGGGCCTTTCCGCCGAGCGAACCGCCCCCGATGCGCAGGAAGTAGTTGTCCGTTGATTTAAAGGTCCCAGGTTTGAAATCCCCGATCAGGACCTGGCTTTGTTCGCTGCGGTACTCGGCGATCGAGTCAACCAGGTCATGCCGCAAGTCCTCGACGGTAGGGAAGTCAGAGACCTTGCGTGGCCGGAGCTTCTGCGCCAGTGCAAACTCGGTCCTGGCCCGCAGCCAGCGGGAAAAGTGGTTGCGCTCGCTGTGATAGGCGATGCTCTCCACCGGAACTTCCCGCAGTCGCGCTTCCAGTTCGTTCAGGTCGCTGGCTCGTGCGACCTCGGAAAGGTCGGGCAGGCGGAAGACGAAATCCCCAAAACCCGCCTGCTCGGTGAGGAATCGCCGCAATTCCTTGAGGAGCGTGGGCGAACGTTTGCGGAGAAACGAGAAGCCCTGAGTCTGGGCCCGTGCCCGGAACTCGGTCCGGCTGGACTGCAGCACGATGGGGACATCCGGCACTTTATCGCGCACTAGGCGCGCCAGTTCGAACCCAGCCTCCGCGCTCAGTTCGCCGCCGAGTGGAAATTCGACGTCGGATACCACTCCCAGCAAGTAATCCCGGTGCTTCATCACCTCGCGAACGGCGTCTTCGTAATTGGAGGCGAGCAAGATTTTGGGACGCGCCCGCATCCGCACCAGCTTGTGGGCGACGTTCAATCCCTCGCGAATGACACGCCGCGATTGGGTGATTAATTCGGTGTAGATCGCCGGCAAGAACGACGAGTAATAGCGAATGTTGTCTTCCACCACCAGGATGACCGGTACGCCGATGGCGTGGGTGTCGTGCACCACGTTGCGCTTGTCTTCGATGTACTTGACGATGGAAATCAGAATTCGGGCGTTGCCCTGCCACAGGAAGATCCATTCCAGATCGGTCACCGGATTGCGCTCGATGAACTTCTTGATCCCACGGTAGTCGTAGGCCAGAACGACGACCGGCACGTCCAACCCCGCCGTTTTGACCTCGTGAGCCAGCTGGGCGGCGTCCATGTCTTCGACTTCCAGGTTGGTAACGATCAGGTTAAAGCGTGGCTGGGAACGTGCCAGCGCCAGCGCTTCAGCGCCGCTGGAAACGTGCGTGATCCCGGGAATCTGCTGCAGGTTGAGTTCGAGGGACTCGTCGATCAGCAGCTCATTGAGGCGGCCGTCCTCGCGCAGGATGTAGGAATCGTAGAGGCTGGAGACCAGCAGGATGTCCTGCACCTGGAAGGGCATGAGCTGCTCGAAGCCCTCGAAAAGCCGTTCCGCGTCAACGATGGGGTCGGGGGTCTGGGTAATTGCCATGGACTCATGGTTCCTTGCGTCCTCCGTGTCCTCTGTGGTTTGATTTTCTCAAAAGCCTTCACCACAGAGGACACAGGGGACACAGAGACTCAACCCTCCAAAAAACTGCGGGGTGGAACTTCTCCACCCCGCATCATAGCTACGCGAGACGTTGCCAGCAACGTCTCTACACAAGTCCCTGGTCCAGCATGGCATTGGCGACCTTCAGGAAGCCACCGATGTTGGCGCCGTTCACCAGATTGCCCGGCGTGCCGTATTTCTCGGCCGTTTCGAAGCAGTTCTTGTGGATGGCGATCATGATCTTGTGCAGCCGATCGTCCACTTCCTCGCGGCTCCAGCTCAGCCGTTGGCTGTTCTGGGACATTTCCAGCCCGGAGGTGGCCACGCCGCCAGCGTTCGCGGCCTTGGCCGGCCCGTAGAGGATCTTCGCATCGAGGAACACCTTGGTGGCTTCGAGCGTGCTTGGCATGTTCGCGCCCTCGGCGACCAGTTTGCAGCCGTTCTTGAGCAGGTTCTCGGCGTCCCGCTTCTTGATTTCATTCTGCGTGGCGCTTGGGAACGCGCAATCCGCCTTGATGTTCCAGATCGGGTTGTGGTCCAGCTTGATGTCGGTGGGCATGAAGACGGCCTTCTTGAACTTGTCTGCATACTCCCGGATGCGTCCACGACGGACGTTCTTCAGCTCCATGACCCAGGCCAGCTTCTCGCGGTCGATGCCCTCTGGATCGAAGATCACGCCGTCGGAATCCGACCAGGTAATGGGCTTCGCGCCCAGTTGAAGCAGCTTCTCGACCGTGTATTGCGAGACGTTGCCGCTGCCCGATACCAGGCACAGCTTGCCTTCCAGCGTGTCCTTCTTGGTCTTCAACATCTCGGCCGCGAAATAAACGCAGCCGTAGCCGGTGGCCTCGGGACGAATCAGCGACCCCCCCCAGTTCAGGCCCTTGCCGGTCAGCACGCCGGTGAACTCGTTCCGCAGCCGCTTGTACTGGCCGAACAGGAAGCCGATCTCGCGTCCGCCTACGCCGATATCGCCCGCCGGAACATCAGTGTCCGGACCGATGTGGCGCGACAGCTCCGTCATAAAGCTCTGGCAGAAACGCATCACTTCGTTGTCGCTTTTGCCCTTGGGATCGAAATCCGAACCGCCCTTGCCGCCGCCCATGGGGAGCGTGGTGAGCGAATTCTTGAAAACCTGCTCAAACGCCAAGAATTTCAGGATGCCGAGATTAACGGACGGGTGGAAACGCAATCCGCCCTTATAGGGGCCGATGGCGCTGTTCATTTCAATGCGGAACCCACGATTGACCTGGATCTCGCCCCGGTCATCGAACCAGGGAACACGGAACATCAGGACGCGCTCGGGTTCGGTGATCCGCTCCAGGATCTTCGCCGAGCGATATTCCGGATGCCGCTGCAGCACCAGCCGCAGGGAATCCAGAACTTCCTGCACTGCCTGGTGAAACTCCGGCTCCGCAGGGTTCTTGGCTTTTACGGTAGCTAATACTTCTTCAATGTAATCACCCGAAGATTTGATTCCGGGCGGCGTCATAACACTCATGGTCGTATCCTCCAATTTACAAAGACTTTCCGATTAGGCCTTGCTATTCGGGATCTCTTGTGCCGAAGACAACCGGCCAACAGCTCATTTAAGGCTTGCCTCCGAAAATTCGCTGTGATTCACATCACTCCAAATCGTGACCATGGTACGCCCAGACAGTGCGAAATGACGCAGTTTTTTGACGGAACTAAGGGTAGCAACCGGTTGGAAGGCAGGGGTTGGGGCGGAGTGGTTCAGGAGTTAGTCCGTCGATCACTGGCGATTGTGACGAAACACCGAGCGGTGTCTTACATCCCCAGCTTCTTCACTTCTTCCTGATAGTACTTGCGGTAAAGGATGTCCCACTCCTGGCTGCCTTCCAGGATGGTGCGCTTCTGGTTCTCGATCTTGTGCCGGGCGGACTGATCGATCTTCTCTTCTTGGTTCAGCAGTTCTTCCAGGAGCTTGCGGACCTCCAGGCGGACGGTGTTGTGGTCCTCCAGGAAATCCACTTCCTTTACATCGGCAAGTGCGTCGGTGACGACGTGCGCAACCTTGTTCACCTTGTCGCGATTCACTCTCACAGCACCGCCTTGTACTTGCGCACCAGCTCGTTCTTCACCTTGCGGAACATCTCCTGGTAATTGGCGCCGGTCTTTTGCATTTCTTCCGAATACGCCTCCAGGATGACGCGCACTTCGTCGTTGATGCGGTCTTCGAGGGTGAACTCCTCGAGCATGGCGGCATGCACCTTCTCCGTGACCGCGGGCGCGGACTTGGTCTCGATGAACTCGCCAGCTATGAGCTTTTTAGTGACTTCCCGGGCCAGATAGCCCACATATTCTTTCGACAGAAGCATGAGCGGATCGGATGTGTGCTGTGAACCAGGTAGTTTAGCACAGGAAGCCGTCAGCACTCAGCTGTCAGCATTCAGCCAGTCCGGAGCGCTCTGCCCTGCACAACCCGGGCTGAAAGCTAAGTGCTGAATGCTGACTGCGCGATCCTGACTGACACCCGCCCTCTTTCCGGCATACAATGTTTCATACGCAAAATTTTATGTCTCCGCTCCCTGACGATCTCGCCAGCCTGAAAGATGACATGGTTGCCTTCATCGAGGGCCACGGCATGCGCCGCTTCCCGGGTTTCGTAGATTTTGAAGAGGTCCAGAGTGTTTCTTGGAAATCTGAGGATAATCCCGACGGGTGGAAGGATTTCGTGGAACTTGCCAAGGCCGCCGGAGCGCCCTTCTTGACTATGGATTCCTGGAGGTTGGAGCGCGAAGAACTGGATCTGATGATCCAGCGCCTGAGCAACGCCGAATTTACCAACGATGAGGACATCGAAGAGGCGCGCTGGCTGCGGACCTACATCGGCAAAACGGGATTTTTGCAACTGGGTTTCGCCCACCAAGGCGTAATGATGGTCTACGAGGCCTCCACACCGTGGTATGAGCGCTACCAGGGCATTCTGGAAATGGCGGATGACTTTGCCGGTTTGCCTATCGACGAGCCCGACCAGGACAACGAACCGTAGAGATTGTTGATTGTTGATTTTTGATTGTCGAATTACGGTCGCCGGGAAATCAACAATCAAAAATCAACAATGAACTGGCTTCCCCGAACCGCGGATGCGGCACAAGCCCAAATCCTCGCCGACGAACTGCGCGGCCATCCAAAGCTTGGCCTCCGTGATCCGCTGCTCTCAGTCACCCTTGCCCGGCTGCTTGTCATGCGCGGCATCACCGACACTAACACTGCCGAGCGATTTCTGGCCCCATCTCTCGCCCATCTGCATTCTCCCTACCTGATGACCGGCATGAAAGCCGCCGTCGATCGCCTGGACGCTGCCATCGAGCGCAGGGAAGGCGTCCTCATCTATGGTGACTATGACGTGGATGGGACTACCGCAATCGTCATCCTGAAGACCGCCATCGAGCTTTGCGGGGGCGCAGCCGACTTTCATGTCCCCCACCGTATCAAAGAAGGCTACGATCTGCGTGGCGATGTCATCGAGCGCGCGGCTGCGGCCGGCATTCAACTCATCATCAGTGTGGACGCCGGTATCCGGGCCTTCGCCGCCGCAGAAACGGCGCGAAGACTGGGCGTTGATCTGATCGTCACCGACCACCACCTCGCCGGTTCAGACGGCATGCCCCACGCTCTGGCGGTCCTGAACCCAAATCAACCGGGCTGCGAATATCCCTGCAAGGCACTGTGTGGTGCGGGCGTCGCGTTCAAACTGGCTCAGGCGCTGATGGAGCGGCGGCTCCGCGACCGTGACCAGGCGCCCCTGCTGAAGTCCTTTGCCAAGATGGTCGCGATTGCGACCATCGCCGACTCGGTGCCCCTGACCGGAGAGAACCGGGTATTTGCCAAGCTCGGACTCGAAGCCCTGCGCACCGCGGTGAATCCCGGGCTCAAGGCCCTGCTCGATGTCTCACAGGTCAGCGGGCGCCCGCTGACTTCCGGCGAAGTTGCCTTCCGCATCGCGCCTCGCATCAACGCTGCCGGGCGTATGGACATCGCTGCGGATGTCATCGAACTCTTCAGCACAAAGGATGAGGGGCGTGCCCGCTTGCTCGCCGGCAAACTTGATCGCCTGAACGCGGAGCGGCAGGAGGAAGAGCGCAGGATTCTGGAAGAGATCAACGCCCGGCTGGAAGAGGATTCCGCATTGCGCGATGCGTACTGTGTCGTGATCGACGGCGAGGGCTGGCACCGGGGTGTGATCGGCATCACCGCCACACGCGTGGTGGAACGTTGTCACCGCCCGGCGATCGTCATCTCCCGTGATGGCGAAGAAGCCCACGGCTCGGGCCGGTCCATCCGGCCTTTTCACCTGCTGAACGCCCTGGAGTCCTGTGGGGAACTATTCACTCGCTACGGAGGGCACTCGCATGCAGTGGGCTTCACCATGCCGTCGGCCCGAGTTCCAGAACTGCGCACGCGAATGGATGCATATGCCCACGAACGCCTGACGCCGGCCGACCTCGAGCCCGCCGTTGACCTGGATGCTGTGCTTCCGTTCGACCAAATCACTCCGGAGCTGTTCAAAGTGCTCAAGCGCCTGGAGCCCTTTGGCGTCGGCAATCGTGAGCCCATCTTTGCTGCCAGCAACGTCCGCCTCATGGCGCCGCCCCGCATCATGAAAGACAAGCACGTCAAGCTGAAGCTGGCTGCCACCACGGACCGCACTGAGAACCGGGAACCGAGAACTGAGAACTGGAGAAAATCGATCACCTACGATGCCTTGGGTTGGCACATGGCCGAACGTGTGTTGCAGGAACAACTCCTCCCTGGCGATGCCATTGATATCGCGTTCTCGCTCGAGTACAACGACCATTCTGAGTTTGGAGGCCTGGAGTTGTCCCTGCGGGACTTCAAGACCAAGAAGAGCACACTCGTGGGCTCTGAACCCTCGCCGCCCGCCGCGCCGATGTTGACCACCCGTTAGGGACCAAGGAAGGCCGTGTAAGCTATTGAAATCAATACCCTTGGTTCGATGGCCGCAATTGGTCTTGACTTGGGCCGATTGTGATATATCATGATATATATCAAGAGGATTACTCACATGCCCCGCACCGCAAAGCTTTTTCGCAACGGCCGCAGCCAGGCGGTGCGCCTGCCGGTGGAATATCGTTTCGAAGGCTCGGAGGTTTACATTCGCCGCGATCCATCCACCGGAGACGTGGTGCTGTCCCGCCGGCCGGAATCCTGGCAGGACTTCTTTCACTTCATGAAGTCCGTCGACGTGCCTGAGGATTTTCTTTCCGACCGCAGGGATGCGCCTCCGCAAAGGCGCGACTTGTTCTAATGCCGGCTCACTTCTTGCTGGATACGAACACCGCCAGCTACATCATCAAGGGCAACGTCCCGAATGTCCGAGAGCACCTGCTGAAGGTACCCATGGCCGAGGTTGCGATCTCCGTGGTAACGGAGGCTGAACTCCGTTTTGGCGCGGCCAGAAAACCAGAAGCAAAACAATTGGGAATTGCAGTCGAGGAGTTCCTGCTGAGGGTCGAGTCTCTGCCGTGGGATTCGGAAGCCGCCAAGCATTGCGCGAATCTGCGGGCCGGGCTCGAAACCGAAGGAGAACCCATGGGCAACCTGGACATGATGATCGCCGCCCAGGCGCTGGCCAAACAGCTCGTGCTCGTCACCCACGATCAGGTCTTCCGGCGAGTGAAACGGCTCCGCATCGAAGATTGGACGTAGCTTGACCGCATGTCGGTCCCAGCCCCAACCAATACCTGACACCTGACACCTGACGCCTGAAGCCTGACGCCTGACGCCTGCATTACACTGTCTCCAGATGCCTCTTTCCATCGCTCATTTGCGGCGCTGGTTTGCCGGGGGCGCGATCGCGGTGGTGCTGATCGTGGCCGGCGTGTATTTCTATGCCCGCCACCGCGTGCAGAACGCCTTGAAACAGGTGCCGGAGAAGATCGGGGTCGAAATCAAGCAAAGCGCTACCGGATTCTCCATTTCCAAGTCGGAGCAGGGACGCACACTGTTCAAGATCGAGGCCAGCAAGGCAGTACAGTTCAAACAGGGCGGACGCGCCGAACTGCACGATGTGGCCATCACCCTCTACGGACGCGATTCCAGCCGCTACGACCACATCTACGGCAGCGATTTCGAATACGATCCGCAGTCCGGAAACGTAACCGCGCAAGGCGAGATCGAGATTGATCTGGAAGCTAACCCGGCTGGAATCCTCAATCCCGACCAGGCTGCCCCGAAAGAGCTCAAGAATCCCATCCACCTCAAGACCAGCGGGTTGGTATTCAATCAGAAGACGGGCGATGCCTACACCAAGCAGAGCGTCGAGTTTCGCCTGCCGCAAGCCAGCGGATCGGCGATGGGAGTGAGCTACGCCGCGACGACCAACGTGCTCACCTTGGAGTCCGAACTCAAGATCGTCGGCGCCAGCGACAGAGACATGACACTCACCGCGAGCCGGGGAACGATTGCCAAGAACCCGCGTCAGATCGTGCTGGACCAGCCTCGGATCAAGGTGGCTGCCCGGCAATGTGAGGCAGAAAAGGCCACACTCTTTTTACGCCAGGACAATACCATGGGCCGGATTCTGGCGGACGGCGGCGTGCGCGTGTCCTCAGAGGGACCGCGACCGGCGGAGGTACGGGCGGAACAGCTCGAACTCGTCTTTGCCAAGGCACATGACAGCCTGCGAGCAGCGATTTTTTCAGGAAATGTGACCGCCACTGGCTCCGGGGCGCAACTATTGCAGGCCAACGCCGGTCGGGTGGTGCTGGACTTTGCTGCTAAGAACCTGCTGAAGAGTGTCCATGCGGAGGACAATGTAAGGCTGCTGCAGCACCCAAACCCGTCGGGCCCCTCAGCCGGCGCCCAGGATGTGGAACTCAGCGCCCCGGTGGTTGACTTCGTTCTGTCTCAGGCCAGCCATCTCGATCGGGCCGAAACTTCCGGTGCTGCCCAGATCGCGGTGCGATCAGCCGTGACCGGTAACGGACCACAGACCCTGGTTACGGCGGGAAAGTTTGTGGCCCGCTTCGACCGCTCGGGCCAGCTTTCCTTGGTTCAGGGGACGACCGATGCGCGAATCGTGAGCCAGAATCCCGGCCAGCCTGACCGCGTCAGCACTAGCCAGGCCATCGAGGCGGCTTTTCGCCGCGGGGGTGGTATCGAGTCCATCGTGCAGCAGGGAGGAGTGACGTACACCGATGGCGAGCGCAAAGCTTGGGGTGATCGCGCCCGCTACACTCCTGCGGATCAAGTCTTGGTGCTCACCGGGTCGCCACGCGTCACCGAGAGCGGGATGACCACCACCGCCCGCACCATGCGTCTGGATCGCACAACCGGTAACGCTGCCGCTGAGGGCGATGTCAAAAGCACCTACAGCGATCTGAAGCCGCAGCCCGACGGAGCCCTGCTGGCATCCGCCAGCCCAATCCACGTCACGGCTCGTTCGATGACGGTGCACGGCACACCAGCGGTAGCTCTCTACACCGGAGATGCGCGCTTATGGCAGGATGCCAATATCGTAGAAGCTGCTTCGATCGAATTTGATCGGGACCATCGTTCGATGGTCGCCAGCGGAGCACCCGGGCAATCCGTTTCGACCGTTCTGATGCGGACGGACCAGAAACAAAACTCGACTCCTGTGGCGGTTACGTCTTCTCGCCTGACCTACACCGACAACGAGCGGCGGGTACACTTCGAGGGCAACGTGATCGTCAAAGTGGCGGATGTCACAATCACGGCCCGCCAGATGGATGCCTTCTTGGAAGCCCGGGGGCCCACCACCTCGCGCCAACCATCTTCCCCGGTCGGAAAACTCGACAGAATCGTCGCCGCCGGGGGAGTTGTTATCACCCAACCCAACCGCCGGGCTACGGGGGACCAACTGGTTTACAGCGCCGGGGAGGACAAGTTTGTCCTGACCGGCGGTCCGCCTAGCATTTTTGATGCCGAACATGGCAAGATTACCGGGGTTTCGTTGACTTTCTACAGACACGATGATACGGTGCTCGTAGAAGGAAACAGCTCATCCCCCGCCGTTACGCAGACGCGAGTGGCACGATAAATGCGTACTCTGGCCACTGACGAAATCGGCAAATCCTACCGCGGCCGCCGGGTTGTAAATGGCGTGAGCCTACGGGTTCAACAGGGCGAAGTTGTTGGTTTACTTGGGCCTAATGGCGCCGGCAAGACTACAACCTTCTATGCCATCGTGGGCCTGGTCCCCCCTGATACCGGTCGGGTTTTGATGGATTTGGAAGACATTACTGACGTACCCATGTATCTCCGGGCTCGGCAGTATGGGGTCAGCTATCTCCCTCAGGAAGCATCGGTCTTCCGCAAGCTGACGGTTGAGGAAAACATTCTGGCGGTTTTGGAAGCTCAACCCATCTCCTGGCACGAGCGCCGGGAAAAGATGGAAAAGCTGATCGACCAGTTGGGCTTGGAACATATTCGCCAGAACCGGGGTTACGCGCTTTCCGGGGGAGAGCGGCGGCGCGTGGAGATTGCCCGCGCCTTGTGCATTAACCCGACATTCATTCTGCTCGACGAGCCGTTTTCGGGGATCGATCCGATTGCTGTACTCGACTTGCAGAAGATCATCAGCGATCTGAAAGCGAGCGGAATCGGGGTCCTGATTACGGACCACAACGTCCGGGAGACGTTATCGGTGACCGACCGCGCCTACATTATTAATGAAGGCCGGATCTTCTTCCAAGGGACGCCGGAGCAGTTAGGCGGCAATCCCGAAGTCCGGCGGGTGTATTTGGGCGAGAGTTTCTCGCTGGTGTGAAGGGCGGCTAGCTTCTAGCCAAGAAGAGCTAGGAGCTAGTAGCTGGAAGCTGAATTTTATGGTTTTGCTGCAACCAAGGCTCCATCTAAAGCTTTCGCAGAGACAGATCCTGACCCCGGGGCTGGTGCAAATGGTCAGCGTCCTGGCGCTCAACAAGCTTGAGCTGCGGGACATGATCACTGCTGAGATGGTGGAGAACCCGGTCTTAGAAGAACTGGAAGAAACGGTTCCCCTGATTGACGACGTTGATCGAAAGGAAGAAGACCGAGACCGCCCCGCCGCGACCGCGGAAGAGAACCCCATTGCAGCAGTGGAGAAGAAGGATCCTTTCGAGGAGATCGACTTCGGTTCGTTCTTTCAGGATTACCTCGATCCCGGTTACCGTACCCCGAGCGAGCAGGAGGACGTCGAACGCCCGTCGTTTGAGAACTTCCTGTCCAAGCCGAGCAATCTTACGGATCACCTGACCTGGCAATTGGGATCGCTTCCGACCCGTCCGGAAGTGCGTGAAGCCGCCGATCTGGTTATCGGCAACCTGAACGAAGATGGTTACCTGATCGCCAGTGATGAGGAGTTGCTGGGTGTTATCCCGCCGGCTCCTCCAGAAGCTGACGCCGCCACTGCAAAGAACGTCGTACAGGAGGCTGCAGCCCTGGGACTGGCGTCGGCCGAAGCCGTTTCTGCCGATTCAGAACCGTCCACTTTAGAGTCGGGCAACGGCGAAATGGCCACCTCCTTCTCCGCATGGAACAGCACGCCCGCTGATGCCGACCTTTCCGAAGTGGGCATCGCGACCGCAGTTGCGCCCGCAACGTCGCCGGACGACGCCAGCGCGCCGGTTCCGGCCTCGGAACCGGTCTTACCTCAGCCGCCGGCTTTCCAGCCCAGTTTCAACCTTGCTGATCTGCATGAAGCCATCGAACTGGTGCGGCAACTGGATCCGCCGGGAGTAGCTTGTCGCGACCTGCGCGAGTGCCTGCTGTACCAGCTGCGTTTTCACCAGCATCAGCTGGGGTCGAACAAGAACGGCAACGGCGAACGCGAAACCACGGCGCAGGTGCTTAACGATGCCATTGCCATCGTCGACCAGCATCTCCGCGCGCTCCAGAACAAGCAACACAAGGAAATCGCGCGGGCACTCGGCCGTCCGATCGAGGCGGTCGAACACGCGCTCCACTACATTCGTACGCTCGATCCTCGTCCCGGGCTGCGTTACAACAAGGTCCAGCCCCGGCTCATCGAGCCCGACGTGGCTTTCGCCAAGCACGGCGACGAGTGGCTGGTCATCATGAACGACGAGGATGTGCCGCAGCTGCGGCTCAATCCAGCCTATAAACGGCTTCTGGTCAAGGACGGCAACGACAAGGACACGCGAAATTACGTCAAAGAGCGCTACAAGAGCGCCATCCAGCTCATCAAGAACATCGAACAGCGCAAGCAGACCATCATGAAGGTCTGCTACTCCATCGTGGCCCGCCAGCAGGAGTTTCTGGAAAAAGGGATTGATTATCTCAAGCCCATGATGATCAAGGAGGTGGCCGAAGAAATCGGCGTACATCCTTCCACCGTTTCCCGAGCGGTGGCCAGCAAGTACGCCCACACTCCGCAGGGCGTATTCGAGCTACGTTACTTCTTCAGCGAGAGCGTGAACGGCCCCGAGGGCGGCAGCACGTCGCTGCTGATCCTCAAGAGGCGCGTCAAGAAGCTCATCGAGGAAGAAGACCCATCCCGGCCGCTTACCGACGAGCAGATCACCCGCATCCTTCAGTCGCAGGGTATCCAGGTCACTCGCCGCACGGTCGCGAAGTACCGAGAGGACATGCGCATCCCGAGCACCCACCAGCGCAGAGTGAAGAAGTGAGGACTTGTCATCCGTATCGAATGCAGT
>JAIQFW010000225.1 GCA_020073105.1 Terriglobia bacterium
GTAGCCAGTCGTGCCGTACAAGTTGCCCGCAGCGTCCTGAATCAGACCGCCTTCCGGCGAGCCGCCATCCCCATTATCATGGCCCCGGAAGTTGTACAGCGTGGTTTCCGTCCACATGCCGCCCGGCCGCTGCGGTGGCGACAGCTGATAGACCGATCCGCACTGCAGGGAATTGCTGCACGGAGTTGCGTACACTGTGGCGCCGTAGATGTTGCCCGCCTTATCGATCACGATGCTCCCCACCGGGGTCGCGCCGTCGCTGCCACCTTGAAAGCTGTAAATCACGCTTTCCTTCACCTGAGCTGAGGCGACCGCCGCACATCCCAGCATCGCAGTAATCAAGACCATTCGGGCCCAGAGGGGTAGAGACAGAGCGAAACCAAGACGGTAACGGGACGTAAGTGCGGTGTGGTTCATGGCGAAGAGGAATCCTTTTCTGGCGGGTGGCCCACCCTTTCCGCGTTTATTGTATGCGCTACCCCTACTGAGGGGTGCCCCATCCTTTCGCGTTTGTTGCGAAAGGGTGGGAGGCAATGCTGTGGATCGCAACCCGAATTTTTCGGCAAGAAGGGATTGAAATTCTGGCGGAGAGGGAGGGATTCGAATCCGCCTGAAACCATCAAACAAAGAATTTAACCGCGCACGGACAGCAATTTTAGGATTTCTAAGTACATGAGAAACCAGCTAACTGATTTGCGACTGATTTGCAGCCTCATTTCGGTAAACCTCACAATGAGTTCAAGAAAGCCTGAAGTTGCCCCTTCTGTACTGGTGTCAGGTGCTCGTAGCGATCCCGGGCCTTGACTGCTTCACCAGCGTGACGCTCAATTGCCTGATGGTAGGTGACCGACTTGCCGTCATGCATCATCCAGGAGCGGAAGCGTAGTCCCCAGAGCGGCGCAGTACGGAACTTATTGGCTGTTGACGGATCGAGGTACTCCGGTTTCGCAGCTTGGGGGATATTGTCACCCGTGCCTATGTCGTCCAGCAGGAAATCGCTGTATGGGTGTATTGTCTTTCCGCCAATGAAGTCCGGAACCTCGATACCCTCGGCCATTGATTAGCGTTCCAGGCGAAAGCGTTTTATAGGTTGATACGTGGCAGAGAGCGCACCTGATTTCTGCAAAGATCTTTTCTCCGACTTGTGCATTGGTGCCAGCGGCAAGCTGTTCATCTCTTGCGATGGGGTTTGTTTGGCGTACCTCGTCTACTAGACGGTCCAACTCAGTTCTTCCAGTCTTTGGATCGGCTGTGTCGAAGGGCGTAGGGCCGTCAGTCGAATTTGGCATACTCGTCAGGGTAAAGCTGGTTGCGAATACCTAGTTCATTGCGCAAAGAATCGGCGCAGGCCGACATCAGGCTGCTGTGTTGACTCTTCCAGCCGAAGCGACCGATCTGCACGTTGGGATCGTGCAAACCCGATTCTAGTACTGGTGCCTCTACGAGGACGCCTGCGATCCCCTGCTAGGAGACGGCCTTATTGAAGCTATCGCCGACGCGAACCTCCGGAGAAATGCAGCCGAGCAGCACGCCAGCAACACAGGTTGGCAGACACCCGTTCACCCGCGATCCCTTTCTCGAATCGCACTTTGTGTCGAGGCGCCGTGCCGATGAACAATGCCGCCCTCTACAACCGGAACATACTTGCCATCTTCCCATCGCCCCGCTCTCTGCACTGCCAACTGACTGCTACCAAACCTCGCTGGCACCGAATGGCATTGCTCGCAGGTCGTCGCGTTGTTCGGGTAACTTACGCGCTGCGCGTTTCCGGTGACACTCCAAAGAACTAGTGCGACGCAAGCCAGGCGTGTGCGGTGAAACAAACCGAGATGTCGATTCATTGCTGGTTCTTCCTGCAAAATGATGAAGCCAGGCAAAGTCTTGGCCGTTGCGGTTTAGCAATTCTCTGTCCCGATGTCACGCCAACGCAACCCCAGACACTTACATTCGCACCCATGCACCCAACAGCACGCAATATGACCTCATTAGTAAGTTTCAACCATTGAATGTCACTTGATGCATAAGAAAATCAGAATCTTGCGTAAATATGGTATAGTGTCTCCCCAGCAGTAAGGCCAAGTTTTTCCGTTCTTCAACTCCCCTGCCTTACGCACAAGTCTCCCAATCTGGAGGTGGACATGTTTCTACAATCCTTCCAACTCGTTGTTAAGCGAATCTTCGTGGTCACCGCATTGATCTCGTTGTCCTCCGGTGCAGCGTGGGCAGGGAGGTACAAGGTGCTTTACACCTTTGGTAGATTGGCCAGTATTCCGTCCTCTGGACTGGTGGTTGACGGTGCGGGAAATGCCTACGGCACCACGGCCGAGGGTGGCTATAACAACGCGGGAGCAGTGTATCAACTGTCGCCAACGAAAGGCTACCACATCATTTATGCTTTCAGCGGGCACCCTGATGGTAAGCATCCTCAAGGTAACTTGGCCATTGATTCCAGCGGGAACCTTTATGGCACAACGATAGATGGAGGAGCCTTCACAAAATGCGACCACGGTCTGGGCTGTGGGACGCTGTTTCGGCTGACTCCGCCCCCAAACGGCCAGGGACGTTGGACAGAGACGATCCTTTACAACTTCAGTGGCGGAGATGACGGAGCGGGACCACAAGCAGGTGTGATTCTGGATGAGGCAGGCAACCTGTATGGAACAACTGCATTTGGTGCTCAGACGAACCAGGCCTGTCAGACGGGCTGTGGAACGGTGTTCGACTTGACTCCATCAGAATCACGCTGGACTCTGAGTGTGCTTCATACCTTCAGCGGAGACTATTTCTCTGATGGAGGAGTTCCGCGTGGTGGCGTAGTACTCGATGTGGCAGGCAATCTGTACGGTACCACGTCATTAGGTACGGTTTTCCAGATGTCACCTGTCTTAGGTGGCCAGTGGAGTTTCGAAACAATTCACCGCTTCAGCAATACGGACGGTGGCGCTCCTTTTGCTGGGCTAACTCTTGATGAGTCGGGTAATCTCTACGGGACAACGTCGGGAGGAGGAAAGTTCAGCTTTGGTAATGTCTTCGAACTGTCGCCAGGCGACAACGGCTGGGCAGAGACCGTGATCCACGACTTCGCCGGCGGTAGTGACGGTGCAAACCCACAAGCTAGTCTAGTTTTTGATCCCGCTGGTAACCTCTACGGAACGACTTCCCAGGGCGGCGGGAAAGGCAACGGTGGTGGCACCGTGTTCAAGTTGGTCCCGATGGGCAGTGGACAATGGGCTGAGTATCTTTTCCGGTTCGCGTCCAAGCCGGACCAAGGTGCCATGCCAACGGCACCGGTATTACTGGATTCCGTCGGAAAAGTTTACGGCACGGCCTCCTCAAGCCCTGGGGTAATCTACAGGATTACACAGTAACAAAATGGCCGTCCCACGAAGGGGTTGAACTATTGCATCTGACAATAGCTTCCTTTTTGCACCGTAACGGTGCCAGTGCCCGATCTTCCAGCCTGCACTTGTACCGTGTCTGCATTGGAGCCATTTCTCAGGCCCATGGTAATTGTTGCGGGAATGTTCGCCGTGCTAATCGAATTGCCTACGCCGCTGAGTGAAGAACCAAAGCCCGTGGTTGCTACAGCCGCTCCTAATGCGATCCCTGTGGCTGTGTTCGGATCGAATAGGCCGTAGGTCACGAAAGTTGGAGAGTTGGGCCCGGTAATCGCAATCGCGAGTTTCGCGCTGGTGGCCGAGACTTGATAATAAAGAGTACAAATCAGCACATAAGAAGTGTTTGCCTCGACTGTGAATGAGAGATTTGACAGGTCTGCCAGCGTTGTCAGGTTGGCTTGGGCGCTGGTCATTATCCCTGTACGCGGCATTTTGGCAAACGAGCCGACCGAAGGGTTCGTTCCCCCTGGCGCAGAGAAGAGAATTGCCGAGTTGTTGTTTGTCGGAAGGGCGCTTGGGAATTGTAAGCGATAAGAGGTCACTGAATCTGGTGCTTCAATCGTGACAGTATTTGGGGCCCAGCCGCCGGACACGTCGCTCCCCTGATGCAAACCAATCGAGCCTGCATTCCCGGCGTTGCTGAGAAACAAAGGTCCATCAAACCAACTCGTCTGAAGTGGGGCGCTTGGAATTCTAGTGCGCAAACTACCGACATCGGCCACGCCAGCTTGATAGGTACCGCTGCGTGTGTAGCACAGCGAATTACCTGAGTTGCAGTTTCCGAGACCGGCACCGACGAGGGCAATAGTGTCGTCCCGGAAGGCATTAGTCGACATACCACTCACCGTGTTCACGTAGTAAGAATTGGCTTGTTGCCCGATGAGAACAGTGTTTTCTTCGTTGTAACTCGCGCCGGATGCGGGATCGGTACTTAAGATGAAGCAGTTTGCTTTGGTGCTGCTGACTGAATCGGAATACCCATCGCAATATATTCCATTAGTAACGTTCTCAGTGTGAACAGATTCAATCGTTATACTCCCGCTACCGATGTACGACAATCCAGCAAAGACGCTCGACCCTGCAGGTTTGCTGTAGGGTGTGATAGTGCCGTGCATCACGGTCTTCATTGCTGGGCCGTCGCGGGCATCCAGGTAAATTCCTGCCAGTCGAGGAAGGTAATAAGGACCCGAAACATTGTTGGGGTTACTCGCCACAAAGTCGTAAATCATAGAATTTTGTGAGCCGGGTCCAATCGCGGCGAAGGTAGCTTCTGTAGCCGAGATGGCATTCACTCCGTAGCAGCCGGACTGCTCTTGTGCGTAAACATACAGGCAAGACTCCCCTGCAATGTTGTTGGAGTCTGCCGTCAGGTCCTGCACCCGAGTCATAAAGGTGGAATTCGACCCGGAGCCGTTGGGTTTTTCACCTAAAACGATCAGGGCGTGCGTTGTGTCGATAACAGGCGGATGCGTTCCATTGGTTGCGAGAGGCAGGTCCGTCAAGACGGCAGGCGACCCGTACTTGCATGCGGTTAGAGCGCCGATGTTGATTGTTGTTCCATTGCAGAGCACGGTTGCGGACTGCGCAGTTTCCGTTCCGTTTTGCGTGGCGGCATAGACGATGTACCCAACCGGTGTTAGGTAGTTGGTCGGTGGGCCGACCTCTTGCCAGTAGATGCCAGTCGCTGACTGATCTTGTGTTTGAGATCCAGCTACCGTGCTCATGCTGCCACTGTTGCAACTGTTTCCTGGATCTACATTAAGAGTTCCGCTGCCGATCGCACGGTAGGTGTGGCTATTGTCGCCTTCCGGACCTAAAACATACGTCCCATTGTTAATGAATACACCATTGAGGTCCTGACAATTTGGATAAGCACCCATAGCTGGATTCCACGTCACCTTGCCGTGATTTGTCACGCTGTTGACCGTGGTGGTTTGTTCTAGATTCGGAAGACTCAAGCCCGGCGTTCCGTAGACCACGAAGCCTGTAGATGGATACTGACCGACATTGAGCCACAAAACACCTCCGTCTTGCACGGTATGACCAACTGCCGGGGCGGTCGGGGTTGAGCCGCCCGCAGTCCCTGCGGTTAAAGCCATCTCCGTGTAGGTTCCGTCCGTAACGCACCTGCCTGCAAAGATCGCCTTTCCCCTGATGCTGGAGTCACCCCATGATGTCCAGCCTGAGGAACCTGACGATGGCTTGGAATCACATCCGCTTGCAAGATTGACAACCCATGCCACTTGAGAATAAATGGTTGTGTTATTCGGTAGATTTCCCCCGGACGAGTTCGCCGTTGCTGAACTCGGAGGTACTGGCGGGGCATTCGGAAAATACAACACTTTGGACCCGTCGATGCATGCGGAATCATTGATATTCCCGTCGCAAGCGCGAACTACGGTTCCCGTAGAGCCGTCCTCGGGTTGCGCAGCGAGGGCCCGTCCAGAACCGACGAGGATTTGATTCGTTGAAAGTACCAACGGAACCGTTGTATAGAAAGTCTTGACGGTACCATTTTGAGATCCTTTGCCCATGCCCAAACGATAAGTATGGCTACCTAGGAGGTTGTTGAAAAACCACTGCCAATCCACAGTAGAGGCGTGGTAAGAAGCAGGAATGCGAGGAGACGATCAGCAACTGCAAACGGGGATGTTCAGTTATGTGTCGTTGGAAGATCGGATTCCAGCCGATCATCCG
>JAIQFW010000027.1 GCA_020073105.1 Terriglobia bacterium
GGTGGTTGCCTTCCAAGCGTTGGTAGTCGGGTTGTAACGGCCACCGGTATTCAGGAGATTCGTGCCATTGATGCCGCCCCACACGATCATTTCGCTTCCAGTCCATACTGCGGTGTGAACTGCCCGAGCGGACGGAGCTCCAGCTCCCGACAAAACCCGCCAGTGCTTGGTCACGGGATTGTAGGCGCCCCCGTTCTTGAAATATGTAGTGAAGTTGGTGCCGCCCCAGATAAGCATCTCCTTGCCGGTCCAGACCGCAGTGTGCTGAAAACGTGCTGCCGACGCGGGAACCGAAGAAATGGGAGTCCAGGAATCGGCCGAGGGATTGTAGGATGCCCCGGAATTCAGTGCGTTGTGGTCATTGTAACCACCCCAAATCATCATTTGTTTCCCGTTCCATACCGCGGTGTGGTTGGTTCGCGCTTCAGGTGCATCGGCAGGGTTTATCTGCACCCAACTATTGGCCGAAGGATTGAACCGGCCTCCACTGTTTCCAAGGTGCTGGGCGCTGCAGGCATCCCGAATGAAGGCGCATCCACCCCACACGATCATCTCCTTTCCTGTCCAGACAGCTTGGTGGAGGAGCCGGGCGTCAGGGGCATTGGCCAGCGCAGTCGGAATCCAGGAATCGGAGATTGGATTGTACCGCCCGCCGTCCTGGCTCTCACACTGGTGCTCAGAGAAATTAGCGTTGCAGCCGCCCCAAATGATCATTTCGGTGCCCGTCCAAACGGCGGTGTGCTGCATTTTTCCGTTGGGAGCGCTGGAATTGTTCGTGGCTTGCCATGTGTCCGTTGCAGGGTTATAACGGGAGCCCGTGTTGAACTTGCCGCCGATGGAATTAAAACCACCCCAAACAATCATTTCGGATCCGGTCCAAACAGCACTCATCGAAAGCGTCCCTTCCGGAAGCATTTGGGTAGGAGACCAGGACTCCGCGGCGGGAACGTTCTTCATCGCCGGAACGTAGTACGCAAAAACAGGTTCCACTGTCTCAGCTGGAAAGTTCGTCCTCACTTTGCTCCACCAAACTTCGAAGGGTTGTTGCTTTGCAGAGAAGCGATGACCCGACTGATACGCGTTACGAACGAGGCGTTCGGCGAGTAACGGGCGCGCCAGCACTTCGGCAACTACGTGCGCGTTGCCACCGAGGGCAGCGAACAACTCGGCAAGAACCTCGGGTTGCTTCGAGTCGCGAATAAGCCGGAAAATTTCCTGCTGAAGTTGTTGCCCTGTGATGGATTGGTGCCAATATTGCTGCAGTGCCGTGGACAGGCGTAGAGCGTCTTCCGCTCTAGCATCCAACTGCTCAGGCGAGATCACGGCATCAAGAGCGGGTTTCGCACTGGGATTTTGTTCCGGCCAGATTCGATGTTGCCAATACACCTCTTCGATGGCCCGCTGGTAACGGATCCGGCTCACAAGATCAAGCGATTGAGGCTGCTGACAAAACGCTGGTACGGCAACGGCGATGATTGCGACAAATAGAACGGTAGGGCGAATCATTGGGTTGCTCCTTAAGTTTTTGGCTCCAAATTGCCAGAGAACGTTGTGCACAGCTTTGGGACCGCGGTCCCCTTTTGCACCTAAGTAGTGAGACCCGAAGAGTTCAACTCTCGGAACACTTAAGCTCCTCGGCAAGCCCTGGCGAAATGTAGTGCATAGTAGCCTGGCTGTATCGCGGTTGATGCAGCTCACAGCCATCGAATTGAGCCGCTTCACCCATCCACTTTTCGGCGTTCACGGCAGCGGGATCACGTAGTTCGTCAAGATTCCCGTCGTCCGGTCGAAGGTTCGGCCCGGCTTGGTGGCCGCGTCGGTGACGAGGATGGCGATCGCTCCCACACAGGCAGGCCCCACGTGCTTGAACGTAATCTGGCCCGCCGCGTTCGTTTTGCCGACGACGATTTGGTCGAGCCAGTAGTCGTCGAAGAAGTGGCTGGTGATCCGCACACCCGACAGCGGGGTTCCCGCTTCGTCGGTCACGGTCAGCCTGGCCCACGCTTGGGCGTCCCCCTGGTCGCAATATTCCGGGCCTTTGCCAATCATCTCGATTTTGGTCACCTTTACGCAGTTGGTCGTACAGGGCTCGCCAGGAACCAGACGCACCAGCCGTCGGCCGCTCTGGCCGATGATCATCTGGGCCAGGATCTGCCCGCTCGCGTTCATCGGCCCGGAATCGGTGAGTACACTTCCCGCATAGGCCGCTGACACGAGAGCGTCGAGTGACTCGGCGAGCCCATCGGGGCCGTAGGCGATCACGCCCGCACCCCCCACAGTGGCGGTGATGTCGCCCGCGTCAGTGATCGAGCCGATCCCGGCCCGGCTCAGATGCCCGGTCGGGATCGGTGAGATCTGCTGCCACGTCCCCTCGTGGTGGAAACGAAACAGGTAGAGCAGGTTCTCCCCTCCGGTTGTGATCAGGAACCTGGCCTGGTCCCCAGCGTCGTTGATCGCGGACGCATCAGCGCCGATCACAAAGCCCCGCGGGGCCGGCGGCATCGATGTCACGCTGCCGGGATCGCCGAGCCGGTACCAGAAATCCACCGTGGCCACCGTTCCTCCCGGGCTGATTGCCATCGGTTTGTCGTCAGGGAAGCCCTGGGCGGAGAGGTCGACCATTCCACCTGCCTCGGTCCACATGAACGGCGATCCGTCCGGGGGAAAGTTGGCGGTCGTGGACCAGCCGACCACCCGACCGAGGTCGTCGATGCCGACGGCGTAGGAGATGGTCTTGCCGGGGAGATTCCCGAGGTCGACGGCCACATACCTGTTGTGGACCGTGCTGCCGACCGGCTTCCATACCACGGCGTGGGTAGTGGTGCCTGGGACGCCGACGAACCCGGTCACCCAGCCCTGGGCGTTGATGGCTGTGGCAAAGATGGGTGACAGTCCGGGCACCTCGGGGAGGACGATTCGAAGGCCTCCCTTCCACACGACTGAGTCTTCCGAGGGCAGGCAATTGGAACCGCAGCCCGGGTCGGGGTAGGACCTCCCGACCACGTCGCCACCATCGTTCATATCGAAACCGGATGCTGCCGTCGCTACGAAGTCGACGACGTACCCGGCGGGTGGCGCGGCCGCGGCCGATGGTCCGGCACTCGCGAATGGCACACAAAGCAGGGCAAAAGTCACTGCCAGAACACAACCGACTCCAGTATTAATGCGCATGAAGCGTCTCCTTAATTCTTGGGTGCGACCGATGTCGCTGGCCACTTCTTCGCTGGCATAGCAGCTAGATATGTTGAGATCGCGACCACGAAACCGCACTTTGATTGCTTCATGGCGTCTGCTCCTCAGCTGCTGATGCGGAGGCTTACCGAGACTCCGCATCCGTCGTGACTTCGACGATCGTGACAAAGTTCCACAGCCTAGTGCTGCGCGAGTTTGGTCGAGACGCTGTACAGGTACGAATACGGGTTGTCTTGCGATTGTCCCGGAATCGAGGTCCCGATATAGACCGTTTGCCCGTCAGGCGCGAAACGCGGGCGGGACATGGGAATAACTCGTCCCCCGTTTTCGGCAGGCAGAAACACTTTCCCGAGCGAATGGCCGTTTACCACACGGATCGCCTCGAAGAATCCCGGCTGGCCGTAGGTGACGATCCCGCCGACAAAGATCACATTGTTGAGTGGGCTCACGACGGGTGCAAAAAGAATGCCCGTGTCAATGTATTGCCATTTCACTGTGCCCTTGGGGCGGATGGCATACAACTCGGCGAGGTTTCGCCCATCGTAGATGATCCCATCCCGGCCCACGTCCGGCGTGCTCAGGATATTTGTCGAGTTGCCGAAGTTGTCGAAGATACTCCCTAGCAGATTGCCTTGCTTATCGAAGGCACCGAGGGCGAGGCCGGATCCTCTGGCGGAGAACATATTCGTGTAGAGCGTGCCGTTCGGGCTGACGGCGGGTTGCGGGTCGCCTTGCAAGGTGGAGAGTCCTTCCGGGCGAGTGAAGATCTCGCTTCCATCCAGGCCGATACCGCGCAGATGATTGTTCGCGTGGAAATATAAGCTTGATTGCGCTGCCGTCCCGAAAACGATTTCCTGCAGGATCACGATAGGCCGGTCATAGTTTTCCGGAACGGACCAGCGCAGGGTGCCCTGGGGTGTCAGCGAAAATACACCCATCCCTTGCGTGCCTACTGCATAGATATTTCCATCCGGGCCCACGTTGGGGCCTAACAGAATGAAGGCGCCAGGATCCTGAGTGAACTGCCAGCGCAGGATGCCATCCGGACGCAGGGCAAAGATGGCCGTCGTGCTGCCGATGTAGATAGTACCGTCCGAGCCGAGGCTAACATTGCCGAACCCATAGCTGGTGGCGTTGAAGATCCATTTCAGACCTCCGTCCGGGGCCAAGGCATAGAGGTGGCCCGCTACATCGATCGTGTAAATCGTTCCGTCATCGGCGACCGCGGGACGGCTATCGATATAGTCTGCATCTGCGTGGAAGCGCCACAAGATCCGCCCTTGCGGGACCGGTCGCAAGGTGACATTCAACAGTGCGGGATTGCTGGCGGTGCCGTCGGCAGCATGAACCTGAACCTGCGCTGCACCCGTAGGAGCACCTTCAGGTACATATGCGGCAATTAGGGTGTCGCTCCAACGGGTTAGCGGAGCAACCACGCCCGCAATTTCTACCCGTCCGCTACCCTGCCTGGGTCCGAAGCCCGACCCTCGGATGAGTAATCGATCGCTATGCGAAATTGTCGTACTGGAAAGCGAGACGATCGTGGGTTGGGCCGCTGCCGCTGTTGCGACTAAAAGGTAAAAACAAATGCTTCTTAGGGATCTCATGACTTTGGCCTCTCCTGCTGCTTTTCACTTCGATGTCCGAGTTCACAACTATCTTCCTTATTGCACGTAATCGTGACCGTGGCCGCCTTGCTTTTGGCCAGGCCGTCGTTGGCTTGAAGTTCGTATCATGGAATACTCCTCTTCCTTCGGAATGTTTCCCTAAACCCAGAATTCGGGGCCCACTAGTGTCTCCTCCCACTCGCGGACCCCGAGTAGCGCAGAACCGGACCTAGGAATAAAGTCTTGCTCCGGTCGTATGCGCCAATCACAAAACCCACCCTGTGCTGGTTGATTAAACGGTAGGCTGCAGCCACGTACTGTTTGCCGGTTGGCCCTTGCTGATAGGCCACCAGCGGTTGAAAACATAGCTCATGGTGCTGGGTCTTCAGATCCAGGCGGCCATCGCGGTGTCCGTGCACATCATCGACGCCGTCGATTGCAATCGTGATCTGATTGGGCTGAGCCTTCGGCGAAACTGCGAATTCATATTCCAGGCCGCCTTGCGCACCCAGGTAGCTAAGAGCAATGCCGGGATAAACATCAGCGATTTGGACCCGCTTGAAGGTGGGAATCCCGGTCCGCCAGTTCCGGGAATCGGGACCCACAAAATAGCTGTTCCGCCCCGGCAACTCGTCCAAGCCGACGGTCTTCGATTGCGAGTTGCCCCCCACCAATGTCATGGTCACCGAGCTTCCTCGCAGAGATGAGGATGCGTTCAGGAAGGAACGCTCAAAGGTTATGACAACGGTTTGTGGCGTCAGGAACAGGGTGCAGCCTGCACTCCGCGCCAGGAACTTCACGCTGTCGCTCGTCTGCCCCTGATTGGGTTCAAAGCTGAGTGGTGGGGCAAACTCCTCACTTACAGGAGGCGCAGTCGACCCTGCGGAGCTAGCGCTCACGTGCCAGCCAAGGCCGAGCAGCAGGAATGCCAGGAACAACATCACGGCGACCGCTTTCAGGACCGCCCACCATGACCAACCTGGATTTTCTTTCGGCATCTTCTGTTCCTGTCCGGCGCCGGTTCGTGTCCAAATCTGCGGAACTGCCGGTCGAGACGCATTCAACGCGAAATTTGTGGCGCCCGCAAGCGATTCCTGTGTGCATTAATGTGACTGGACAAAACCCTGAAAACACTGGCAAAAGCGGGTGATTTACGTCACAGCTGTTTGTGACGCCTGGACGGGAGACAAACTTTTGACAATTCATCCTTGGAGCCTGGACTAACATCCTTGATCCGGAACGGAGTGGGTTATCACCCTGCATCTGAAATCCGTGGAAAACGAACCAGGGAGAGAAAAGGCCGCCGGTATAGCGGCGGAAGTCTTTCGCTTTGATGCCTATGAAGTGAATGTGTCCACGCGGGAGGTCCGCAAGCACGGCTACCGGGTGCGGCTGTCGGGGCAACCGCTGGACGTGCTGTTGCTGCTGTTGGAACGGCCGGGAGAACTGGTCAGCCGGGACGAGATCCGGCAGCGTTTATGGCCCGCCGATATCTTTGTTGACTTCGAGCGCAGCCTCAACAGCGCAGTCAAGAAGCTGCGAGGGGCGCTCGAGGACAATCCCCACGAACCACGCTACATCGAGACCCAGGCCCGCAAGGGCTACCGCTTCATTGGACGAGTCGAGCGAGTTGGCGTCATTTCGCCATCTGCATCGGAGGCGGTCCCGCAGTCCAGAGCTGAAGGACAAGAGGCTGCGGCGGAACCCTTCCCCACGGCTGGCTCCACGCCGCCCGTGCGCAAATGGATCGGGCTCGCCGTCGGCGCGGCCGTCGTGGTGGTCCTACTCGCACTGCCCCGCTGGCTGGTAACCCGTCATGAGCCAACAAGTTCTTCCGCTCCGGCTGCCGCGGTTGTTGTTCGACCGTCGGTTGCGGTGCTTGGCTTCCAAAACTTGTCGCCGCGGAACGACGTCGGTTGGTTATCGACGGCATTCACCCAAATGCTGACAACCGAACTGGCGGCCGGCGAACACTTGCGGACTATTTCCGGAGAAAACATTACTCGAGCCAAACGCGATCTCGGCGTGGATGAAAAAGATGGATATTCACGCGAGACTCTCCGCGCGCTGCGCGGCGATCTGGGCAGCGATTTCGTCGTCGTGGGTTCCTATATCGTGGTCGGCCGGAAAGGTGCGACGCAAATTCGGCTTGATGTGCGGCTGCAGGATACGAATTCAGGCGAGACCCTCTCCAGTATTGCGGTAAGTGGCAGTGAGTCGGAGATCTTCGATCTGGTTGCTCGAGCCGGGGAACAATTGCGGGACAAGCTTGGCGCAAAAATGCCCTTCACTCCAGTGCTGGCCGAGTTGCATTCCGCTCTGCCGACCAACCCGGAAGCGGTCCGGCTCTATTCGGAGGGCCTGACCCGTTTGCACGTTTCTGAGAATACTGCCGCGCGCGACCTGCTGGCCAAGGCGGTATTGGCCCAACCCGATTTTGCCCTCGCCCACTCGGCACTGGCCCAGGCCTGGTCTGCTCTCGGCTATGACGCGCAGGCGCTCGCCTCCGCACAAAAGGCGGTGGCGCTCTCCAAGACGCTCCCAGAGGATCGTAGGCTCGAGATCGAAGGACGCTACTTTGAGATGAAGCATGACTGGGCCGGCGCCATCGGTGTCTATCAGCACTTGTGGAAGGACCATCCAGACGATCTGGAGGGAGGGCTTCGCCTGGCGCAAGCTCAAAATGCCGCTGAGGACACCAAAGCTGCACTGGCGGTTGTAGATGCTCTTCGAAGGCTGCCTGCCCCGCAGCCGGATGACCCACGAATCGACCTCATCGAGGCGGCAATAGCCGCGACGGAGTCCGATTACAAGCGCCAGCTGCACCTGGCGCAACAGGCGGCCGCAAAGGCCCAGGCGTCAGGAGCTCGCCTGTTGCTGGCCCGTGCCAAGCTGGTGCAGGGCTGGGCGTTGGACGATCAGTCACAACTCCAAGAAGCCCTGGACGCCTACCGTGGCGCGCAACAGATTTTTGCCAGCGCCGGTGATCGTGACGGAATGGCCACCGCCCTCAACGATGTTGGGATCGTTCTGCAGAAACAAGGAGACTTGGCCGGGGCCCGGCAAAACCTGGAAGAGGCTCAAGCCGGGTTTCGCCACGTCGGCAATGAAAACGGATTTGCCGGCGCCCTCACCAATCTGGGTGAGGTGTACCGGGTGCGGGGTGATCTTAAGATGGCGGAGTCGTTATATCGGCAAGCCATCGACATCTTTCGCAAGATTGGACGTAAGGACAATGAACACGCCGCCATGAACAACCTCGGTGCGGTGCTCTACCAGTTCGGCGACTTTCCGGGTGCGCATAAGACCTTTGAGACGGTGCTGAACGAAGAGCAAGGAACGGCCGATAAAGATGGCATCGCCTACGCGCAGAACAATCTGGCGGATGTGCTTCGGGCCCAGGGGGAGCTGGAGAAAGCGAAGGCCCTGTACGAACAGGGCCTCGGAACCTTTCAGCAAATTGGCGATCGCGCCACGTCGGCAGCCGTTCAACTCAACCTTGCCAAAACATTGCTGCTGCAGGGTGACTTGGCGGCAGCACGCACGAAGGCAGAGGAGGCCTTGGCGGCGAACCTGGCCGTCGGTACCAAGGGAGATGCAGCCATGGATCGTGTGGTGCTGGCAAGGATCGCATTCGAACAAGGGGATCCAAGTCAGTTTAATGACTCGGTGCGCGCCGCCATGGACGAACTCAGGGTCGAACACCGCAACGACGACGTGGTTGAGGCCGCCGCCATGGAGGCGCACGCCCTGCTTGCCCAGGGCAAAGTGGAGAAGGCCTGGGCAAGTATCCAGCGCGCACGCCCTCTTCCGTCGAGCGACTTTCTGGCAAAGTTTCATTTGCGGGTTGCCACCGCTCAGGTCGAAGCTGCCCGCGGTTATTCCAACCGGGCGCGCCAACAGCTCTCCGCTGTCCTTACGGACTCCACCCGGATGGGATGCGTAAGTTGTCAATTCGAGGCCCGGCTGGCGCTGTCGAAGCTGTCTCGAAATTCCACCACCGGAGTACATGCCACTGCTCAACTTGTCCAGGATGCTCGGTCAGCAGGCTTTGGTCTGATCGCCATGCAAGCCGGGCGCTTCTAAGGGCTCGGTCGAAGATTGGTCACCACAAGCTTGAGCCCACGCTTCTGGCACGACGCGGCCAGGTCAGCCATCACGTCCCCATGTCCGTTGCGCCAGGGCGTGTTCTTGATGCTGTAAGCCGTGGTATCGGTCTGCCACATGCAGAATCCGCCGACATGCTTAGCAACAAAGACCATGTATTTGGCGCCAAGGGCCACGGCACAGTCCGCCCACTGGTCGGTATTGATATCCGGATTGATCGCTGACAGAGGAGTGGAAAGGTTGTCGCCTTCCGCATCCTGCCAGGTGTTCGGGGCGAAGTGTACGAACATGCCGATCTCCAGATCTTGCCAGGCGAGCTGGTCGGGAGTGGGACGGGCCAGCACTGGCCCAGGAGGGCCGGCGAGCATCGCGTGCGCCAAGCTCCCGAAGCGCGAAAATCCAGTGGAAGCAACAGGAAGAGAAGACAGAAATGCGCGACGATTCATCAATCTGCGCTCCAATCCTACTGAGAGTACACGCGGCGCGTACCCAGTTCGCCAGACGGGCCCCCGCGCCTGCTGATTGCACAAACCCCTACCTCTGCACCTGGGTACCTCGCAAGCCGTACTTGCAGTATCCCTCTGGGTGGGTCAAAGTGTGCCACTTCCATTTGATAAAGCGTCCGGGCCCACAATATCCATCGAAATCAGGCTTCATTCGCGAAACAGATGGATTTCGTCACTATAAGAAGGTTTCCAGGCATTGCGATCTGGATAATGCGGGAAGGTGATTCTCGACTGGCGGGAGCATTCGTAAATCCCGCCCCTCGTCAGAGGCAACTTCAGGGCCCGTCTGCGATGGACAAATTCTGATCAGAGGACAACGTGTGATCGCTACGGGCAGGAATCTCTGGTTGAAAACGATCAGGCAAGAAAACAATATTGGACCAGCGAAAATCGTCGGTCAACCAGCGATCGGTGGCAGAAGCGTGGTGCCCGAGTTTGTCAGATAAGCGAGGCGTGAACTACAGCTAGTGTGGCTTCCGCGCAGATCCTTCGCCAGCCAAAGTTAGATCGGTGAAAGAAAGGATAGGTGGGGTGCGAGAAGCCCGTTGTGAATGCGTGGAAGAACATTGCGATGACCTGTGCGTCCTGATGAGTTCGCGTATGTCGCTTGTCAGTGAAGTCGTGATCGGTAATGAAAAGCATTGTGTGCATTGGCTCAGCCACAACCCGGCGTTCAGCGCACGAGTCTCGAGCCAGTGAGAATGCAATTAGTGAAAAGAGTTTGAAAGTCTCCCGATTCTTGTGCGGATGCGTTCTCAGCCTTGAAGAGCATTCCACGCTGTCATCCGTGATCAATCAATCCCCCTTTCCTCGTTGCAATAGGTCTATCCCTTCCGCTCAACACCTGGATAACTTCTCGTCCTGCCCGAGTATTCAGCCGCCTCACACCGACGATTTTCCACGAATGCGAACAAAGCATTTCCAGTGTAGTGTTCACGCCGAAAGGACAACCAACGTGTTCTCCTCCGCCGCTGAACTGGCCAACAAACTACGCGCAGCGCGATACATTGCCGATCCGGTGACGCTCGCAGTTGTGTATCTGGCTATTCGTATGCGGAAGCCACTCCTGATCGAGGGACCACCTGGCTGTGGCAAGACGGAGCTTGCATACGCCGTCGCCGAAGCTGCCAGCGCCGTTGTGGAGCGTCTCCAGTGCTATGCGGGAATCACCGAGGAAAAGGCAATCGGGAAATTCGACGAAGCGTTGCAGAAGCTATTCCTTGAGACTCAGAGCGAAAACCTGGCAAAGGATTGGAATGACACTCGACAGCGATTGCATACGCTCGACTTCTTTGTAGAGGGACCTCTGCTCCGTGCCTTGCATTACCGAGAACATCCTTGCGTCTTGCTCATTGATGAAATCGACAAAGTAGACCATGGTTTCGAAGCTTTACTGCTTGAGGTCCTAAGCGCCTGGCAGATCACTGTGCCGAAACTCGGAACGATAACTGCCACGACGGTACCGTTCGTCGTGCTTAGTTCGAATGAGGAACGGCGGCTTGGCGATCCTCTCCGCCGGAGATGTTTCTATCTACGGTTCGACTATCCCTCGGTCGAGCGCGAAACCGAGATCCTAAGCATCAGGAGCCGAACCGAGAATGCGCGATTACGCAGCCAGTTGGCCGGACTCGCCCACGCCCTGCGGGGCTGGAACATGGAGAAACCGCCCTCGATCGCGGAAATGCTGGATTTGGCGCAAGCCCTTGAAATCCTGGGGTCAGAAGAAATCTCCCACGAGCAGCGTGACCTGTTGCTGCCCTTGCTCGCCAAAACGGACGCTGATCGTAAGCGATTGATGCTGCGCGCGGGATTCGAGGGCCTGGTCGCCGACTCGAAGAGATATCGAGATGAGCTCGTGGCGGGCAAGGGCCCCGGCAAGGTCACGCCCGGTAGCGAAAGAGCTATGCCTACGGAGGCAGTAGCGTGAGGTGGATTGGATGGGCGTGCGGCCTGCTCCTGTCGATGCAAGTCGCCGCGGCGCAGGTGTCGAGGCCAACAGCTAATGTGCGCGTGCTCTCTGCACGCTGGGCAGTGTACTACGCGACGGCATATCGAGTTCCGGTTGAACTGGTGGAGGCGATCATCGACGAGGAATCCGCCTGGAATCCCTATGCCGTATCGAAGAAGGGCGCAGTCGGCCTGATGCAACTGATGCCAGAAACAGCAGCGCGCTTTGGGGTTCGCAATCGTTATCGCCTGGACGAGAACATACGCGGCGGCGTCGCATATCTGGCGTGGTTGAACCGCCTATTCGGCGGGGACCTGAGACTGGTTACGGCCGCCTACTGCGTAGGTGAAACACCGATTTATTGCCGCCAACTGGACTATTCCTCCCCAGACGTACACGCATACGTCAGCCGAGTGGCAAAGAGATATCGGGCCAGGTGCAGACACAACGTGCATGTCGGCTTGGTTGCGGAGGCAGATCAACGCGAGGTGGGAGATGAACATCCTTAAGTCGGTCCTGGTTTGTTTCCTGTTGACAGCAACAATTGTGACTCATGCCCAGGGACCAACCGTTATTCCGCAAGTGCGCGCAAAGGACGCAGGCGACGGCAAGGTTACAGTTGTGGAGGTCGCGGCGCATTTTGTGACGGCGATACGGTTGCCGGAGCCGGTGAATTCAGTCGCTGTGGGCGACCCCGCATTGTTTCAGGTGGAGCACTCAGAACGCGAGCCACAACTGGTGTTGGTAAAAGCTCTCACGGAAAGAGCCGCAGAAACAAACTTGCTTATCTCGAGCATTCGCGGCCGACAGTTCAGCCTGCTTCTGATCAGCCGCGGAAGCGCGACCGGCCCAGACAAGGTGGATTTTCTTCTTCAGTACAAACCTGTCGCGAGTTTTCTGGTTGAGCCAGGAATTGTGCCCTTTCCATTGGTTGGTGAGACAAGGGCGATCGCAAGAGATCAACCCGCACCAGTCACCACACTCAGCAACAACGCCGACGGAGAAGCAGCCAAGGCGCGAGTCGTGGCGACAAGTGTTTTTGCGTCTAGCGCCATGAACGCGCACCCGGAAGCGATGCCTCCGTATTCGCAACCCTTGTCTTTGGATGACCTGCTCGAACGCCAGGAGCATTCACCTCTGCCTGCCATGTACGGAGGGCGAATCGAGGGAGAGACAATCAAAGGGGACCGTCTACGCGTCGGAATCAGCGAGGTGATCGATGGCGGACAGCAAGTGATCGTGTTGTTCTCGGTTGTGAATACCAGCACACACGCGATCCTGCTCATGCCGCCACAGGTGCAGCTCGGCGGAAAGATTAAAACCGGCCGGATTGTTAAGCATGATCGTTGGTCCACGGCGGAACAACTGGCCATCATCGATTTCCGCCTGAGCCGTCGACGTCTGGGGATTGGCAACCGTGCGGACGGGATCGTGGTCTTTGAGCGCCCACCCTACAAACAGGCGAACGAACAACTGTTTCTGCAGATGGCAGAGTCGGGCGCGGTTGATCGGCCCGCGCTTGCGCCTATCGGGTTCGGTGTCAGTTCACTTCGCCAGGAGGAAGCCCATGGAATCGCAGACACAAGAAACTGAAAAACTCCGAGAGATCACCCCCGGGGGAGACCAGTCACGCGTTAGCGACGGGGAACCAAATGCTGGAGAAGGTACGACACCTAGCGCACTCCAGAGTCTCCGTACCCTTCTCGACAAGGCCAGGCAGAACCAAAAACCCGTCGCGAGCCGACGTGAGTTGAGTCGCGACAGAAGCAAGTCTCTATTCCTGCTTGTGGGCGTGAGTGTCGCGCTATTGCTGGTATTTTTCGGACTGTTCTCGAATCCAAAGGGCCGCACCCTGCTGGCTGGGAACCGTGGCGGCGCCCCCAACCTCGGTCGTAAAATCACTCCAGGACAGGGTCAGAATGATGCCGCCAAGAGCGTGACACCCGTCCTCAGTGCCGACCTCCGCCAAGGACAGAGTGGCACTACTTCAGAAGTGACGCCCGAAGAGGTGGGCCGGACCTCCCCACACTACGGGGAATTGCAGCAGTCCTCTTCGGGAAGCGCTGTTCCGCAAGAAAAGCCAACGCCCGGCACGTTAAGGACCCCCGGCAAATACGCGTTGAGCCAAATTGACTTTTCTGATCCTGCGGATGCGCAGGCCGCCAATATACCCAACCCGCTCCGGCTTCCTTCGGCTGATTCAGCAGCCGAACTGAAGAAACCATCGATGGTATTCGTTCGGACTGCGCAGGATGCGAAACCGGGCGTTCAAGTTCTTCACGCTGAACCCAATGCCTTGGCTCAGCTTCTCCAGGCCGGCACGAGATTGGTCGCTCGCCTAGAGGCCCCAGTGAGTTCAGCGGTGCCAGCGCCCGTGATAGCAGTGATCGAATACAGCTACGAGCATGACGGCGAGATTGTGATCCCGGCCGGTACGAGGGTGTTTGGAAAACTCTCCCATGTCACTCCATCCGGCTTCGTGGGTTTCCAGTTTGACCGAATCGAAACACCCGACGGAAATATCAAGAAGCTTGATGCCACAGCCATGGACCTTAAGTTCGGTCCGCTCAAAGGAAACGTCTCCGGGAGGAACCGGGGCAACAATTTCCTCGTGCGTTCTCTAACCGGAATTGGAACCGTCGCTGCATACCTTGTCGGCGGACAGGGGACCACAGGATTCAACGGCGCGATTTCAGAGAATTCGCTGCTCCGGGAGCGGCTCGCAAACAATATTGGAGTGGCCGGTCAAGATGAAATCAACACGCTCGCAGCGAATCAAACGCTTGTGGTCACGGTGCCTGGGAACACGAGGTTCTACATCGTCGTGGAAAAAAGCAGCTCAGAACAACAGCCAGAAGCGCGGCTTGCGGGCGCCAACGCTACAGGTTTCTCTGCAGGCAAGGTCCCGACCCTCGAAGAACTGCGTGAGTTGATGCAACTCAAGAATGAACTGAACCAGATGTACCTACAAACCGGGTCGCAGCCAGCGCCGGCGCAGAATTGAGAAAGCAAGGAACAGTGGAACCCAACTGGAGACCGCTGGAAGACAGGCTGGGCAAGTCACGTTGCGCTGGTTTCATGTTCATGGGCCGAGTGAATAGCATCAATCTGTACAAACACGGGATCAGTCGCACTTATCTCAATCTCGACGATGCGGGAAACTGTTTCGTTGCAGGCAATTGCGGGTGCTACATTCCCTCAGATTTTGACCAGGAACTTGCCAAGCTGGAACAGTGTCTAAGGGGCCTGCAGGCGACACTAGAAACGCCGTACGATGCGCTTTTCATAGCACGAAAACGAACGGTTCTCAGGCAAGAAGGGATTCGCTTGCTGACGTTTCTAATCGATCCCGAAGAAGTCACGATTCAATAGGCAGTTCAGCCAGGACAGTCGGACGTCCAAGAATCTGGACTCTACTATTCGACAGTAAAGTGAGCTAAAGTAAGCCATCAGAAGGATGGCTGTTTTTTATGCCGTACTGGGCGGACTGGCTGGACTATTTCGGTGCCGATGCTGTAGGCAGACTAATAGGCCTCTGGGTCAGACTTTGCCTATTGCCGTTCCGAATGGTTTCTCGTTCATTGGCGGGCAACCCGAAATCTCCTATAGCCGTGCGCCGAACCATCTCCCGATGACGCACCATCTCCATCCCACCAAGTAGCTCTTCGCACATTCCCAATCGAAACGGTCTGACTACACTCTCCCTCAGCTTGCTCAGCCGTTCTTCCGAAAATCTTTCGGACCGTCGTTTGACAGGAATTCATTTTGATCCTACTTTCCACGCGCGTCGATCGTTCTTCGGATCGGTTCAAAAGCGCATTCGAGGCGACGAGCAGAAAGGAGGACACAGCCGATGAAATTCCAAGTCGATGTGAATGGAAGAAAAGTCTGGGCGCGGCTCGCTCTTGCGTTTCTCGTGATCGCACAGTTCGCGTGGGCGCAGAACCTGGGCTCTGCTCCGGCTTCGAACGTGGCCGTTCAGGGGCAGACGGGCGCGCAACCAGAGGGTGCTTTTCTGAACTTCATCAACTGGGTCGGGAACGTCATCGCTCCCGTGGGAGCCGGCGGCGCGGTCCTGGGCGCCGTTGTCTCCTGGCTGACAGGACGTGGTTTTGGGCGCTGGCTGTTCGCCGCCGCCGCTCTTTTGGCCATTTCTGGCGTTACGCGGCTCATCGAGTTCTGGATCACGAACGGAACTGGTGGCGTGACGTAGCGAAACAACTGCAGAAGACGTGCAGGCAGCCTGCGGTGCTTTCGGATCGATGGCTGCCTGCGCAAGAACCCATGAGACGAGTAATCCGTCGAGATTCGAAGCGATGCCAACGCCGCAATTACTGAATGACGTCATTTCGTTGCTGCTCCTGCTGGCTCCATCGGCAGCCCTGTTGTCACTGGTACTGGCCGGGGTCGCCTTACGACATGACGGAACAACTGCATTTGCGATTGGTGGGAACTTCACGAAATGGATGTTCTGGGCAGTAGTGTTTCTTACGCTACAGCCGCTCCTGACCTGGTTTTCATCATTCGGAATCGCTCTGCCTCTGCCGAGTGGAGGGATCAGTACGCCATGGATTGCCAGCATTCAATCCGACATCGCTTCCTTCGCCACCAATTTCGTCGTGGGACGAATCGTACCCATACTTGCCGCGTTCTTCGTGCTGCGCGCAATTCTGGATGCAGCAGTCGGCGAGACACCGCTCACGTCCATTGTCGCCGCCATGTTCTTGCTGGGCATTCAGACGACCTTCACGCTGATTCAGGGCTACAACACGCAAACGCAGTACGCCACCGCCGATGTGCTCGACAGCCTATGGAACCACTTAGTTGGAACGATCATGCCGATCGCCGCAATTCTGGCCCTGGTCGGAGCAATCTGGAACTTTGCCACACGGAAACCATTCATGGGTCTCGTAGCCGTCGCACTGGCGCTCTTGTGCGTATCCGGCATCTGGCAGCTCGTGCTCACGATGATGTCCTAGGAATCTGAGATGAACTTTTCGCAAATGTCATTCGACAACGGGATCCTGCATCTGGCGAACTGGACCGGAAACGTGATCATGCCAACGATTGCGGCGGTGTTCATCATTGCGGCAATCCTCCAGTTCTCAAGGGGACAGGAATTCTCCCACAGCATGTACGGGGCACTGGCGTGCCTGATGGTCTCCGGACTCGCGCGCGCTCTCGAAACTTTCGCATCGCAGAGGGCGTGGAACAACCCGGACGTTTATTGGCTGGCCCTAGTGACGACGATCAATTGGGTCGGCAATGTGATTCTTCCGCTATATGCGGCAGCGCAGGTGGGAATCGGAGCGCTGCGAATCGGGATGTTTTCCTACATCCATCCCACAAGTAGTTGGATGCGCCACTTTCTTGCCGCTGGGCTCTGCCTGATGGTGTCGGGATTGCTTCGCCTGGCGGAATTCTTTGTGATTCAGGGAACGGCCGGAGTCCGTTGATGAGGAGGAACCGCAATGGCCTTGGATGTAACACCCGTCTATCGGAACCTTCGCACGAGGGTGACTTTTGTCGGCCTGGAAGCGGAGGACCTGTTCGCCATTCTGGCCGTGGCCGTGTTGATGAACATCTTCGGAAGATTCCTCAATCGGGAGATGTTCCGTTTGCCCATGAACATGGTGCTGCAATACGTCGTTCCGATTCTGAGCGTGCCCGCTTTGATGCTGTTCAAGTATGGCAAGCAACGTGGGTATCTCCTCGACTGGGTGATGTTCCACACCAAGCCGCATGTCTACTCGGCACTGGAGCGGGACCGCGAACTGGTGCGGGAGTACTTGAAGGACTAAGGAAGGACAGCAATGCCACTAACGGTCCAAGAGCATAACGCGTCGCTGGCACAACCTCCGTTGTGCGAGCAACTGAAGGTGCGCGACATCACTGACAACCTGTTCGTGCAACTGAACGGCTCCTTTGTCGCCGGATATACGGTCAGCGGAATCACTTCGTACTACGCAAGCGATGAGGAACGAAACCGCACCAAGCTCTCACTGGAGGCCCTGGTGCGATCTCTCCCGGAGCGCTCGATGCGGATGCAGGTTCGGTTCGAAATCGCGGAGGGAACGGGAGATCTGATTGCGCGCTACAACCGCGAGCAGCGGAATCCGAGTCCAGTTTTGCAGGCCTTGGATCGTGAGCAGTCCGATGCATGGTTGAAAAGAGATTCAGACGGCTTCTACCTTCGTCATCTTCTCCACTTCTACTTCGCGTGGGACCCGAGGGCCCATCACCAAACACCTGACCTTGAGTGGAAGAGGAAGATGCGTAGTAGCAGCTTCGGCGTCTCCGCAATGAAATGCATCGAACGTGGCCGCCGCGAACATGAGAACCTTCTGGCAGAGTTCCGCAGCCTCATGTCCGGCGTCGAAGCTACGCTGCAATCGACGGGCATGAAGATCGCACGCCTGTCGGACGATGAGCTGTTCCTCGAAATCAAGAGGGCCCTCCACCCACTGGGAAATGATCGTGTCCCCTACCGACGCCCGGAGTCGTCGATCTTCTATCAGAGCGCCCGCAGTCAGATTGCGAACGTAAACATCGAGGATGAGCTAGATGAGTACATGAAAGTAGGCGGTCTGCTCTATTCCTTTGTGACCCTGAAAGACCTGCCGGACACTACGTTTCCCGGCGTGCTGCGCGAACTTGTGGTTCTGGATTTTCCGCTCGTGATCAATGCAGAGGTCGTTCTTCCGGACCAGGCCAAGGCAGTCAAGCAATACAAGAGCCGCCTCCGCAAAATGACCGCTGCGCAGAAAGACATGCATGGCGGCTTCCGGCTCAATGTCGATGCCCAAGTCGCAGAACATCAACTGATCAAGGTTCTTCAAGACCTAATTTCCAGTTCTCTGAAATCCTGCCAGATGAGCCTCACCATCGCCGTCCGCACTGCCCGGCCTGCTTGCAATCGAACGGAAGCGGAACAGGCGGAACGCATCCTTGCCGACCGCAGGCAGAGGGTCCTGCACGCGATCACACGGATGAACGGAGCTCGCGGGATCTTCGAGACGCTGGCGCAAAAGCGCTTCTTCTTTTCCAGTTTGCCGGGCCAGGGAGAGGCAAACAAACGCGAACAGGACGTGCTGACACTGCATGCGGCTGACCTTTTGCCGGTGGAGATGCCGTGGAGCGGCACGCGCAACTCACCTTTGATGTTATTCGAGACCCCGTATCGTCAACTGATCCCTTTCTCGCCTTTCGATTCGAGTCTGGGCGATGCCAACCAGCTCATCATGGCGAAGAGCGGAGGCGGCAAGACTTTCATGACGCAGGGTTTTCTGCTCATGATGGCTCGGGCGAAGCCCTTGATCTCGATCCTGGAGAGAGGCGGCTCCTACGAACCGCTTGTGGAGTTGATGGGTGGGCGGGTCATCAACGTCGACCTCGATGGCCGGGAGACGCTGAATCCCTGGGATTTGCCGCCCGGAGAAACAGTACCCAGCAATGAGAAAACCGCCTTCCTCAAGAATCTGACACGGCACATGATCGGCGATAGCCCAGGGGCAGACACGGCGCTCCTGGACAACGTCCTTACTGACGCGATCCCGAGCGTCTATAAGCGCTGCGCTATTCGCTATTCGAATCCGATTCCGACGTTCAACGACCTGCGCGAAGAACTGGCAAATTGGCGTGATGCGGAAAAGATGCAACGCACCATGGACGAAGCCCATCTCGCCGCGATCAAGCTCCGTTCGTGGACGGGAGAAGGCGGTATCTACGCGAATCTCTTTGACCGGCCAACCACAATGCGCCTGGATAGCGATTCGCTGTTCTTCAACGTGGAAGGCCTGAGTTCCGATCCGCGGCTCGAAACAGCGATGAGCATGCTGATCGCGACCGCGATGGCGGCGAGAGCTACCGGAAAGACCGGGCAACCAAGCATCACCGTGCTTGATGAATGCTGGTTCTTGCTGGACTCGCCGGCATTGGCTCCTGAAGTTGTGCAGTTGTTCCGGACCGCCCGCAAGAGGAACTCGAGTGTCTGGGGAATCAGCCAGACTGTGGAGGACTTCGTCGGGACAGAATCTCAGCCTCGGATGCATGGTCCGGGAATTCTCAAGAACACCAGCACGAAGATTATCGGACAGCAGCCGGGGGATGTCAGTGCGCTCGTCAATCATCTATACCTAAACCCGGTTGCAGTCGGCCAGGTCAAGGAATTTGGCGCGCCAAGGAAAGGGCGGAGCGCGGAAGTGCTGCTGGTTATCGGGGAAAAGGCGGAGACGACGCAGACCATCCGCATCGTGCCAACGCCACTGTCTTACTGGATCTGCACGACGTTTCCACGCGAGCGGAAATATCGCACTTGGTTTCTGCGAGAACATCGCGGTCCTCCGCTGTTGGAGAGTTACCAGGAACTCGCCAAGAAATTCCCGCAAGGTCTTTCGGACGTCGCTCCACTGCCAGAAGAATTGTCAGGCGCCGTAGTAGATCCTGTCGTTGTGCGGGGTGACGGTCCGGCACGGGCAGTGGCCGGGGAACGTAAAGGGATTGGGAGATCATGATATGCACTACTTCACTTTCACACTTTTCGCTTTGGTTTTTGCGTGGCTGATGCTTGCCGCGAAAACTCGCCGCCGCATAATCGCAGTCACCGTGGCCGGAGTTCTTGTATCAACCCTGGTAGTAGCCCCTCCTCGTGCCGAGGCGCAGGGAGGCATCATCCAGGCCATTCAAGCGGTACTGAATGTGATCAATGGCACGATCCAGACCGCGCTGAACGCAATCAACACCGCTCTAGCTGCGATCAACAACTTGTACCAGAACCTGATCTGGCCTGTGCAGTTGATCAACCAAGCCAGAGCCCAAATCGCCCAGATGATCAATCAATATCGCAGTTTGATGGCGAGCATTCTGAGCATCGACTTGCATAGCGCCACGTTGCCCACGCCGCAATCGCTGGAAAATGCGATCCGCGATCCTCAGGTCAACAACTTCAGCGCTCTAACGCAAGCCTTTGGGGCTAACTATGGGGCCATTCCGTTGTCCACGGACGCAAGTCAGGCGGACCGCGACATGTCCGACATGGATGATGCCTTGACACTCGACAGCCTGAAGACGCTCAAGATATCGGACTCCGCAACCGGCCTGGAACTCGAAGCCGCTGATTCAATCGAAACGTCCGCCAGTCAGGCGGCGCCTGGCTCCGCGCCATTTCTGACTGCAAGCGCTGTTGTCTCAAGCATTCGCAGTCAGGCCTTAACACAAAAGATGTTGGCCGCCGAGTTGCGCCAAGAGGCCGCACACATTGCGCACCAGAACGGATTTCGCAAGCGGGGTGCTACATTTAGCACACAACTGCGCGGCGTAGTCATGAACCTTCTGCAGCACAACTGATTGCGAAAGGGACAAGCCATGAGACAAGGTCGAGAGCTCTTTAGGAGGAGCACTTCCTGGATAAAAGGTCACAAATTTCGGGTGATCCTCCTCAGCCTTATTTTGATGGTGGCTGCACCGTGGCCGGCGGAAGGCCAGTTTAGCCCTTGTTGCGCCATTCTGGCGCCGGGTCTCTCCAGTATTTCAAGCGCACTGCAAAGTGTAATCGGTGGCGGGCTCAACCAAATCCTCGGAATCGATCAAAGCATCCAGCAGTTCGAACAGAACGTTGTCTGGCCACAGAATCTAATCAATCAGGCACGCTCGCTCGTCGGAAACTTGCAGGGCATCTTTAGTCAAATTCAGGCTCTGACGCGGATCCAGGTCAACAGCGCGACCCTGCCCACTGCGCAGCAATTGGAGGCAAATCTCCTGTCGCGCAATGCAAACCAGATCGGGCAGACATCCGCCAACTACACGGCCCTGTATGGCCCCGTTCCACCGGCAACCGATGCATCCCAAGAGGTGCGCGACATCGTCGATATGACAGATGCGGCTGCCCAGGCCGCGATGAAGCGTGCAATCGAAATCGATGCGCTGTCGGATCTGGAACTTCAGGCGGCCAGTCAGATCAACCGGAGCATCCAGAACGCCGCGCCCGGCAGTGCGCCAATCATCGAAGCCCAGGCGGATGCGTGGCTGGTGCGGGCCCATGCCTATACCCAGGCGGCAACTGCTGATCTGATGCGGCTACGGGCCATCGATCTGGCGAATTCAAGTGCTGGCATAAAGATGGGCGCGACCAACACTGCCAACCTTCGTCAGCAGTTGATGAACCTGTTGCAGCACAACTGAAACGGCGGGAGATTTTATGCCGAGTTTCTATTTCGAACAGGTGCTCCAGACAGCACTGAACGGGATCGATCAGAACGTCACCGGGCCTGTGCTGCAACTGGCGGGAGTGATCCTGATCCTGAGTCTGCTGTATGCGGTGTATGAAGCCTACAGCAACGGCGGCGATGTGCGGGCGCTTGGTATTGCAGGGATCAAATATCTCGTTCTCGGCCTGGTGTTCCTCAATTACCAGCAGGCATTTCGCTCCGTGAATGGGATGTTCAACAGTGTTGCGGACTTCATCTACAACACCAACGGAATAGGCGATGTAATCCAGAATTGGTTGAACGCGCTAAGTGCCTACATAGGCCAACAGGGACTATCCAGCTTTTGGACGCTCGTGACAGGGGCCATCTCCGGACTTCTCGATGTGATCTTGATACTGGTGGGTCTGGTCATTCTGCCGGTGAGCTACACACTGTTCACGCTTGCCTACGCGCTGTACGGATCAATCCTCTACCTCGTTGGGCCATTTGTGCTGGCTCTGTGGCCGAGCCGAGCCATGGGACAACTGGCCCGCACTTATTTTGTGAATTTGATGATTTTTCAGAGTTGGGGCTTACTGTACGCAATTCTCCAGGTGCTGATCACTGCATTGCAGATGAACAGTATCAATGCAGTGCTGGGAGGAAATGGGGTTCTGAACGCCTTCGTCGGCTCCAGTCAGATGGTGCTTCTGGGTGCCGTCAGCATCCTGTTCGCTATCGCTATCGCATTGATCCCATCTATCGCCAGCCGACTCGTGCGCGGAGACGTCGGCAACACAGTGTTTGCCCTAGCCGCAGTCGTAAACCGGGCTGCCAGAACCGCATTCAGTCCCAGCCTCTCATCACAAGCCTCGCCTGCCGGCCCTCCCCAATCCATGCCTGACCCCGGCCCGCCTGCCGGCGGCGGGCCGGGTGGCGCGGGTTATCCCCGAGACGGTGGTGACAGGGCTGGAGGCGGTGAAGTGCTAGCTGAATCAAAACCACCGCAACCTGCCGGCGTGGCGACTGAAGGAAGCTCCGCCGCTTCGGCGGGCGAGATTGGAGCAGCCGGAGCAGTAGTGGCGGTGTAAAGAGTTTCGAGGGTGTGCGGCAAAACGGAATGAGAAAGTGAACTGGCTGACATGAAAAGAAAGAACGAAGCTGAAAACGCCCTTGAAATCGCTGCCTACACGAAATATTACGAGCACGATGGCATGCTTCGCGCGTATGCCAACCGAGCCATGCTCCTGGCCATGCTGTTCGGCGTCACTTCGATCGGCTCCCTGGGATTCGCCGTCTATGTTCGAGTCCAGCCCCCAACGGTCATCAGGGTCGATAAGGACGGCGATGCGACCGTAGTTGGAGCTGGGGCCAGATCAGACCCTGTGACGAAGCTGGCAATGGCGTTGTCCGCCGAGGCAGCGACGAATAGCACCGCGGCGGCCTCAGCGGCACCCACAGATCTGGAAGGTCGGGCCGTGCTGCGAACGTTCCTCCAGCACTACCTGACATACACGCCTGATTCCGCCACCCGTGATCTAGCAAAGTCACTCAATATGATGACCGCAAACCTGCGGAAACTCATCATGGACAAATTGAGAAAGGACGACACGATTGGAAAGATCCAGCAGGACCATATCATCTCGGATTTCCGTATTCGCTCCATTGAACGTTCCAAGGACGCGCCGTGGAGTTACGTCGTGTTTGGTGTGAAGGAGATCCACAGAATCAAGAACGGCACGGAGATTACCGACCGAATCGTGGGCCAGTACAACCTGCGGCTGATGGAGGAACAACGCACGGAACTGAATCCAAGTGGCTTGCTTGTGGCTGATTATTCCGAGCAGCAAATGGTGGGAGAACGGGACAACGGTCTTCTGCAGCGAAGTGAGCTGGATAAGTGAAGGCACTTAATCTCGAAAGAGGATCAAGATGTCGACCATGATTGCATCTCTCCCCGATGAGAAAACAAATCAGACGAGCAGCCGCCAGACCGGCAAAGGGGCACGCCGAGCGCGTCCCGCAGGAGAAGAAGAGACGGTATCGGGAGCCCGCTTCTTTTTGTCCAAGCCAGGCACCACGGGCCACACTCCGGAGCTTGGCCGTGAGTTCTCGAATGAAGGCGAGGCCAGGGTTGAGGCGCTCAAGCTGGGTGTGACCTACTACAGCCTGCAAGAGTGGCGCCCAGTGGCCGATTTTGCGGGCAAGAATCCTGAGTTGAAACGAGAACTTGTTCCGAGGAAAGGAATGGGCTGAGGAAATGAGGCAGTCTGATTTTCATAGCACGGTTTCATCACAGACGCTGGTCTGTAGTGAGCGATCCACAAGCTGATTGTGGATGAGTGCTGGTCTGGTTCTTTCGCGAACCTGGCCGGGAACCTTAACCGTTTTCGATCAGGACTGCGAAGGGAGCCATTCAGCGCCCTCCTCTCCGTTCTGGTTGCAGGCAGAGAAGGAGGAAGAGAAATGGTGAAGCAACGGTTCCTGACACACTTCAAACCGTGGCTCTACGCCGTAATCAAAGTCGTCGGGGTGATTGTTGGGTATCAACTCTCCGATCAGATTCGGAGGTACTTTCAATATCCACCGCTCAACATCGGGGATGTAGTGGTGGCGGCAACAGGAGCTCTGTTCGCGCTCGGTCTCACATGCGGGATTTGGGCATGGGCGGAGTGGTGCTGGTTCAAACTGCGCAGGATTCGACTTCTTGGTAGCGAGCTCAAGCACGCTTTCAACGACGTTCGGCGCCCGCGAACAGCAGTGACCTCACACCCATTAGCAGGACGTATGGTCTAGAACAAAAGCCAACTCGTGCAGGTCTGGCGCTTCGTTGCCCGGCCGAAAAGTCATTTCACCGTTTTTCGGCAATGGGCAGCAAGGGGCGGACACGAGCCTCCTTCTCTGTCCTATGCCTGACAGAAAAGGAGATCAAAAGATGCCAACCATTACGGAAGGAGCCACGATACCGATTCTCGCGCTTCAACTTGGTCGCGACGGTCACTTGTCGAAGAAAAACATGAAACTTGCTCGGGAAGAACAGCTCACGAACACTCTGCTCGAAGGATTCTGTCCAGGCATTCGCGTGGCCACTGTCGATGTGCCCACCGAACCCCTGGACGCCTGTGAGCAAGCAATCGTAGAGCAGGCTCTGACCCGGGTTGAGTTTGACGGAATTCGCTACAGCCTGGTCGGGGCCTGCGGCAGCGCGAAGAAAGGAAAGTTCTACGCAGTCGAATCCCGGTTTGAAAAACGGCTTGGAGAGAGGTTCCGATTTTCGCCGCAAGCGGCCATGACTTACTTCGGGATTCTGGTGTCTTCGTGCAAAGTCCTGCTCGAAGTGCCAGAGTGCCGATTGCTCGTTGTGGACGATCATCAGCTTGGCACAAACGACTGCCGGGGCTGGATCTCGCAGTCCTTGTTCAAGCGGCTGCAGGCAAAGCACCGGCAGGGACTTCTGGCGGATGAAACCAGAAGACTCCTCACAAAACTCAAGCAGGAGCGTCCTCAGGAGCATGAAGATTTCCTGTTGGATGGGGATCAACAAAAAGTACTTGCAGAACAAGCGGAAAGAGGATGTGCCCGCAAGCTTCTGCGAGGTCACCGCTTCTACCAATTCCGCCTTGCGTTCGACAAGACACAGGCAAAAGGATCCTTCAAGATCATGGCGGATGAATTGGCCGAGCAACTTGAGGCTGACATCATCCTGCCGAAATCGTCCGTAAAGCCAAGGTACCAAGGAGGAGTGTTACGGACGATCCGATCCATTCTGGGCGACCGGCAAGCACACGCTTATCGCGGGTCAGTGTTGGTCGGTATCCGGGATGTCTCCCGTGATCTTGAATTCCAATCAAGCTACACGCTGGTGGAACATGCCCCAGAGGACTCGATTGAGCTTGAGATCAAGCCCTACGCTCTCAGGCAAATTGAGAAGTTGCGAAAGGCGTGGGAAGAGAACAATTTCAAGGAACTTTTCGAACTGCTCGGCACACAGGAGGCCCAAACCGTGCTCGATGTGGGCGAAGAGCCGGACCCTGAATACACCTGCAGTGAATACACCGTTGCCGACGGTGCGTTGGTTGCCGACGGCACGGGCTACATGCTCAAACACCCGTTCGTGAATCATCACCTGCAGAAGGTGCTGGCTCGATGGGCATATCGGTTATGCACTAGTGGCGGTTTTCGTCTTCCCGGCTTTGCCTTGGCAGACGATGGCTACCTAGTGTTCCACGAAGGAGAAGTCTTCTGTGGTTCGGACTGGATTCCGAAAGACCGCGGCATCGCTCCTGTCCTATCCCGTCACGGTCTGATCGTTCGCTATCCGATCCGGATGAAGGAAGATCTGCTGCCGTTCGAAAACCTGTCACCCGATGAGGTCATAGGCTTGCTCGTCACAGATCTTTCGAAGCGTGGCTGCCGAATGTCAGATCACGACATGACGGCCGTAATGGATCAGCAATTACGCCTGCAAGGTACGTTGACGCTGCATTCGGAAGCAGCGGCGCGGAATGGCGGAGACTTCGACTTCGACCAGGTGTGCGTCGTCGAAGGAGACAAGTTCCCGCGTTTCGTCCGAGACCGCTTCACGTACGAGGAAAAGCACTCGGCGCAGAAGAACAAAGCCCCAAAGCCGCCGAGTCCGTGGTGGAACCTGCCACAAGTCGCCATGCAAGCACGGGGAAACCAGATCGGTTCAATCACTGATCTAAAGACATCGTGCCTGGCAAACGGAAGAGATGACCTGGCGCGGCAACTCGTGGACCAGCTTCAGAATGCGCTCGACCAACTGAAGCATGGTACCCAGCCGGACCAGGAAATCATTCGCAGCATCCGAAATGAGGTCACGAAGGCCTCGTGGCTCAGGCTCAAACAGAAACAGCGCATCGCGGAACTGGACGAGCATCTGCCCGTCACAGATCGCGACAAGATCGGGAAGTTGTACAACTTCCTGCGCAAAGAACTGGGCCGGTACTTCTCAGAATCAGCCGTGGCGCCGCTTTCGGACTTCCGCGGGCTGATCGGAGGTGCGGAATTTACTCCGGAAATCTTTGCGGAGTGTTCCACGGTCAACAAGTATTACGCAAACGTCGTGACACAGGCGCTCAGCCGGCGGCGGGAACTATGGGAACAACTGGAAAAAGCCAATGCCGAGGTCGAGGCAAAGAAAGATGACGCCGAAGCCCGGAAGGAGGCGATCTTCCGCCGCAACCAGGCGTCTGCCGCATTTCGAGCGTATGAAGAACGTTCACGGGAGGAACTGCGGGCCCTGATTGACCAGGTGCGAATGTGGGCACAAGGAAAGAACAGAACACGACTGGCCTATCTGTCCGCCCTGCACGCGATCGTCTGTCGAGACAGACGGCCGGACCCGGAGCATGAAGTTGTGCCGGGAACAGGCTCGATTGTCTTCTATGCCTTTCCGCAGGAGGTCGTAGACCAGATCGCAGAACGAACCGGAGGCCGTCCCGTCAGTGTGGAGATTCCAAATCTCTGCGACGGTGAGGTGGAAATTGACCGGGAAGGACGGATCTTTCTGGTTAGCCATTTCACCAACGGCGACGGTCAATTACATGAACGCCTGATCTTTCTGGCTCAGGTGACCAGGAAGGGCGAGGTGTTTCGGGAGCGGGATGCACAAGGCTCGCCGATTGTGATGGAGCGTGTCCGTCCGTTCTCAATTCAACCCGGCAGAGGTGAGGCACGGGATGGGATTGTCACTTTTCCCGGAACTCAGCGGCGCCCTGAAGTCCCGAAGGGCTCTGTCACACTGCCGCAAACAGTCAACTAACTCGGTCCAGGAGGTTCGCATTGCAACTTCCTGGACCTTTTTGGACAGACTGCGCAAGGTGAGAAAGCGGCGTCGTCAATGCAGGAGAAAACATCTATGAAGCGATTCTGGATCGTCCTTATTATTGTGGCCACGGCAGCACCGCTGGCTGCACAAAAGATCGTCCGTGAACCAAGTGATCCGGGCCGAATCATTCATCTAAGAACGGCGCTCAACCATCTGACTGTGATCGAGCTGCGGGAGCCGGTCGTCCAAGTTGCAACCGGCAGTCAATCCTTCAGGGTTCAGTGGCGTGAGAACAAGGTATTCGTGCAGCCGACCGAATCGGATGCATCGACCAACCTCTTCATCTGGACGGCGTCCGAGCGGTTGAACTACGAGCTGGAGCCTGCCGGTGCGGCGGCCGCAATGGACTTCGCGGTGGATCAGATACCCCTCATCCAGCCGAAGGCTTCCAGCACCACGCCTCCACAGCCCTCGACCACCGACATCTTGCTAGCGGGGAAACCCGTGAGGCTGGAGTCTGCCAAACCGTCAAGAAAGGCGGTAGAAGTTGTCATTCGCGATCTCTACGAGGGAGACGGTCGTGTGTTGGTTCGATACGCTGTCCGAAACCGTGGAAGCCACGCTTATGAGGTCACTACGCCAAAGGTCTTTGCGCTAACTGGAGCGCACTATCCGCAATCTCTCTACGGCCTGGTGGACTCACAACTGGGCGACCAGGAATCCTCACGCCTGACGACCAAGCAAGAGACTCCAGTGCCGGTGCTCGAAGGCCATGTGCAATCCTCGCATCTCGCCCCAGGCCAAGAGTCTCTGGGTGTTGTGGCAGTTCGCCTGCCGTCGACCACGGAGCCCACGGTGTTGCGTTTTCAATTCGCAAATGACGACCGCGAGCAAGTGGCGGCCTTCCTGGTGCGCTAGGCCATGGCGGAGCACCATTCACCCAACGACGTCCATGGGATGCTCGCAGAGTACCTGCACAACCGTCCCGAGGTCGGAGTCTGGAAGGCCGTAGCGACCCGTATCCTCGAACCAAGGAATCCCTTCGAACCGGAATCGATCCGGAGACCGCAGCGGTGGTTTGTGCTCTTCGTGCTGGTTTTGTTGGCTTGGGTCGGCGCGTTCATCTACTTCAACTTCTGGCACTGAGGCATCGGGGAGGGAGTAACTGTGCAGGCCGACCACCACCATCATCCGCCATTGCTCGAAAGTGCTGAGATCGTAGTGAGCCTGGCGCTCATGTTGGCGTGCTGGTTCGGGTGGTATGTGGCACACGAACGTTACTATCTCACAAGCCGTCAGCTGGCCGAAGCCGCCACCTACCTTATCGTTGCGGTCTTTGCTTTCGCGGCAACGCCGATTCTGTGGTTTACGCGTCGTTCCCGGTGCGAAAGCGAATGGCCCCACCCTCCTGTAGTAGTCTCCCGGAAACGTGATGAACGGGTCGTCAAACAGGGCTGGGAACAGAATTCAGTAGTCCTCGGATACGACATTCACGGCCGGCCCTGGTATTGGCCCGACCAAGTGCGCGTCATGCAGGGCATCGTGCTAGGTATGACCGGCACCGGAAAGACAACCCTGCTACGGAACATTATCTCGCAGGATCTTGCACGGACAGTTGGCCCGCCAGAGCAGCCTCACCGAATACCGATGGTCATCTTTGATGGTAAGGGCGACCTTGAATTCTTTCAGGACCTGTTGCCGCATGTGCATCGTGCCGGCCGTCTTCACCAGCTCAGGTTGCTGAATCCTGCTCGCCCGGACCTCTCGGTCCGCTACAACCCTTTCCAATGCGCGGATGACGAATACATGCCGGTAGTGGCCATGATCTTCGGCTCGTTCAATCTTCGAAAGGAGTTTTTCGCCAAACACCAACTCAACTACCTGGCTGACATCGTGCGCGTGCTTTTCTACACCGGCCTGAAGTTCAACTTCTACGACGTCCTGGTCATGGCGATGGATGAACGGGTCATGAAGGAGCAGGTCGAGAAGGCGCGCAAACGCATCGCTCTGGACTCGTCGCTTCCGACGCAACGGCGGTTGAATTTCGAGATGTCGGTCAAGAATCTCTACACGTCGCTAGGGGATCGGGAGCGCGTGCAGAAGATCCAGGGACTGCTGAACGAATGCATGACGTTCCTTGATGATCAGCTCAGTGTCCTGACCGGACCATACGAGCAGTTGTTGTCGCTCGATGATGTGATCGACCAGGAACTCATCCTGGTCGTTTCTCTGAACATCAACAAAAACCCCGAGCCCATGCGCTCACTGGGCAAGATGCTTCTGCAAAATCTGCAGCTAGTCATCGGCAAGAGGTATGAAAGCGAAGAGCACCGGTTGCGGACCAACCGGCCTATGCTCAGTGTCATATTGGATGAGTTCGCTCCCTTCGGCTACCGCAACTTTGCTCAGATCCTGCAAACCGCCAGGGGTACCAACACGGCATTCCTGTTCTCCATGCAAGCGTTGCCGCAGCTCATGCAAGTCGACCGTGGATTCAAAGAGGATGTCTCGTCTGCGCCAAACACGACCATGATCCTGCGGACACGGGACGAGGAGACCTCGCAGTATTTTCTCCGCGCCTCCGCGGAACACCGAGTGACTCGGCGCAGCGTCTCCATGCAACGCTGGAGACTGTTCGGGTACGAGAAGTACCAGCAAACCGACGGCGCAGTCGAACGGGAGGACCGCGAGACGCGAGCGTTGGACGAGCACATCAAGAATCTTCCCAAGGCCCAGATGGAGATTCTCATGACGGACGACGCGCGCGGCACGCTGCATAGCGTGTTGCACGTGCGGGGTCCGGAGGACGTCAGAGTGCCTCGGTTCACGCCGCAGCTCTATCCAACCTCAATAAATTGAACGTAAGTTGGAAGTCTCCGGATAGCTGCACCGAGTTGAGGTTTTAGCGCGTGCTCAGGGTGCTCCTTTTGTGGTGAATTGAGTTGCGAAGAAACCGCTAGGCTGCGGCGCCTACCTGCATTTTCAAAAACCCGTCGACGCTCTGTGTCAGTTGCGCCCTCTCTATCAGCGACGGGACACGTGGTACGAGTTCGTATTGAAGCAATTCAATCCGAACGGCATTGACTACGGCAAATGGCTCGAACAGGAGCGGCACGCGTTCATTGAGGCGCGACTCAAGAACCCTTACTTCCGGTACGGCCTGTCAACGACGGTTGCCTTGATCGTGATGGCCGTAATTTGTGCCAAACTTCGCATCGATCATCGGCGGGCGATGTGGATTACCGCGGAAATGATGGCCGACATCTATAACCAGGAAGCCTATTCGCGCAAGGTAGCTCAGGAAGCGATCAACCGGTACAACACGCATATCGAACACTGCAATCGTGCCATTGAGGCCGCAGAGCATGGAGACCCGGTTGCCGGCAAGGGCTCCGAGATTGAACAACTGAAAGGCGAGCTAGCTTGTGTGGCCAGCGAGAGAGACACGGCAACCAGAGAACGAGACGTTGCAAGAGAGGAGTTGCGAAAGAAGGCCGAGATATTGGCGGACATGTCTGTCCGGATGGAGGCATTGACTGGCAAGTCAGGCAAAACAACAAACAAGTCAACCGCGGGTCACCCGGACCCAGATTCGAGACTGGTGACCCACATCAACAACCTTCAAGAGCAGCTCTATGCAGAGCGAACCAGCAACCGCCGGCTGAAGGGCGGGTAGCGGTGTGCTGGTGGCGGTTACAGGTTTCGGTAGCGTATGGCGCTATAGGCCTGCGAAGCAGGTGCGTGGTAGAGACCACCTTGCCCAACCTGTGTACTACAACACGACGGGAGTTGTAGTGAAGGGCAGCTTGCGCCAGCGACCCCAGATCTGCGGCTATGCGCGGTTCGATGTAATTGGCGGCTTCGACCCGAATTATCCCGGAAGGATGATCGACCGCGTATTCGAATGCGCTGAACCGTCAATGTGGATGGGTTGCAACAAGCTACTGTTCAGACGACTGCTGGGAGCAGGTGTGCATCCCGACGGCTTTCTGGTGGTCGCCACGTCGGCGCTAATGGGCCACGTGAACGTTGGGACCGAAGACTGGAGGTCGCCAGATACCTGGCTGCTTTCGTTCAGCGAGTGCGCAGGAAATCAGGAGATGATGTTGCTGATGGGCACCCAGGGCTGGATACACAGTGACCTTGGGCGGTTCGTGCTCAAGCCGTCGGAGCTGCGCCCTTGGCCCGCGAGGCTTGCGTTCTGCGCGGGAGAATGACGGGAGCCAGGCGATGCGCTACTGGAAGGGGTCGATCGTGCTGAGTCCAACACGGGACTACCCTCTCCTGCGGCAAGTTCTGCACTCAGGTTTCATTACCCACCACCAATTGTTTGAGTTCCTAAGACTGGACTACAGCGCCTCATCACGAAACGCTTTCAACAACCGAGTACACCGGTTGATGGAACATGGCCTGCTGATCCGGCGCGAAATGCCATTCGTCAATCGTGGAGCGGTGTACTCGCTCTCACAGGCTGGAGTATCGGAATTCGCGGGACGGGGGGAACACTACGTGCAACCTGCGGGTACGCCCAGGTCGAACACTGCTCAGAGCAGTCTTCACCACTCCCTCGAACTGAACGAGATCCATTTGGTACTGAAGCGCAGTGGAACGCTGGTCTACTGGATGCCGGAAACGGAGATTCGCTCGCGAAATGACTTAACCCCGACCGGTTACTGGAAATATTACGACGCGATTGTGACCGTGCGTCTTGCCGGACAAGATTGCAGGTTTGCGCTGGAATACGAACGAACACCCAAGGCGGCACAGCACTATCGAGCCATTCGAGAGAGGATCGAACAGGAGACTTCGATCGCTCACTTCCTTTACCTTGTACCGAACCACGATCTGCTCTGGTTTGTCGCGGACCGGATGGCCGGGTGCAAACGAGCAATCTACTTTGGTTTGTTCAGGGATTTCCTTCAGCAGACGTTAACACTACCGGTGAGGAGAAGCGGGTCCCCTGCGTCGGTGTCCCTCGACTCAATCCTGACGCTGCGCAGGGTGGCTCAACGGACTGGTGTTCTTTTCCCGGATATTGCCGTGTGATTGTGGTGTGATTGGAGTGTGTTTGAAGTGTCTGGCAACGCGTAACAGAAATAATATGAGTGAGTTGCCAGTTGACCATAGCGCTTAAAACGGCGCGCAAATCTGCGGTAGTCGTTTCCAGGGGATTCTTTCCGTGTTGCCCGTCAAGCGACAAGAATTCGCCGGGCTGTAGTTTTGAGCGTTATCGCCGTTAACAGCAGTTATCAGGTAAGCCGCAGACCCATGCGGCCGCAATGCTCGGGCAGACCTCGACCCGTGAACAAACACCGGTCGTCTCGATCGGCAACTCCCCCTGGTTACTAGGCGGCAGCGGAGGTCTTCACACTTCTGGCGGCTTGTTCGACAAGAGCCGCGACAGCCTCCGGCTGAGACACGTAGATGGCATGGCTGCCCTTGACCTCAATCACCGTCGAGCCCGCCCGCTTGGACATGGCACGCTGGGCATCCGGTGGAATCATCTTGTCGTCGGTGGAAACCAAGTACCAGCTTGGCTTTGTTTTCCATGCCGGTTCGCTGATCGCGCCGTTGAGTGCGTCCAGACCCCATGGGACTTGAGAATCGGCCATGAATGCGGCCGTCTCTGGCTCCACATCTGCGGCAAATGATGCAGGAAACTTCGCCTTGTCGAGAAACAGATATCCATCCTGCGGCGGCAGAATCGGTGGCACCGGAGCGCCTGGCGGTGGGTCCTTTATCAGCGAAGACACTGACTCGCCCTTGTCGGGAGCGAATGCGGCCACGTAGACCAGCCCGGCAACCTTCGGGTCATTGCCGGCTTCCGTGATTACCGCCCCTCCATACGAGTGGCCGACGAGGATCACCGG